>JAAYNQ010000067.1 GCA_012520725.1 Syntrophomonadaceae bacterium | reverse complement strand
AATCAATGTTTTGGGGAGCCCGAAAAAACAGGGGGTGATGGGTCACAATCAGGTCTACCTTTTCCTGCCTGGCCAAATCCAGAATTTGAAGGTCCAGATCCAGGCTTATAAGCACCCGGTTAACCGGTTGACGGCGGGATCCTAACTGTAATCCCGGATTATCCCAACTTTCTGCCAGCCTTAAAGGGAAGTAGCTTTCTATCATACTTATAATATCCTGAACTCTAGCCTGCATCCATTATTACCTCCAATGCCTTTATTTTATGCTTGTAATCCTCTATTAATAACCTGGTTTCCGGGCTATTGGACTGTAAAAGGCTTTGGTAAACCGCCTGGTACCTATTCATCCACCGCTGCAGGTAAATTTTGTTAAGTTCCCGGTCCCGGTTTTTCAGTATGATGGGTCCTATATCCAATTCCAGCGAAGATAGTTTATAGGGTCTGTTACCTGGGCTACTGCTGATAATGAGAAAAATACGTTTATTTTCCCTTACCAGCAGCTCATCCAATATAGGCCAACCCTGCTCAGCCAAGGCCTGGCGCAACACAAAAGGACGGCTCATAGGTTGGAAAACAAAACGCCTAAAACTAGCAGCTTTTTCCCAATCACGTGACAGTATCCGGCATATGGTATCGGCACCCATACCGGCCATAATTATGCTGGCAGCTTCGCCCCGGTCCAGGGCTTGCAAACCATCGCCCAGTCTGGGCTGTACTAAATCCCGAACTGGGCTTAGCATAATTGCAGCCTGGGTTCTGGCCAAAGGTCCCCGACTCAGTTCAGTGGCTATGGCCCATGGTACTATACCCTTTTGTACCAGATAAATGGGCAAGCGGGCATGGTCAGAACCGATATCGGCAGCAACCTGTCCCGGAATAACCAACTTGGCTACAGCCAATAATCTTTCATTGATTGCAAAACACCTCCCGGTAGCATAGAACCTGACCCGGTTTCTATTACTGATGAAGATTATGAACTGGCTACCATATAATAATATATTTCGATATATTCCGGATTTTACCTTTTATAAAGGGATTGAAGTTCATATTTAATTGCTAAGGTAAAGGGCCTGGAAGGATATCCATACTACTTCTTAGAGGATAGGGTTTCAATAAGATGGTGCCAGGTAGAATGCCCCCAGCCAATAATTAACCGCAGATCGCTCTGCGGTTAAAATGCCTATGGGCGTTTCCCCATTTAAGGGACGGCGGTGCTGGAATCAAATCTGCCGGCTTACTATTGATTGGGACTGAATATAAGAAGCTTCCAGCTGTCTATGGGCATCATCATAAGGATTCATCCAATTACGGTTCATCACAAAACCCGTAAGGGTCTCATGTTCCATCACCTTCTGGCTGACAAAACTGCTGAGTATGGCTCTCAGTTCTGGAGTAGTAGCAAGCAATGTGGCAGCCAGATATCCCTGGGCAGCTGCTGCGGCCGAAGCCATCATGGCGTAAGAGATGGTCTGATCTGCTGGTTGATCAGACATCTCACCCAAAACTCGATTAATCAAATTTCCCATACTATTGCACTCCCCCTTTTACCACCTGGTTTTCACTTAAAAACTGCTGCAAAGTCCTGATCCGAGATTCACCTGCCGCCATTCCACTCTCGGCCATCTTTTTTAATTCGTGATCGTCTATGGCACTGTATAATGCTTTAGTGATTGCCAGTCCATTGGCCTCGGCCTTAAGTAAGGTACTTAATGCCAAGATCTCATCCGGACTCAAATTGCGCATATCTGTTCCTCCTTTTTGCTGTGTAATAAAGATATTATTCCTTGGACCTGCTTTAAATATCAGGGAATAGAAGTGGAAAAATCAGTAAAGATAAAAAATCCCGGGCTTTAAAGCCCGGGATTTTATTTATATAAGTTTTGCTATGATTCCTTAAACCTGGGGTAAGCTCTTCAAGCTCTCCCGCAGTGTTTCCTCCGGGAATTCAACGTCTTCCGTTTTCCCGGATAGATAATTGTCATAGGCGGCCAGGTCCAAATGTCCATGGCCACTGAGATTGAATACTATAGACCTGGCTACTCCCTCTTCTTTTCCTTTAAGGGCTTCATTAATGGCAGCCCTAATGGCGTGGGAAGATTCAGGAGCTGGAATTATTCCTTCGGTCTGAGCAAAAAGCTGAGCCGCTGAGAAACAGTCGTTTTGCAATACGGCCATAGCTTCAATAAGCCCGTCATGATATAGCTGGGAAACCAGGGGAGATTCCCCGTGATAGCGCAAGCCGCCGGCATGAATGCCTGGAGGCACAAAATTATGGCCTAAAGTATACATCTTTAACAAAGGGGTAAAACCGGCTACGTCCCCAAGATCATAGGCAAATACACCTCTGGTCAGGGTAGGACAGGCTGCTGGTTCCACTCCCAATAAGCGAACCTTCTTCCCCTTCAGTTTATCGGGGATAAAGGGAAAAGCAATTCCGGCAAAATTGCTGCCGCCACCACAGCACCCTATTACTATGTCAGGATAGTCATCTACCATTTCCATCTGCAATTTGACTTCCTGTCCGATAATGCTTTGATGCAGGCAAACATGATTCAGCACACTCCCCAGAGAATACTTGGTATCTTCACGGCCTACTGCATCCTCAACTGCCTCACTGATAGCCAGGCCCAGGGTCCCTGGAGTATCAGGATTCTCAGCTAATGCCTGACGGCCGCTGGCAGTAAGGGGACTGGGACTGGGGACACAAGTGGCCCCATACATCTCCATAAATATACGGCGATAGGGTTTTTGTTGGTAGCTGACTCTAACCATGTATACCATGGCTTCTATATCGTAGATCTTGCAAGCCAGGGATAATGCGGTCCCCCACTGGCCGGCTCCGGTTTCGGTAGTTATCCTCTTTATACCCTGCACCTTGTTGAAGAATACCTGGGGAATGGCAGAATTCAGTTTATGGCTGCCTACCGGACTAAATCCTTCGTACTTATAATAAATACGGCAGGGTGTATCCAGGGCTTTTTCTAAACTGCGGGCTCTAAACAAAGGAGAAGGTCTCCATTTTTTATATTCTTCCCGAACTTCTTTAGGTATTTCAATAAAGCGCTCAGTGGATACTTCCTGGGCAATCAACTCATCGGCAAATATCTCTTGTAAATCAACTGGGGTTAACACTTCTTTGGTTTCCGGATGTAAACCAGGGGACAAAGGGTTGGGCATATCTGCCTGGACATTATACCAAAACTTAGGCAATTTATCCTCAGGCAGAATGATTTTGGTGAGCTCGTCTCTACTCATCTCTTCTATCTCCTCTCGTCTTATAAAATTTTTTGATACTCAGTTATTTTAGCATATGAGCTTCTACAATACAAGGAATTGACCATATTTAATAAATGAGATAATATTACAATTAAATAAAAAGGGGGGAGCTGGACCAATCCGGCTGAGAGTGGACAAAAAAGGTGTCCTTACCCTGGAACCTGATCTGGGTAATTCCAGCGTAGGAAACATATTTCTTACCTTAACTGCTTATTACCCGGGTTTTAAGCAGTTTTATTATTTTAGGAGGTTTTTATTATGACCCAAGTCAACGTCAGCCTGCAGGTACTGCCAGTGGTGCCGGAAGATGAAATTTACGGGGTAGTAGATAAAGTAATCGCAATGATTGAACGCTCCGGGGTAAAATACCTGGTAGGTCCTATGGAGACTACCATGGAAGGGGAACTGGAAGAACTGATGGCCTTGGTAATAGAAGCTCAAAGGGTATGTACAGAAGCTGGTTCCAAACGAGTGATTTCCATAGTTAAGATCGATTACAAGGTTGATGGGGTAAGTATTGATGAGAAAATCAAGAAATATCAAGAATAGCCTCCATCCTATTTGGGGTCTGATCCTATTCCTGGCCTTGTGGGAGTTGGGCGTGGCATTATATGGTATTCCGCCCTGGCTTTTGCCCGCTCCTTCCCAGGTCTTGGCTACCATGTTGGATGTAAGAGAGATGCTTGGCTATCATTCGATCAGCACCCTGGTGGAGGCCATTTACGGCTTTGGACTGTCTATAAGCCTGGCTCTTATTATGGGATTGGTACTGGATAGCTCATCTTGGCTCAAAAAGGCTATTTACCCCATTTTGGTTATTTCCCAGACTATACCCTTAATAGTCCTGGCGGCCCTTTTGCCTCTGTGGTTTGGCTGGGGCTTGCTGCCCAAGATACTGATAGTAACCCTGGTATGCTTTTTCCCCATCACCATTAATCTCTTACAGGGTTTGACATCCATTGATGAAGAGCAGCTAAAGCTTTTTAAATCTATGGGAGCCAGCCCCTGGCAGACCTTCCGGATGGTGAAGTTTCCTGCCGCACTACCTGGCTTTTTTGCCGGCTTAAAAATATCAGCTACCTACAGTATTATGGCAGCGGTTATTTCTGAATGGGTGGGAGCCCAGCGGGGCCTGGGATTTTTTATGACCATCCAGCAAAAGAGTTTTGCCATCGACAAGGTGCTGGCCGCAGTCCTGATTATCTGTATATTAAGCCTGTTGCTGGTTAAGCTGGTGGAACTAATAGAATACCTGCTGATTCCCTGGAATAGAAGCAGCTTGGAGGAGACTCAGCACTAGTAAGCAGGAGGCCTTGGACAATATTACCTCATTAAGGCTGGAGAGGAAAGGAGTTTGATAAAGGTTCAAGCCAATCTACTGGTATTAGCAATACTGAGCGATTTATTGGCGTTTAACTAAGAGTGAATGTAGGCGGGTTAAGTAGAAGATTCTCAACTCAATCTGCCGCCCCTTTCCCCTTTGGACTGCCACTGGGGGCTTGCTAATAAGTAGATACAAATGGCTCCTACATATTTATGCATTCAAATCATTTAATATAGTCAACAAAAAATACAAGTAATATTCCGCATGATCGGCACCAAGGAGACAACTAATGAAAGAGGAGGATAATTATGAAAAAGATATTATCATGTTTAATAATTCTGGCCTTATTTGCAATCCCACTTGGATGCCCAGGACAAAATGGGCAAGATGAAAGCAAGGAAAAAATAACGGTTTTACTGGACTGGTTTCCCAATACCAACCATACTGGTTTGTATGTAGCCCAGGAACTGGGTTACTATGAAGAAGAAGGCTTGGAAGTGGAAATAATTCAACCGGCAGAAGGAGGTACCGCACAGTTAATTGCTTCCGGCCAAGGCGATTTTGGCGTCAGCTATCAGGAAGAAGTGACCATTGCCCGCTCCCAAGATATTCCGGTGGTAGCCATAGCAGCGGTTATACAGCATAATACTTCCGGCTTTGCTTCTCCTGTCGACAAAAACATCAAAAGCCCCCTTGATTTTGAAGGAAAGTCCTACGGAGGATGGGGATCCCCGGCAGAAACTGCTATTATCCAGGCTTTATTGGATAAATACCAGGGGGATATCAATAAAGTAAACTTTATTAATATTGGCTCCGCCGATTTCTTTACCAGCATTCAGAAGGACATTGATTTTTCCATGATATACTGGGGTTGGACTGGTATAGAAGCAGAAATCAGAAATATTGATCTCAATTTTATTCCTATCGCTGATGAAATCAAAGCCCTGGATTTTTATACTCCCGTCTTGATTGCCAATGAGGATAAAATTGCCCGGGACCCGGATTTGATCAGTAGCTTCCTAAAGGCCACGGCCAGGGGTTATCAATATGCCATAGAATCCCCTAAGGAGGCTGCGGATATCCTCTTGCAAAGGGTTCCAGAGTTGGATCCGGAATTGGTCCGGGCTAGCCAGCAGTATCTAGCCGGACAATATCAAGCTGAGGCGGCTGCTTGGGGGGTAATGAACTTGGAAGTATGGAAAAACTATGTTGATTTCATGTATGAGAATAAACTGATTGAAAAAAATATCGATGCCTCCCAGGCTTTTACCAATGATTTTCTACCCCGCAAATAATGCTGGGGTAGCCAGGCAGGAAGATGAATATGAACAAAATCGAAGTTAAGCATATAAGCAAAACCCTGGATGAGCTGCCTACCCTGGCCGATATATCCCTGACGGTGGGAGAAAATGAAATTGTAGTAGTACTGGGTCCTAGTGGCTGCGGCAAAAGCACTTTGTTAAACATCATAGCCGGATTACTGCATCCGGATAGGGGCCGGATCATAATCGAAGGAGAAGACTGGACCGGAAAAAGCACCCGGGTCAGTTATATGCAACAGAAAGATCTTTTACTGGATTGGCGCAGTATACTGGATAATGTGACTATTCCTTTATTGTTGAAGGGAATGCCCCGGAAGCAGGCCCGAGCCTATGCTGCAAATTATTTTGAAGACTTTGGCCTGCAAGGATTTGAGGATTATTATCCCCGGCAACTCTCGGGAGGTATGCGGCAGAGAGCCGCTCTGTTGCGCACTTACCTCTTCGCCAGTGATATACTATTGCTGGACGAGCCCTTCGCAGCCCTGGATGCCATAACCCGGCGCAAGATGCAGCTGTGGTTGCTGGATTTATATCAGCGTTATAAGTCATCCATTCTCTTCGTAACCCATGATATTGAAGAAGCCTTGCTCCTGGCAGATCGTATCTATATACTGGGCAGCCGTCCGGCGGTGGTGAGACGGGAAATTCTTTGGGATCGAGGCAGCTCCCGGTACCCCGAAATCAGAAAAGAAATATTGGAAATTTTGGAGGAAGAGAGTAATGGAGGTTATTTTTGAAGGGAAGCATGCAAGTAATTACGATGATTGGTATACTAGCCCCATCGGTCGATTTATTGATCAGGTGGAAAGCGATACCGCCTTGGCCCTTTTCGCCCCCTGCAAGGGTATGCGGGTACTGGACGCGGGCTGCGGTACCGGTAATTTCAGTCTCAAGTTAGCTCGTATGGGATGCTCGGTTACCGGTGTTGATATATCAGCTGAAATGTTAAACATCGCTCGCAGCAAAAGCCCGGCCGACTTATCCCTGGAGTACCTGCAGATGGATTTACATAAGCTCAATTTTCCGGACCAGGTATTTGATGGAGTGCTATCCATGGCGGCTTTGGAGTTTATACCAGATCCACTCCCAGTATACCAGGAATTATACCGGGTATTAAAACCGGGTGGTAAACTCCTTATCGGCACCATCAATGGTGACAGCAGCTGGGGTGAAATATACAGGCAGCAAGCTCGGGAAAATGTGGATTCCATTTTTAGAAAAGCCCATTTTCATACTTTGAAGGACCTGGCTAACTTAGATCCGGCCCACTTGTCTGTGAGCCAGGGATGCCTTTTTATTCCTCCAGGCCTGGAAAGGGATAATTATACTTGGGAAGAGGAAAGGCGCCGGGCCGGGACGGAAAGACCTGGTTTTATCATTCTGGTGTGGGATAAACCCAAGTCAGAAGTGGGGTAATCAATCTTACTACCCCACTTCCTTATGGCCCAGGGAGCTTTCCCATTTCTGGCAACGATCACCCCAGTAGGCCAGAATTTCCTGCTCTCTTTTTATGCAAACCACTTCACACAGGTTGGGACAGCCTTTGCATTCAAAACTGCTGCTCTTGAACTGGCCTTCGATTATAAAGGAATCTCCTTTAAAGGCAGTATTAACTCCTTGGTCCTCAATATATTCCCGGGCTAGTATAGCGGCACCTATGGCTCCCATTACATCATAATGAGGAGGAATCATAATGGGAGTCTGCAGTATCTTTTCAAAGGCTTTTTTCAAGCCGGCATTGGCCGCTACTCCCCCCTGGAATATTATAGGTGCTTCTATCTTTTTACCTTTACCCACATTGTTTAAATAGTTTCTAACCAGGGCCTCACATAATCCCATCAATATGTCCTCAATGGGATAACCCATTTGCTGCTTGTGAATCATGTCTGATTCGGCAAAAACTCCGCATCGCCCGGCAATCCTAACTGCCTGTTTTGACTTCAGAGCGGTGGGACCAAAATCGTATATGGACATATTTAAGCGGGATGCCTGCTGATCCAAAAAGGATCCGGTGCCGGCCGCGCAAACTGTATTCATGGCAAAATCGCTGACTACCCCACCCTGGAGGAGAATAATTTTGGAATCCTGTCCCCCGATCTCTATAATGGTACGCACCTCAGGGTAAAACCAGGAAGCAGCCACCGCATGAGCAGTTATTTCGTTTTTTACCACATCCGCCCCCAGGATAATATCGGCTAAATGGCGACCACTGCCAGTAGCACCTATACCCTTGATATCCAATTTTTCCCTTCTCTTTTCCAGCAATTCTTTATACCCGTTTTTTATGGCTCTAACCGGGTTTCCCTCGGTTCGCAGGTATAGCTTTTCCTGCAGTTGCTGCTTTTCATCTATTAAAACAAAATTGCTGCTTACTGAACCAATATCAACTCCCAGGTAATAGGACACATTATCCCTCCTTAATGGATTGCAGCCCTTCGGGCTTTTTTCCTTTTTAACATATCAGTAAAGGCTTCCAAGCGGGTCTGAATCCCGGCTACCCCTGCATGTTCATCAAAATACAGCGTCATGCAGGGGATTCCCTCCTCACTGCTTACCCGCTTAAGTACTGATTGGGCTACTATCTCAGGCATACAGGTCAGAGGACCCAGGTGAATAACCCCATCATAGCTTTGACGGGCATATATGACGGTAGAGCCTACTGTTTCCAGGCCATGCCCCCCCACAAAATAGTTTAGATAGGGAGCGGCGCATTTGAGCAGTTGTCGACGATGAGATTTTTTAACCAATCCCCCTAAAAGATGATCGTTTAACCAATCGCTTATGTATATTGAATTATCCACTTCTACATTTAAGCGGCCCAAAGAGCGAATCAGGTTATAATTGGCCATGGGTTCCAATACCGTATATATTTCCCCTACCAGGCCTATTCTCAAGGGTTCTTCTGCTCTTAAGGCTATTTGGTCCAGGCTAGCCAGGCAAGTATGGAACAGTTTATCGATTTCCTCTTTATCCTGAGTTGCTTTGATTTTCTCTAAGGCCAGATCATATATGTTTTCTGCCTTTCTTTTATCCAAAGCCCGGGGATGAACATAGGCCAATTTCTTTTCCAGTTCTTCCACCACCTGCAGTTTGTACCAGGCAAATTTCAAGGCTTTAAAAGCTTCCACAATACTTACATTTTGACCCAGAGCCTGCAATTGCCGGAATAATTCGGATACTCGCGAATCAGGGGCCTCCAGTATTACCATATCGAATTTGTAACCTAAATCAGCCAGTATATCCCTTTCCACCTGGGCATAATAGCCAAAACGGCAGGGACCCCAGCCACCGGCCATCAGTATGGTATCAGCTCCCAGGTCCAGGGCTTCAATAAAGTTACCCATGGTAATTTTCAGCGGCATACAGGCAAATTCCGGACAGTGCTTGGTTCCGATTTCCAAGGTTTTCTTGCTTATGGGAGGGGGAGGTATTACTTCCAACTTCAATTTCTGCAGCATGGCTTCAATGGCAATACAGGCATTACCCATATGCGGGTAGGTTATCTTCAATCTTCTGCCTCCTCTTTCTTCTCAACATATCACAAAAGGCTTCCAACCTGGTATTAAGTCCTCCTTCTCCAGTATGTTCATCGATTACCAGCAGCATATACGGTTTATTCTCTATTTTTCTTTCGATTATCTCGCCGATAAAGGAATCTGGTCCGCAAGCAAAACAGGCTACGTAAATAATCCCATCGATCTCCGGCTTCTTCTCCATGATAAAAGCACTTCCTACCATTTTCCGGCCCAAAGTCCAGAATATCCGTTTGGGCATGGTAGAAGCCTCTTCTTCCACTCTTTCCCCGGGTAAAGCTTCCGGCAGGAGCACCCGGCATCCCATTTTTCTCAATCTGCCAATAATGTCCAGGCTAATAGTCTGATCATATAGAGAATACCCATGTCCCAGGACTCCTATACACAGGTCGCTATTCCAGGAACCTTTTTCTTCCTGGCCTTCCCAGATATCTATGGCTTCAGCCATGGTATATCCCTGGGCAGCTATAGCCTGGCAGTATTTTAACTCTTCCCGGCCATGCTCATATGCAGCTTTAATCCTGCGCCTTGATTTAGTGAACAAGCGGCCGGTTTTATATAGCTCCTCTTGAAAATCCCGGGGGGAACGACTGATATCAATAGTGATATCAATCAATGGGGGCAAATCGCTGAAAGAAGCCCGTATCATATCCGGCACCCCCATAAATTTAGGACAAATATAGCTTCTGGCCTCAACACTTACTATCCGGGGCACGAAGAGGTAATCCAAATCGTATTGACATAGCTCCTGTACATGACCAAAATAGACCTTAATGGGAAAACAGGTTTCATCAACTGCCATATTAATACCCTGGTCGACGGTTATCCGGGTGGTAGGTGAAGATAAAATCACCCTGGCTCCCAGGTCGTTAAAAAAGGTCTTATACCAGGGGTAATAATAGTAATAGAACAAGCCTCTGGGCATTCCTACGGTTTTCATCTTTACTTATTCCTCCTTTTTAGAGCCGGTACCGGTTGCCTGCGCCGGTCCCTGGGATGGAGAACTTCGGGACGCAGGTTCTGTATCGGTACCGGAGAACGAATAATAATACTTTTAAAAGCCCGGTAATTAAAAGGTATTAAAGGCCACAAATAAGGAACATCAAAGGACCTGGTGAACGCTACCAGCAGCAGGGACAAAATGCTGCTTATAATTAATCCAGGCAATTTAAAGAATCCGGTAGCCAGCAGGATGAAAAAGCGTACCAGTCGATTAGCCATGGCCATTTCATAACTGGGAGTACAATAGGAACCTACCGCCACCACTGCGGTATAGAGAATTATCTCCGGAGCAAAGAGACCGATGTTCACCGCTATATCGCCTATTAATAAAGCCGCTATAACTCCCAGGGCAGTGGCCAGGGGTGAAGGAGTGTGAATAGCTGCCATACGAATAAGGTCCAGGCTTAACTCAGCTATAATGAATTGAATAAAAACCGGTACCTGACCAATCTTCTTAGGTCCGATAAACTCAAGAAAATCCGGCAGCAGTTCCGGTGATAGAGCAAAAAGCATCCACAAGGGGGTAATAATAATGGAAGCCATAACCGCCAAAAACCTTACCCCACGAATATAGGAACCTACTACTGGATTCTGCCGGTACTCCTCAGCATGCTGTATATGGTGAAAATAGGTAGCGGGAGCAATGATAACACTAGGAGAAGTGTCCACCATCACCAGCACATGCCCTTCGAAGAGGTGTGCTGCCGCCACATCAGGACGTTCAGTATACCTTACCCGGGGAAATGGATTCCACCAGTTTCCAGGCACTATTAATTCTTCTATCGCTTTCTCCGCCATGGGTACCGCATCTATTTCAATAGCTTCTATTTTCGAACTTATAGTGGCTACCAGATCGGGATCCGCTATATCCTTGATATAGCACAGGCAAACATCGCTTTTAGATCTTCTGCCTACCCGCATCATCTTGATCCGCAACTTCGGGTCTCTTACCCTTCTCCTGAGCAGAGCGGTATTAAAGACAATGGTCTCGGTAAAACCATCCCGGGAGCCCCGTACTACCCGCTCGATTTCCGCTTCTTCCGGATTACGGGAAGGATAGGTCCTGGCATCTATCACCAAAAGTTCTTTCAGGCCATCCACCACCAGTAAAACGGAGCCGGATAATACCAAATAGAGCAGCTCATCAATATTGTCTTCCCGGCTTAGTTCAATGTAAGGAATAGCTGTTTGCAGGGTGGATTTAATATGCTCTGAACGGCTGTCCTTTAAGAGAAATAAAGACTGCATTATCCAGGTCATTACATCATCTTTAATAAGTCCATCTATACCGATCAGTGCACTTTTTTGGCCTGCTATCTTAAATTCCCGGACCACTATATCAAAGCTTTCGCCTTCGCCCAGTTCCTTTTTAATCAGATCTAAAGTTCGATCATAATCGGAGTTGAGCTCTATATCTTGCTTTTTAAACAAATAGTATTCACCTCTAGTGAGCTGTCTTTAATCCTTGGGATTAAACAATACCGCAGCTACATAACCAAATACTATGGCGCAGGTAATGCCGGCAGCAGCAGCTTCAACTCCTCCGCTGAAAGCGCCTAATAGCCCATCCCTTTCCACTGCTTTTAAGGTCCCTTGGACCAGCAAATGTCCAAAGCCGGAGAGGGGAATGGTAGCCCCGGCTCCTACTGCCTCCACCAGGGGTTGATACACTCCCAAACCGCTTAATATGGCTCCGGTTGAAATATAACCAACCAAAATGTGACCCGGGGTAATATTAGCCTTGGTCAAATCCATTATCAACTGACCAATCAGGCATAGTAGGCCTCCCCCTAAGAAGGCCATATACAATGGTGTCATGATTAAGGAACCTCCCAATCACTTTTTTCTATACCATATCCATAAAGCATGGCACTCTAGTTCTCTATAGCTACCGCATGGGCAATGCCTGGTATACTTTCACCTTGAAAAGACATGGTAGGACTCATAAGGGCTCCAGTCGCTACCAGCAGGAGTTTGTTAATCTCCCCGGCCAGCATTTTCTTTAACAGGGGACCGCAGAGCATAGCTGCTGCACAACCACATCCACATCCTCCTGCATCCACATCCTGCTTTTCATCGTAAAGCAAAACCCCACAATCACTATAATTAGGCCTGGGTACCAGGCCATCCCGGATGAAAAGCTGTTCAGCAATAGCCATGCCTACCCGGGCTAAATCCCCGGTAAGAATCAGATCATAATAGTCAGGTAAGAGCTCTAAATCTTCCAGATGGGTTTTTAGGGTATGAGCAGCCGCCGGGGCCATAGCACTACCCATATCAGCTATATCGGTCTGACCTAAATCTACTACCTTGCCAATAGTAGCTGCAGTAACCCGAGGGCCTACCCCTTCCCACTCCAGAACCACTGCCCCCGCAGCAGTAGCGGTCCACTGAGTACTGGGAGTGGATTGGGTTCCCTGTTCAGTAGGAAATCTATACTGCCTGGAAGCTGCATAATGATGGCTGGAGGTGGCCGATACCAAACGGTTGAAGAATTTGCCGTCCACCAGCATGGCCCCTAACAATAAAGCCTCAGCCATGGTGGAACAGGCTCCATACAAGCCCAGAAAAGGACGGGCCAGTTCTCGAGCCGCATAGTTGGCTGAAACCGTTTGGTTTAATAAATCTCCCGCTAAAATTACTTCTGCATCATCCACCTGTAAGTCTCGTTTACTTAAAGCCAGGCTGACAGCTTGCTGAAGCATTTTTCTCTCGGCTTTTTCCCAGGTTTTTTCTCCCAACAGATAGTCAGGAAGGACCTGATCAAAATCTCCCCCCCAGGGTCCTTGTCCTTCTTTTGGCCCCACTATGGAAGCCCAGGAAGTAATAACTGGAGGATCTTCAAAAACTACCGTTTGACTTCCTCTTTTTTTATAAGCCGGCATTCATCCATTCCACCTTTTACATCTTCCGAATTAAGAACTCAAGAAGACTTTGATTAAACCTATCAATACCGCTACAGCAAAGCCGAATACCAGAGTAGGTCCTGCTACACTGAATATTCTAGCCCCTACTCCAAAAATATATCCCTCTCGCTTGTATTCCATGGCCGAAGCAACGATAGCATTGGCAAAGCCGGTAATCGGCACTATGGACCCGGCCCCGGCCCTTTTACCTAATTCGTCATAAATCCCTATGCCAGTAAAAAAAGCGGCCAGAAAAATCATTATACAGGAAACTGTTGAACTGGCATCAATCCTGCTCATTCCCAAGCTCAGGAGATAATTAAGCATCAGCTGGCCCAAAGCACAAATTGCCCCACCTACCAGGAAAGCCCATATACAGTTTTTAAGCACATCGGGTTTGGGCTTTATCCCGTCCACCAGATTCTGATACTCCTGTATCTCTATTTGATGCATTTTTTTGGCGTCAACATTCAAACTCATCGCCTCCCGATAAGATATTATTGACTTTCCAAGCTTTTCTTATGCATTTGCAGTCCCTTAAGATCTATGCTTTTGGCTATAAGCTGCTAATCCCTATGCCATCTGGGGTTTACTATGGGCTAGTTCCTTAATCAGGCTGATCTTCTTCAATATTTTCTCTACTTTAATGGCCGATTATGCTTTTTAATTCCAATCCATCCTTGATTCCCTATATAAAAAATAAAAAAGAGCCTTATCGGCTCTAGCTGGAAAACTCCCTTTCATCATTCCAGAAGTTTCTTTAGTTTCTTAATGGCACTTTTTTCTATTCGAGAAACCTGTACCTGTGAGACACCGATATCTGCTGCAATCAGAGATTGAGTCTCATCCTTAAAATATCTCCTTATTATCACCTCCCTTTCTCGCTCATCCAGGGCAGCCAATGCTTCTCGCAAGGCTATTTTTTCCAGCATCATCACATTGCCTTCATTGGCGGTTAATCGATCCAGGAGGGAGAGATTGTCATTTTCCTCCCGGGGTAAAACATCATTGATATAGGCTGGGGCCTGGCAGGCTTCAATGGATATGACGATATCCTCTTTATCCATATCCAGCAAGCAGGCGATTTCATCCACACCTGGTTCTCGCCCCAGCTCACCTCTTAGATGGTCCTGAGCCCAACGTATCTTGCTGTAGGTCTCTTTTAGGCCTCGTTGAACCTTTACTATTCCATCATCCCGCAGAAACTTTTTGATTTCTCCGATTATCATGGGTACCGCATAGGTGGAAAACCTAACCCCATAGCTGAAGTCAAATTTGTCTATAGCTTTTAATAGTCCAATAGATCCTACCTGAAACAGGTCTTCATATTCATAGGAGGTGTTCTTAAACTTTTCCAAAACCATATATACCAGGCCAATATTGGCTTCGTGAACCTGAGCCCGGGCTATTTCGTCACCTGCCTGGGCTTTGACTATCAGGTTCTCATTATCATGAAATGAATTCAAGGAGGACATTTTATCTCCCCCTTAAGCATAAGCTTCGTTGTCTTTGCTCACAAAACTTCTTCGCATCTGTACACTGGTGCCCTCACCTGGACGGCTGATCACTTCCAACTCATCCATAAAAGACTTCATGAAAGAGAAACCCAGACCCATTCGGCTTGGCTCACTGGAATAGGATGGCTGCAGTACCCGGGCTACATCCTCTATACCCTTGCCATAATCCTCTACGATGATTTCCAGGGTTCGTCCATCCAGCAAGCTAACAACAATGGTTATTAACTCAGTTCCTCGATTTTCATAGGCATGAATTATGCTGTTGGACACAGCTTCTGAGACCACCAGCTTTATTTCATCGATTTCTTCCAGGGTACATCCCAGCTGAGAAGCGAAGGCACCAACACAAGCCCGGGCAAAAGAGACATTTTCCGGCAGACTCATTATTTCCAGTTTACAATAATTTCTTACATTCATGTTAGATTCCAGTCTGTGCTGGAATTCACCTCCCTTGAAGATTAATTATATCCTGTTCATTCCGGTACACGCTAATTAACTTGTTAATACCGGAAAAATACAAAATTTTCTCTACCTGGGGCCTGGCTCCGGCAATAAACATCCGTCCATTCTTGCCCTTGAGCTTTTTATAACGACCTATTATCATACCCAAGCCTGAGCTGTCTATAAAAGTGACCTTTTCCAGATTTAATATTAAATTCTTTATTTCGCTATTGTCTATCTTTTTATCAATATCTTCTCGTATCTGATCTGCTGCCAGCATGTCCAATTCGCCTTCAATTCTGACTATCAGCGTATTTCTTACCTGCTTTAATTCAAGCTCCATTTTTTATCCCCTCCCGCTTTTACCCTGACATATTATCAATTCTAGCCGGGAGGGGAAATTCCTTCCACAAAATTCCAATTATAAAAGATAGGTTTCAGCAATCATTTTCAAAAACTGCCTTAATAAGCCTCCTCGCTCAATATCCTGGGCAGCATTCAAATTTACTTTTTTCAGCAGCTCCTGGTCCTGGTAGATCATGAGTTCACCCAGTTTTTGTCCTGCTTTTACCGGAGCATCAATATAATCACTAAGGCTCTTCTTATAGCTTATCTTCTTTTCTTCTCCCTTGGCACATATAACTCCCGCATTTTCCCCTGCTACTACCTCCACCTGATCTTGAGCCCCTTTACCTACCCGAACCGTACCACAGGTGCTACCAGGGGCAAAAAAGGATTTAAAACTGTATTTGGCAAAACCATAATTGAATAACTGCATAGAATCCCGAAAATGGCTTTGAGCAACCGGAGAAGCCATAACCACTGCAATTAAACGCAAATCGTCTCTTTTTACCGTAGAGGTTAAGCAATACTTGGCTTCGTCAGTCCACCCGGTTTTAAAACCATCAGTCCCTTCGAACCACCATAACAATTTGTTGGTATTAAAGAGCTTGAATTCACCCTGCCGCAAATTGTATTCTTTTATGGATGTATATTCCAACATTTTAGGTACCTCTAAAGCGTAGCGGGCCATGATAGCCATATCCAGGGCACTGCTGTAATGACCTTCTGCAGTAAGACCATAGGCATTAATGAAATTGGTATTCTTAAGGCCCATGCTCTTGGCTTTTTCGTTCATACGCTGAACAAAGTTTTGGTGGGTACCTTCCAGATGTTCAGCTACTGCCACACAGGCATCATTGGCTGATCCTACCGCAATAGCTATGAGCATATCCTCGAAGGTCATTTCTTCCCCCGGTTCCAGATAAACCTGGGATCCCCCCATTTTCCATGCATTTTCACTAGCTATCACCTTATCTTTTAGTCCAACCTTTCCTTCCTGCAGGTCCTCCAAGGCTAAGATCAGGGTCATAATTTTAGTCATGCTGGCCGGTGGCAGTCTTTTATCCTCGTTCTTGGCTAACAGTATCTTGCCTGAATCAGCATCCATTAAAACATAACTTTCAGCCGATACTTCAACGACATCTGCTTTAACTGTCACGGGCAGCAGAAAACAGCAACAAAATGCAAGAAGCAGCACCAAAGCAGTTCGTCTTTTACCCGGCATACAGGTCTGCACCTCCTGAAAAAGTAGTTTATTAATTATATTGGAGGCAAGATGCTATTATTCCAACTGCCTGGCAGCCTGAAAAAGCTTGGACTTGCTGTTCTTAGGCTTAGAAGACAATGAACCCCCAAATAAGGTCAGCAAAAGTCGCCAGCTAGTCGATTGATCGCTGCAGGACCAAGAGCAGCAGATTATTTGCTTAATATTTCCCAGCTCTTTTCGGGGATTCCCCCAGTAGCTATGTATTCTCCTGTACTTTTGGTAAGCCCGGTTCCAACATCCGTAACAGCCTCTTTACAGGGCGTGTAAAAGGGGGGAACACTTTTGGCGGTGTATAAATAAGCCTTCTAAGATATAAAAAGAAGCTGGCAGATATATCTCCCAGCTTATATGACTATATGATGCTGTAAACTGTTAGCCCCTCAAAAACCTCTATATCCAATGGTTCTTAGCGGCTGCAAATTTTAATTGGTAACGAAAATCCGGGTGGGCAATACGGATCAATTCTTTAACCCTTTCCGCCAGGCTCTTCCACTTTAAACAAGCTACACCATATTCAGTCACGATATATTCCACATCATTGCGCGAAGTACTGACTATGGTCCCTTCAGGAAAAACCGGTACTATTTTGGACCTCAGCTGGCCCTCTTTATCCTGGTAGGTGGAACTCAAAGCCAGTATGCTTTTTCCGCCTCTGGATTGGGTGGCTCCTTGAACAAAATTCACCTGTCCGCCGGTACCACTATATTGATAGGTACCAATGGATTCGGAAGCCGCCTGCCCGGTCAAATCCACCATCAAGGTATTATTAATGGAAATCAGATTATCATTTTGGGCTATTACCCTGGGATCATTTATATATTCAACCTCACAGAACAAAAAATCCTCATTACGGTCAACAAAATCCCACAATTTGCGATTTCCCACCAGGTAACATCCTAAAACCTTACCCCGGTGCAGGCTCTTTCTTGAGCCATCAACTGCACCAGCAATAAGCAGGTCCATTATGGAATTAGAAATTACTTCCCCGTGAACTCCCAGGTTCCTCTTGTCTCTGAGAAAATATCCAACTGCATTGGCCAATCCTCCCAGGCCCAGTTGAATGGTGGAACCGTTGTCTATCATATCTGCAATATGGGCAGCAATTAATTTTTCGGTTTGGGTTATAGGAATATCCTGGGTTTCCACGGGTTCATAATTATTTTCTATAATATAATCTACTTCCGAAACATGGATTTTAAAGTCATCCCCACAGAGCCAAGGCAGATTTTGATTAACTTCCACAATTACGGTCCGGGCTTTTTCAAAGGCCCTCCGATGACATAAGCCGGCATAACAGGATCTGTTCATATAACCATCAGCATCGGGTGGAGTAACTGAACAGGCTACTACATTGGGTTTTCTATAATCCAGCCAATGTCCCAATTGCTGAAGGTGGATGGGGACGTAACTGCTAATCCCTTCCTGAATGCAATTTCTTTCCATGGGGCCCACAAAGGCCGTCTCGATGCTAAAGTTCTCCTTATAGCTGGGATCCATAAAGTCATAGCGTTTCAAAGCAAAATTAACCAGCAGCGAAAGCTGCTGCCAGCTATTGCCTTTTTGACTCAAAGCCTTGACCAAGGCTTCCGGCACCACGTTTCCTCCTGCCATGGCAATGGTATCATGGTCCCGGATTACTGATAGCGCCTCTTCAGGAGTGCAAATTTTTTTATTATACTCCTGCTGCCAATTTCCCCTGTTTGTGTCTCCTGCTCTGTTCATTAACCGCATATTATTCCTCCTCAAGATTAATATACGAGTTAAAGCTTTTTCAATTAAGACATACAGGTATGTCTCCTACTCCCCCTTGTTGTATAGCATTTTATTGGATTATATCTAATATAAGTTTTGGCTTTTGGGGCTTATTAGGAGTAATTTGATAAGCCTGGGAAACCTGCAGGAGGGCTGATTCCATACGCTTCTCATCATTTAAATGCAACAGGGCCAGGGCCTCCCCGGCCTGTACTAAATCTCCCGGTTTTTTTAATAATTCTATCCCCACTGCATAATCAATATCATCCTCCAGCCTGGCCCTGCCTGCCCCCAAGAGCATGGCGGAATGGCCTATTAAAAAGGCATTAAGATTACTTACATACCCGCTCTTTTCTGCTATTACCTCCTTTTGGTATTGGGCTTTAGGAAGTCCGTAGTTGTCCAGTTCATCCTTCAACTCTCCTCCCTGGGCCCGAATCATCTCCTGAAATTTCTCCCATCCCCGGCCTGAGACCAAGATCTCACTTATCCATTGCCTGGCTTCTTCCAGGCTGGAAGTTTTCTCACCCAGTATCAACATATAGGAAGCCAGAACCAGGGACAAGTCCAGCAGATCCTCAGGACCCCGGCCTTGAAGAGTATCGATGACTTCCCTTACCTCTAAAGCATTACCCACCATTCGTCCCAGGGGCTGTTCCATATCGCTGAGTATAGCAATTACCCGGCGGCCTGCCTTTTTCCCGATTTCCACCATAAGCCGGGCCAGTTCCTCAGCTTTCTCCTGCTCTTTCATAAAAGCACCTGATCCTACTTTAACATCCAGAACGATACTATTGGCTCCGGCGGCTATTTTTTTGCTCATTATACTGGAAGCAATTAAGGGAATGCTTTCCACGGTTGCAGTTACATCCCTTATAGCATATAATCTCTTATCGGCTGGAACCAGGTTTCCGCTCTGAGAAACCACGGCTGCTCCCACCTCTTGCACCTGTTTTATAAAGTCAGAATATTTCCGTTCCGCTTGAAAGCCGGATATGGAAAGATACTTATCCACTGTTCCTCCGGTGTGACCCAGACCTCGCCCGGACATCTTGGCCACCGGTATACCGGCGGCAGCCACCAGAGGAGTAAGAAGCAGAGTGGTTTTGTCTCCCACCCCTCCAGTACTGTGCTTATCTACCTTGACCCCGGGAATAAAGGATAAATCTACTACCTCTCCGGAGTAAGCCATGGCTATAGCCAGGTCCCGGGTTTCTCTATCATCCATACCCTGGAAGTATACGGCCATAGCCCAGGCGGCAATCTGGTAGTCCGGCAGCGAGCCATCGCTGATTCCCTTGACCAAATAGTCGATCTCTATCTTACTCAAGCTGTGACCATCTCTTTTTTTTCTGATAATATCCTGAAAATTCATTTATGACTCCTTATTCACTGCAAGCCCCATGACCTATTGGCCATCAACACTGATCTGCTTAATAAATTTCAAGCCCAGCTCAAGCCTTTATCCCTTAAGCTCTGATCGAATCCCAGAAACTCTCGCCAGCTAATCCTGATGCGTCAACTTCCAGATAATCAGCAATAGTCCGGCCCAGATCCGCAAAACATCCTCTGACTCCCAAATCTATTCCCCCCCGGATGGGCCGACCATATACCAGTAGGGGAACATATTCCCGGGAATGGTCAGTACTTGGGGTGGTGGGATCATTGCCGTGATCAGCGGTAATAAACAGTAAATCTTTCGGCCCCAGGTATTCCAGCAGCTTTCCCAGACCCTGGTCAAATTCTTCCAGGGCGGCAGCATAGCCTGAGGCATCATTACGATGGCCATAAGTCTGATCAAAATCCAGCAGATTGGCGAATATCAGGTCTCCCCTGCCCTCCTGCACCAATTCCAGCAATTTCTGAATCCCTTCCTGGTTGCTGCTGGTAGGATACGATTCACTTAATCCCCGACCAGCGAATAGATCCTTTATTTTGCCTACCCCAATAACTGTCATCCCGTTATCCAGCAGTATATCCAGCACATTTCTCCCCGGTTCCAGGGAGAAATCATGGCGATTACTAGTCCTGGTACAAGTGCCGGGTTTACCTATAAAAGGCCTGGCTATCACCCGGCCCACCCCATGCTCGCCCAGTAAGATCCCCCGGGCAATCTGGCACCACTGGTATAATTGCTCCACCGGTACCACCTCTTCATGGGCGGCAATTTGAAATACACTGTCGGCTGAAGTATACACTATTGGATAGCCAGTCTTTATATGTTCTGCTCCCAATTCATTTATGATCTGGGTACCGGAAGCTACCTTGTTGCCAATGGTTTTTCTTCCTATCGCCCTTTCGAATTCATCAATGATCTGCTGGGGGAAGCCTTCAGGATAAGTAGGAAAAGCTTTTTCCTTGATCAAGCCCATCATTTCCCAATGGCCTACAGTACTGTCTTTGCCGCAGGATCTTTCTTCCATTTTTCCATAGGCAGCAGCAGGCTTGATAGCGGGTTCCACCCCGGGTATAGCATCTATATTGCCCAGACCCAGCTTTTGCAGGTTGGGGATTTTCAAGCCCCCTACCGCCAAAGCGGTATTCTTAAGTGAATGGCTGCCTTGATCGCCATACTGATAGCTATCCCTCATCTCACCTACCCCTACTCCATCCAAGACTATTAAAACAGCTCTTTTTCTCAAATTCATTCCTCCCATAAAAACACGGGGATGACCTGGCCCCGGGCTAAAACACTTATAAGTATTATCTGCCATCATCAAGATCTTTATGGTCTATTCCATATCAGGCCCGGGGATGATACTGTTGATATACCTCCCTCAAACGGGAGCGGGTTAAATGAGTATATATCTGGGTAGTAGATATATCTGAATGTCCCAGCATTTCCTGCACTGCCCGCAGATCAGCCCCATTTTCCAGCAGGTGGGTGGCGAAAGAGTGTCTTAAAGTGTGGGGTGTAACCTCTTTATCAATTTCCGCTGCCTTGGCATAAGCATTCAGGATCTTAAAAAACCCCTGCCTACTCATTCTCTTTCCCCGGGCATTCAGAAAAAGTGCTCTTTCCTGGGAACTCTTACTGAGCAGGTTACGGGAGCGAGCCAGGTACCTTTGTACCCAATCACTGGCGGTCTGATTGACCGGTATGATTCTCTCCTTTCTGCCTTTGCCCAAACAGCGAAGGAATCCCGCAGTAAAATTTATATCATCCAGCTGCAATGATAGCAGTTCCGATACCCGCACCCCGGTGCCATACATCAATTCCAACATAGCCCGGTCTCTAATTCCTAAAGGCAGAGTCACCTTGGGTGCTTCCATCAGCCTGTCCACCTCGTCAACGGAAAGTACCCGGGGCAGCTTTCTCCTTATTTTTGGGGTCTCTAAATCCCCCGCCGGGTTTGCCGCCACCAATCCATCCAAGACCAGGTATTTATAGAAAGTCTTGATACTGGATAAACTGCGGGCAATAGTAGAGTGTTCTGCCCCGGAATTCACCTGCCAGGCCAAAAAAGCCACAATGTCTTGCTTAGTGATTTCCTCCGGGCCTTTATTATTAGCCATTTTTTCCCGGACAAAGGCCATAAACTTGCTCAGATCCCGCCGATAAGCAGCCCTGGTGTTTAAAGACAGCCCCTTTTCAAATTCCAAATATTCTATAAAAGCTGTTATATGGCCGTCCATTAGCTTGCTCCTGTTTTTCCTTACTTACTTTGACATATTATAAGCCTTTTCCTTCTTGCAGCTAACGTTCATAATAAAAATCCTGCAGTTTGATAACAAATTGATCCAGTATTTGGTTGAAGCTACCGGCATTCTCATCCGCTTCTACCCGCATAGGATTCCCGGTGGGATGTTCGTCTTGCAACCACCCGCTTAAAGCCGGCACCTGCTTTACCAGCAATCCGGTAATAGCAGGTACTGCTACAACGAATGCCGCAATCAGCACCAGTATACCCAGAAACTTAATTAATTTTTGTTTCCACCTGCCCATGACTACGATCATGTTTACCACTCCTTAAATTAATTTATCCCAAGCAACCCAAGAGCCAGGGTGAAAAGTAGGCTTCAATCAAAGCCCCCAGCCCGAAAACCACCAACAACAAGAGCATTACTGTAGTATAAGCCAGTAAGGCTAACCCCAGTTTATTAGTACCTTGATTCCTGTTCTTAACAATATTAAGAGAAAAATTCATGGCCACTACTCCAGCTATAAGGAGTCCAAGAATATAGAATAGATTTTGCGGCAATACCGATACCAAAGAGACTAGGACTCCAGTTCCGGCTTTTTGCTGAATGAGAAAGCCCAGGGTAAATCCCAGGGAAAAAGCCCGTAAAAAGATCACTACCATGATCAGTGGAAGTCCAATTACAGTAAGGCCAAGCAACCAGACACTCAAAAGGGTTTCTGCCTGCTTGATAAAAGCAGCAGCCAGGATATTCCTGCCCAATAATTCTCCTTCCAGGCCTCCCCGCAGGTAATCATCCAAGAGCTTGAGCAGGTATTGTTGAACCTCATTATCCAAGCCCTTTACATTGAGAAAACCCAGCATCAGACCGAATATAAAGATTCCCAGAACCAACATATATTGAAGGGAATTATCTTTCAAATGCTGCCTGATCCTGTATTTAAACTCCATAGACCGCTACCTGCTTTCTGGAAAATAGATATCTTTCTTGCACTTTGTACCATTAATATTTTTATGAGAGTGAGTTTATGCAAAAAGAATTGAGCCAAGAAATGCAGTTAAAGAAAAAGATTAGAGAAATGATATTATTGATGGGATTTAATTCGACTGGAAGAAAAGGAAAATGGTCTGAACCCTGGCCCCCATCAAAGGTGGGGATGGTTCTTAACCTTTACATGGTGCTGATGAGATTGGCGATAAACTGGGCTGCCAGCATATCCTCCATGGAATTTCGGCTGGCGGCAATGATAGCTATTCCCGGGTCACCCTCCCGTATCATTTGCTGGGCTCTTTTCACCGCGCTTAGAGCTGGCTCAATACCTTTCTGGGCTAAGGTGCGAGCTATGGTTCCGGTTATCACTCTATCGCTAACTGTATAAGCAGCATCAAAGGCCACACCACCGGTATCAGTCACGGCTACTACCACCCGGTTCTTCATATCTGCCATACGTGGGGTTTCAGCTCCTATATTGGGTAATATAGCTTCCACCAGGCCTTTTTCTTTTTCAATGCCTTTTAAAACTTTTTGGCAACGGGACATTCTTTCCACCTCGGTACCGGCTCTGGGTTCAGCAACCAGTATAATTCCAGTCTCTCTATCTCGGGATAGCCGGGCCGCCTTTTGTCCAATCTGCTCTGGGTTAACCAAGACCGGCGCCCTGGTAAAATCGGGACTGCAGCCCAGAACCGCCAGTGCCCCGGCATCCAATGCACTTTCCAGAGTGGTGGACATGTCGATGACATCCACAATCATTACCAGCAAACCCTCTCTGGCTGCCTGAAAAGCTCCGCTGGCATCAGAACTAACCACTATTCTTTTGAACTTTTCCATAATGTCCTCCACCTCCAGGAATAATAGGCAGTCTTCCCGTTCTCATCTTTACTATCATGTCTGCGATTTGCTCTCCGGCTATACGGGCTAGGTCTGATTGGGCCGCCTCTTCCATTATATTAATCTCACTGCCAAAATAATTTAGCATTTTTTCGTAAGTCTTAGGACCAACACCGGGCAATTGTTTGATGGGAACCCGGTAATAATAAGGGGGCCTGCCTATCATATGGCCCGGCTCTTTCCGGTCTTGAATGGCAGCAATACGATCATAAACCCCCATCACCATTTTATCACTGCCGCATTTATAGCAATGGCTGACCGGAGGAGCCTCAGTACTTATGGTAGAACAGGATATACAATAGCTGCGGTGGTACTTGCCCAAACGGGGATCTAATCCAAAGTTGGCCATTATACGCCGTCCCTGGGCGTTTTCCAAACAGTATTTGAATTCCAAAAAATTCTTGTTTTTCAGGCGAAAGCGGTTAAATTCCCGTCCTATATTATCTGGTGAATGGGCATCCGAATTGGTCAAAAAGGTAAAAGCCCGGGTTTCATCAATAGTAGCAGCCATATCACTGTCCGAGCTTAAACCCAGCTCTATAACCCGTATCTGTCTATAGTCACTGCCCAAAGCCTTTTTCAGGCTATCAGTCCAGAAGCCATAAATTCCCTTATGGGGGGTAAAAGCATGGGCCGGACATAGAATACCCTCCAAAATACAAGTCATATTTACCAGCTCTTTCGCGCTAATACGAACCTTTTGAGTGGATAGCTGCATATTGCTTACCCGACTACGGATAAAGCGCTGGTACTCCCTTAGCTTTTCCCAAGCGGGCAGATAAATGATCCAGTGTACTCCTTCTATACTCTCCAACTCACAGGCTGCTATCAATAATACTCCGTTGCGGGCTAAAAAGCCTCCTGCCCTGAGTTCCCTTAGTTCTCCAGTCTGGAGCATCTCTTCCAGTTCCTGAGCTACCGGCAGGGTACCGGCATCCACCACTCCCACCATTTCCAAGCCTTTGCGAGGGGCATCCCGGTATATTATGCTTTTTAATTGCAGCTGGCTGGAAGCGGTAATCTTGACTGCCTTACCGGCAGCCCGCCCAATATGTATATGCATATCACCATATATATTTAAGATATTATCAACCCCCATGAGACTGTAGGGGCGGTCTTCGACCGCCCGAGACTGTCCGAAAACTATGGATTAGGCTTGTAATCGCCCCACTTTATACCAATTATTTGTCGTTTTTAGGGCTGGAGCTTGCTTTTTGGCCCTGAAATAGCACATCATCATCCACTTTGGAGGTAGAGTTCTTGCTTTCCGAGAGTTTTCGGACAGTGTGGCCCGCCGGGCCTGATACCAAATATGCGTTCTAAATCGATATTACCCATTCTGCTGTGAACTCAAGTATTTATGTGCCGCATATTGGATGGCTATTATACTCTTGCCGTCTACAATTTGTCCATCCATTACCCGTTGGTAAGCCTCTTTCAGGGGTATCTTTACCAGTTCCAAAAATTCATCCCCATCTGGACTCAAACTGCTTTCCGGCTCTAGATTCCGGGCTAAATAAATAATGGTTTTTTCATCACAGAAACCTGGAGCACAATAATACTGTATTATCTCCTGCCATTCTCCGGCCTTCAGTCCGGTTTCCTCGGCTAGTTCTCTTTTAGCACAATCAAGAGGGTCTTCATTCTCCTCCAGGGTGCCAGCTGGTATCTCCAGTAGTACCTGTTCCACCGCTTTGCGATATTGACTTACCATCCAAATCATATTATCCACATCCAGGGGTAAAATAGCTACTGCACCAGGATGCTCCACAATTTCTCTTTGGCTCTGCCTACCATCAGGCAGGCTAACCTGATCTACCCGCAGACGAACAATGCGTCCGCTAAATATGGGAGTGGATGATATCGTTTTTTCTTCCCAGTCCATAGTCCCAACCTCCTGCATATTTTTGCCACTTTCCGCATATACTGCCATCGAGGTGATGATAAAGTGTTAGTATTGTTAAAAGCTAATGGATTTACGGCCTTAGGCCAGGTCAAGCATTTACCCCTTATATTTGAAAAGCTGCCTTTGCACCTTTCCTTAAAGGAATACCTGCGATTGTATTTGCATTGATACAGGCTTTAGCTTAAACGGATCCGGTTTAGCTTCTCTCCTCTTAAAATTCGCTCCGTCACCCGGGCTGCTGCCAATAGGGTTTTAAAAAAATCGGGCTCTTCTTCCAGCCCGCGTCCCATAGTGCTAAGCTTTAGCGGGCTGTTATCCAGTATATCATGGAAGCCTTCTACTCTTTCCAGACAGCAAAGATAGGACTCCAATAACTCCTCTTTCCTGAGCTGTTCCAGTATGAAGCTCATTTTTTGGTCTTCCAACTCTGGAAGAGGCAGTATGGCTTCTACCCTGCATACCCTTTTCAACACAGTCAGGGTATGGTGGCTTATCCCCCGGTGCCTTTCCCGGGTATCGGCGAATCCTATCCTGGGTACGGCTATGGGAATTCCCTGCAGGGATTCCACCGCATTTAAGATATCTCCTTGTTCAACCCCGGTAAAGCCCCATTTGCTGCCAGTCCCTACTATACCCGGACCCATAGCACAAATTATCACATCGGCGGCCAGGACCTTTTTGGCCGCCAGCAGTCCGGAATATACA
This sequence comes from Syntrophomonadaceae bacterium, assembly GCA_012520725.1. Lineage (GTDB taxonomy): Bacteria > Bacillota > Syntrophomonadia > Syntrophomonadales > Syntrophomonadaceae > JAAYJK01. The sequence goes on along the minus strand of JAAYNQ010000067.1, from coordinate 39,636 downwards.
TTTACCGCCTCCAAATCGCCTCCAAAAGCATGTCCGGCAGTAACACTGCCACAGATAATATTACGTTCTTTTAAAATAGCTACGGTATTACTGAAGGCCAGGGGCAGAGCTGCTCCATCAGTCATTAAATACGCGCTTCGGTAACCCTGCCTATGCAAATAGAGAGCCATTGGAGCCAAAATGGAATGCAGGGTGCCGACTAAAACTGGAGTGTGGTCCAGGGAATCCGCCTCCATCATAGCCTGGCGATGAGGGCTAGCCTCCTCTTCCACGCTCATTACTTTAAGCTGCAATGGAGTATAACGCATTTTCATTATATGTCCCCCTGGAGTGAGCTCTTTATCACCATGCCTTAAATTGGCTATTACATAGTGATAACCTCCGGTTCCAAGACCCAGACTCATGGCCGTGGTATTCAATATTACTTCGTCACCGCTTCTGGCCTCTCCACTTAGGGGAGGATAAACTATGCATTTTTCCAGACGCTCATCTATTTTGACCTCAAATCCTTGTATCCCCTTACGGTAGAACAATTCCTGCCCTAGTATTCCCCGTTTAAATTCCAGCATCCCTGCCTCCCTTATTTCTCCTTTATGATTTCATTGATTATGGCCAATATTATTTTGGTATCTTTTATCAGATGGGATATTTTAATATATTCATCACAGCTATGTACATTGCTCATCCCAATCCCTAAATTAACACAGGGTATACCGTTCCCGTGTATAATACTGGCATCACTGCCCCCACCGGTGCTTTCCAGCCGGGGCTGCAGGCCTGTTGACTCGATGGCTTTTACGGCAGTTTTCACCACCCTATCCTCCGGGTCCAGTCGTATTTCGGGATAAAGGAATTTAACCTCTACTTCGGCCCGGGCTCCTTGTCTCTGTACTTCTTCCATAAAGGTGTTTTTTAGGGTTTGCGTAATCTGGTCCAGCCGGGAGCGGTTTAAACTCCTGGCCTCACCTTTGATCTGGCAATAATCGGCTACAATATTGCGGGCTGTCCCTCCCTGAATAATTCCCAGGTTACAGGTAGTCTCCTCATCAATACGTCCGCAGGGCATTCTGGACAAAGCCAGGGCTGCTGCCTGTATGGCATTAATACCCTTTTCCGGATTAATTCCGGCATGGGCGGGTTTTCCGTAAACCTTGTATTCTATCTCATTTTGGCAGGGTGATTGTATTACAATAACCCCGGGATCCCCTCCGGCATCCAGTACATAGGCCATAGTAGCCTTCAAGGAAGTGAAATCAAATTGCTTGGCCCCCTGTAAACCCTGCTCTTCCCCAACGGTAAAAAGCAATTCCAGTGGGCCATGGGGCAAGCGCTTTTCCCGAATTACATCCAAGGCTTCCAATAGGGCGGCAATAGCTGCTTTATCATCGGAACCCAGTATGGTATTACCCTTGCTCTTTATGACCCCATCCTCTATTATAGCCTGGATCCCCTCCCCTGGTCCCACCGTATCCATGTGGGCTGCGAATAATATGGTTTCAGCTTCCACCGAAGCAGGTATTTTTACCCATAGGTTGCCGGCTTCTCCCTGCAGTGCAAGTCCGGCCTCGTCCTCATTAACCTCCAATCCCCGTTCCTGCAATTGAGCCCGCAGGTAATCTCTCATCTTGCCTTCTCGCCCGGATATTGAAGGAATTTGAGCCATAGTGATGAAACTATTTATCAACCTGGATTCATTTATCATTTTTTAACCCCTTCCTAGCTCATCCAACAACTTTAATACTTTTACTTTTTCTATAGTCTGGGACAGTGAATACTTTTCCGTATACCAATGCATAGTCAAGAGACCCAATAATATAAATAGCCGGGGCAGCAAGCCCAGGCTTATTACACATAAATATCCCAGGGTGAGACCAAGTACATTGGAGCCGGCATCACCCATCATGGCCCCAGCCCTAAGATCGATGAGCAAATAATACAGTACCGCACCTAACAATGGTGCCAGTAACAGCCAGTCTATATCTCCCAGCCCTAATATGGCTATTAATAAAAGGAAAAACAAAAAACCTTTAATAGCCCGTCCTGGTCTTAAATCCAGCAAATTCAGCAAATTGGTAAACAGAGCTATGATCAAGGTATCCAGTATAATTTCCCCTACACTGATGTTATTGATGGCGCTGGGATTGTTTAGGGCCAGATAGAAGGCTATTAATCCCCCCGCCAGAGCCTTTAAGCCTCCGGTGGTTAAACGGCCTTTAAAAAGGGCTTTAAAATGTCCCTTAAATCCTGTAACATCACGTTTTCCCAGCATATCATCAATAAATCCTAAAAAAGAAATACTCATTATCCCCATTAAAAATATATGAAAACCCCAATCATAGCTGCCTGCTATGCCGTATATAAGATATGCACCCAGGGTCACCAGAGGAAAGCTGATGCCGGCACTAACCGGTATTTCCCGGCCTAAATAATTTTCCTTAACGGCTCCGGACTCCTGCAAGAGGTTCAGCAAAAAATATAAAACCAGGGCCTCCAATCCCAGGCCGGCCAATAAGCCCAGAATAGCAAGGAGCATGTTATAAAACACCTTCCTTTTCCATCATTCTAATGACTTTTATAACATCAAGAAACTGTTGGCCTCGATGTATGAAACCTTTTAGATCCCTTCCGGTTTCATTATGCTTCATGGTGGTCATAACTTCCTGGACCCTAAAACCCAGGGATAATGCCTTTAGGGTCATACCCAGTTCAACGCCATAAGCCTCCTCAAAAGGGGTTAAGGCCAATAATACCTCTTTACTCATAGCCCGCTGCCCGCTTAAGGGAGAGTTCACTTCCATATCCGATAGTTTTCTGATGGCGCGGCGGGCAGTCCCTTTTACCAGACCAAAGCCCCCCTTTTTGACGGGAGCTGGAAAAGCAGCGATACATAAATCAGTTTTTCCTTCCAGAATAGGATCAATAATCAAGCCGGCCTGAGATGCAGTTTCTCCTAAATCGGCATCCAAAAACACCACCACATCCCGGTCCACCAATTCCACCGAGCAATTCATGGCTCCGCCTTTTCCAAGATTGCTGGGCAGTACCAGCACTTCAGCTCCTGCCTTTCCAGCTCTTTCGGCAGTTTGGTCCCGGGACCCGTCATCTACTACCAGTATCCTGCTGATTTGTGGTACCCCTTGTACTGCTGCCACGGTACTAGCTATAGTATCTTCTTCATTAAATGCAGGTATTACTGCCATAACCGACTTCATCTCATTACCCCTTATAGTTTATAATCAACCGGTATGGTAGGCATAAATTTTTGGGCTGTAGCCTTAATCCCATAATTGCCTGCTTCGCCTTCCATAGCCAGGATCAAAGATACCTGGCCCGGGCTTTTATCTATGTTGTCTACCGTAGTAATATTATATTGCTGAAATATTCCTATGTAAGAATAGTTTACCTGTACTGCTTCCACTCCAAACACCTTAACATTGGATCGAATAAAGCTCTCTATCAAGCCACTGTCAAAATCGTCCACAAAACAATTGCTGAAGTTGTTAGCTCCCCCCACTATTATAACCCCATCAATAGGGATATCATTGCCCCCATTGAATTTCACCAGATTATATTGCTGCAGAAAAGCCACCGCACCTGCTTCAGGCTTATTCATAACGATCCGGGCTACAGTATCTGCAATATGCTGTCTGATGGTGGCCTTACTTTCGTCTTCCCCCAGTCCGTAATAGGACCTAATACCACTGAGGCTCTCTTCATCTTCCAGCTTCATATTGGAAAGCAGTACCGTTTTGGATACCACCTGAGCTCCGGCCATGGAGATAGCATTAATCATACCTGCCGGAATCTCACTATCACCGGTTACAATTACCGCCACCTTATAGTCTTTTAGCCTGCCATTTACCACTGCCGGCAACAATGCCTGGCTATAGTTTTCATAATTGTATAGCAGTTGCTCTTTATAATTGTTATCTTCCAGCAGTTCATTTTCCCGATCTTTCAAAGTATAAAACTGCTCTTCCAATCTCTCTATCAATTTTTGTTGTTGATCTACCAGCAGATCATCTCCTACAATAGTGCTTCCGATAATAACACCTAGGCCTAAGGCCAGGAAAACTGCTACAATGGAAGCAATATGATACTTAAGATCGATCATCTTTAACCCACCTCTATTTTTATACATGATAATTCCTTGACGAAACAATCGTATTTGGCGGCTTGGAATACATTAATATCTTGCGCCGGATCTTAGTATGGTTAAGAGCATGCCAGATCAAAAGGCCTTGCCCGTTAATGCATCCCCAGCACTTGCGCTGAGGGGAATCCCCTGATTAAATGTTAAATAACAATTTGAGCTGTAACAGCAATATATGAAATAGAGGTTTGGTAGCCGGGGATACCCATAAAATAATGAGTATCGGCACCAAGGCTCCGGCGAATAGTTGCAGCAGATATCTTCTGTGCAGACTATGCTGGTAAAGCTGGCTGACGCCCCGGGCATCTACCAGTATAGACCCTACTTTCAAGCGGATCAAAAAGGTGCTGGCCATGCCTTTGCGTCCCTTCTCCAGAAAATCAACCATATTGGAATGAGTTCCTACTGCTACAATCAAACTGGCTCCCTCTTCCCAGGCTATGATCATAGCCACATCTTCGCTGGTACCGGGCATAGATAAAGTCTTGGCTTTTATCCCCATGGATTCAACTCGCTGCAAGCCTGGAGCTGACCCATCGGCATAAGCATGAACAATAATCTCCGCCCCACAGGCTAGAGCTTCATCGGAAACACTGTCCATATCTCCTACTATAATATCAGGCTTCAGCCCAAATTCCAGTAGGGCATCAGCTCCTCCGTCCACCCCTATCAAAACCGGCTGTTCTTCCAGAATATAAGAACTTATGGTCTTTAAATCCTCTTTGTAGCTGCTACCTCTAACCACAATTAACACATGGCGGTTCAACATATGAGTCTCTATAGCCGGTATTTCCATGGTTCCTAATAATATGTCCTTTTCCTTTTTGGCATACTCCAAAGTATTTTCTACAAAGCGATCCAGCTCCTGCTTTATATTTTGGCTGGCCTGTTTTAGCTTGATTTCCACGTCTTCCATAGTGATGAGATTTCCCTCAGCAATAAGAGTCTTGCCCCAATAGACTCCATTCCCTTTTATCTCAATAAACATGCCCTCCCGGACTTTCTCAAATATTCCTTCTCCCACTTCATCCAGAACCGGGATCCCGGCTTTTAGCAGTTTATATACTCCCCGAGCCGGATAACGTCCGGTTATGGAAGGCGCAGCGTTGATAATAGCCTGGGGCCTTATATCAATCAGAGAGTTGGCAGCCACTTCGTCAATATCATCGTGATCAATTATGGCAATATCGCTTCTTTTTAACCTTTTGACCAGGTTTTTGGTTCTGCGATCCATCCTGGCCTTGCCCTTTAATACCATTTTCCACCTCAGCTATAATCTTTTCCTGAAATAGTATAGTATTCTACAACCATCAATTAATATTAACACATCGTATTAATAAAATAAAAACCAGGGCTGGCTGGGATTTAATAAATTCCAGCCCTGTATTGTAGGCCAGCATTTATTCTTTCACTCTATATGACAAATAAAGCCGGTCAAGGACCTGGCTACAGTTAAAAACCCGCTCAATCAACGTACTCTCAAATACGTATCAATCACGGGTTCTTGGATTGCTTTAATTTGCTCCGTCATAAGTCAGCACAATATCTAACTAACCTTATTTTCCAGTCTTAAACGATCCGCTATGATAGCTATAAATTCTGAGTTGGTCGGTTTACCCTTTTCGCCACTGATAGTGTAACCAAAAACCTTGTTGATCTTATCTACGTCTCCCCGATCCCAAGCCAGTTCTATAGCATGGCGGATGGCACGTTCCACCCGACTGGGAGTGGTGTCATATTTTTGAGCAATAGTAGGATATAGTTCCTTGGTTACTGCACCCAGATAATTAATTTCATCAACCACTAGCATAATGGCATCCCGCAAATATTGATAACCTTTAACATGAGCTGGTACTCCGATCTCATGAATCACTCGGGTTACCTCTACTTCCAGGTTACGAGAATTGCGGGCCGGCATCGCGGTAGGGGGTATGGAAACCGGACTATCTTCCCCTTTATTATCTCTTACCACCTGTCTGACCCGATCCCCTAAAACATCAAGATCAAAAGGTTTTAGAATATAATAATCTACTCCCAATTGAACGGCTTTCTGAGTAATATTTTCCTGTCCAAAAGCGGTTAATATAATAACCCGGGGTCGTTTTTCCAGATTCATGCTGTTTATCTTTTCTAATACGCCTATGCCGTCCATATAAGGCATGATTAAATCCAATATCAATACTTCTACTTCCTCTTTCTGCAATACATTGATTACTTCCATGCCATTGGTACAGACATCTATCAATTGAAAATCCGGATCATTGGTAAAATAGCTTTTTAATATTCCACAAAATTCTCTGTTGTCATCAGCCACTAAAACTTTAATTTGATTTGATTCACTAAACATACAAATGAATCCTCCTCATCCCTTTATAAATCTCATTATTATTAATTAAGATCCTTTTTCTATTATACCCTAATCATTTCCTCTTTTTTTTTTCTACCAAATTACCCTATATTATAGCAACCCCTGCCATAATGATACATATAAATATAGCCTTTATATATGGGTTCATTGGCAGAAAAGCAAGGAATAGCAAGGGTTTGTATAGTCCTTAGCTAATTTCTGCAGCTTTGTCGAAAATCTTTCTCTTTGGGCTGTATGGGGTAATTCTAAGCCCTTTAACTGGCTTTGGCTGCCTGGCTATTTGCTGTGGGCAGATCGGATAAAATCTGATCCATAAATATTCCATAGCCATGTTGAGGATCATTTAGGAACACATGAGTTACTGCCCCTATTATTTTGGAATCTTGAATAATAGGACTTCCGCTCATGCCTTGAATGATACCTCCGGTAAGGCTTAAAAGACGGGGATCGGTAACCTTGATAACCATTCCCTTTCCATTTTTACGTTCTGGATATACTTTTTCGATTTCTATGCTGAATTTCTCTATGTCAGTACCATTGACTACAGTATAAATCTCTGCTGCTCCGGTTCTAACCTGATGAGCATAGCCGACTTCCACCGGGTAATGGCTTAAATGATTACTCATTTGTTTGAAGGTTTTTCCATAAATACCAAAAGCGCCATTTTTATCTATGCTACCTTCAATCTTCCCTGAATTATCGAAAACCCCTATCTTTTCTCCCGGTTTGCCCGGCTTGCCAGCCTTGATAGTTTGTATGGAAGCACTTACGATCTTCCCTTTTAATACATCTATGCCCTGGCGGGTATCAGCATCCAGGATAATATGGCCCAGGGCTGCATAATTCCAGGTTTCCGGGTCCCAAAAGGTAAGAGTCCCAACCCCCACCACTCCATCTCTTACATAGAGGCCAATTCTATATCTCTGGGTTTCCGGGCATAATTGGGCATTAACCGGCACCGTTAAATATTTATCTTTCCTTTTAATTCTTAATTCCAGCTCACTATTCCGGCTGGCGTCTACGATTTGAGCCAAATCAGTTTCATCCTTAACTTCCTGCCCGTTTACAGCCAGAATCAAATCTCCGATCTGAACCCCCTTGTCCCGGGCTGGATATACCTTGTCCCCGTTTTCCCTTACTACGGGAGCGAAACCTACAACCATTATGCCTTTGGATTGCAAAAGAACCCCTATGGAATGGCCTCCTGGAATTACCCTTTTGGGAGCCATAGTTTCGATAGCTATTGATTTTAGGGGAATATAACCCAATAACTTTAACTGCAGCTCTACCTTGCCCGGCTTAAGAGCAGCTATTTCATAACCTTTATCGTTTTTTGTAATACTAACCGGTGCATTCTGGGGAGAAGCCAAAACGCTCTGGGAAGTCCCGGGAATTTGAATTTCAAATTGGGTTTTCAGCTGCCGGGGAAGATTGATATCTATGGTGTTGCGTTCTCCCACCACCATCCTATGCTTGTCGGGCAAACTCAGAATTAATCGCCCCTGAGATGAAAAACACAATAATAAAAATATAAGCGAAATAATAATTCCAATATATGTTCTATACTTATTCAAGCGATTCACTCCCCTGCAGATTGCTAGAATATATTTTTGCCTTGATGGGAGAAAACTATACTGGAAGGATAGTAAGACCAATAAACAGGCATCTTTCATCAAATTTCCAAAAAAATAAGATGCTTTTGGGGAGTCCTGAGTTATCACGAAATATTATCAGTTCACAAGGTGGTGATTGAGACTGGAAAGGCATCCCCCAGTTAAGGGTGGAGTTAAGGGTGGATTGATGGGAGGGTTCCCAAGATAGCCTGGATAGGTTTAAGATGGGGCTTAAGTTGGAAGTATGTGCCTTTAGGCTGGACGGGTATCTTTTCAGGTTTATTGAGTCCTGCCCAACTTGTTCTGAGCCTGGGTGTACATTTCCTGAGCATGCTCCAGAGTCAGCTGGGAGTAATTATCTCCTCCCAGCATTCTGGCTATTTCAGCTATCTTTTCTGACTCATTCAAGACCTTTATCGAAGTAGAGGTTTTTCCTTTAACAACCTGTTTTTCTATCAGACAATGCTGGCTGGCATAACTGGCCACCTGGGGGGAATGAGTAACCAGTATTAGCTGGTGGCTGGCAGCCAACTGGCTGAGCTTTAAAGCCATAGCGGTCAGGGAACTGCCACTTACTCCTATATCGATTTCATCAAAAATCAGGGTGGGAACCTGATATACCTGGGCCAGAGCCTTTTTTAAAGCTAAAACAAAGCGTGATATTTCCCCTCCCGAAGCAATCCGGGATAAAGGCTTTAATTCTTCGCCCGGGTTAGCCGAAAACAGGAATTGGGCTTTATCCAAGCCCGAATCGCCTGGCTCTTTTTCCTCTTGCAGCTTGACCTGAAAACGAATATGAGGCAGATTCAATTCTACCAGTTCTTTTTTAACCAATTCCTGCAGGGTTTTAGCCCCTTCCCTGCGCCTGGCACTTAATTCGGAGGCTGCTGCATAATACTGCTCTTGCCAGTCATCCAATTCCTTTTGCAGGGACTCCCGGAGGAATTGCTGCTTTTCCAATCTGGCTTTTTGCTCCCGGGCTTGTTCCAGATAATCCAAAGCTGCCTCTACACTGCCGCCATACTTGCTTTTCACTTTATTGATAAGGAATAATCTCTCTTCTATCTCTTCCAGCCGCCCAGGATCAAATTCCAGGCTATCACGATAAGCGGCTATTTGGGCTGACTGATCCTGAAGCAAATAGTAGACTTCCTCCAGCTTTTGCTGCAGTTCTGCAAAAAATGGCTCTTCACTTAGTTCAGAACAGAGGTCCAGGGATATGGCTATTAAATCATAAGCATTATGCCCCTGGGGACCATTATATAGATAATCAAGCATACGCTGTGACCCTTGCCATAGTTTACGGGCATTTCTAATCCGCTGGGCCAGGCTGCTTAGTTCCTCTTCTTCTCCTTTACGCAAGCTGGCTTTTTCAATTTCTTCTATCTGATAGCTCAGAAAGTCCAGCTTCTCAGCTTTACTTATTTCATCCGCCTGTAGTTCCTCCAGTTCCTTTTTCAGGATGCTGATGTGTTGATAGCAATCCTGTACCTGCACCAAGACATCTTCACTATCCGGAGCAAAGCTATCCACATAATGCAAATACATTTCTGGCCTTAGAATGCTAAGCTGCTCATGTTGCACATGCAGGTCCAAGAGGTGTACGGCCAGGTTTTTCAATAGGGATATATTTACCGTGCGCCCATTGATCCGGGCCAGGTTTCTGCCCCCAGGACTTATTTCCCGGCTCACTATTAATAGTTCATCTTCATCCAGCAGAGCGTTCTGCTCCAGAAAAGATCGAGCTTCCTCATTGTGCTTAATGTCAAACACAGCCTCTACCAAGGCCTTTTGCTCCTTAATCCTTATATAGTCACTGCTTATCCGGCCGCCAATAAGCAGACCCAAAGCATCAATAATAATTGATTTGCCGGCTCCAGTCTCTCCGGTAAGCACGTTTAAACCAGGCTGCAGCTCCAGGCGCAATTCATCTATAAGCACAAAGTTATTGATATATATTTCCTGTAGCATATAAATCCCTTCTATCCGCTTAGCTTATCAAGGTGACCCCGGAAGTGAACTGTTTTCCTTATCTAATCAGGCGAAGGAATTCCGCCATTACTTCCTGAACTGCCTCTACCGGCTTTACCACCACCAATATAGTGTCATCTCCGGCTACGGTTCCGATTATACGATTCAGTCCGGAAGTATCTATCATGGAGGCTACTGATTGGGCCGCTCCGGGCAGAGTCTTTATTACCACGATATTTTCACTATGGTCGATATTGACCACTGAATCCTGAAAAATACGCTTCATTCTTTCATAAGAATTTTTTAATGCCGTATTATCGGGCAAGGAATATCGATATCCCTCCAGGTCGGGAATCTTAATCAATTGCAGCTCCTTGATATCCCGGGAAACAGTAGCCTGGGTAACGTCAAAGCCTCGAAGTTTTAAGGCTTCACAAAGCTCTTCCTGGGTGACTATGCGCTCTTTGGATATAATATCCATAATCGCAAAATGTCTCTGTGATTTCATCTTCTAAAGCTCACCTACCTTGTGTATGAGTAATAGTCCCGGAGGATGATTAAGCTGATTGAGGTATTTCCACTCCATTACCGTTACCAGAGATTGGGGCAAGCCGGCCAAATACCGGCTGACTGCCTCATATTCTTCCCGCCCCCCCTCATGGCCGGTATAGAAAACAATCGATATCCATCCCCCGACGGCTAGAAAGGTGATGGTTTGGTTCAGAGCCTCTATGGTAGTATCGGGCCGGGTAATTATCTTCTTATCGCCTCCCGGCAGGTAGCCTAAATTGAATAAGGCGGCCCGGGGGCTTACCCCATGCAGATGTTCCAGCAAATTAACATGGTTGTCCTTGATCAGGATAACACGATCCATCAGCCCTTTATCCTTTAACAGACCATAGGTGCTGTTAATAGCTGCCACCTGTATATCCATAGCATATACTTGCCCATATTTTCCTACCAGGCCAGCCAAAAACAGTGTATCCTTCCCCCGTCCGCAAGTAGCATCAAGCACCACATCTCCGCTCTGAATATGCTGGTGAAAAATGTGCTTGGCCATTGATACTGAGTTTTTACTTATATCCAGCATAACTACTTGCCTGCACTCCGCTTTAATCTTTTATTGATGGTAGAAAAAAAAGGCACTTTCTTTACATTGGCCAACTTCAATCCCCGATGGGCTTTTTTTATCTCTATGGAATTATTATAACTGAAATCCATTGTTACGTGACCATCCAGGCTGATAAGGGCCTCTCTAAACCGGGGAGGTGTTACCCTGATCACTTTGCTGGCTGCTATCACCGCTGGTTTTTGCCCGAAGGCGGAAAAGGTATAAGGGGCTACTGGGGTAATTATTATGGCTTCCAGCTCCGGATCTACGATGGGGCCTCCGGCGGACAAGGAGTAGGCAGTGGATCCGGCCGGGGTAGCAAAGATCAGACCATCACCTTTGTAGGGCACACAAGGCTGTTCATTAATACGATAGTTCAGTGTTATCATGTTGGGTATCCTGGCTTTAATAACTACTTCGTTGAGGCAGTAAGAGGTACTGGCTAAAACACCCTGTTCGTATATATTGACTTCCAGCATCATCATGGTGTCTATGGTATAATCACCCTGTAAAAATTGATCTAAATACCCATCCACCTCATTTATTTCAATATTGCTTAAAAATCCTACCGTGCCCATATTAATACCCAGAATAGGCAGATCACCCTGACCATAAGTACGGGCGGCCCTTAACATGGTGCCGTCTCCACCCAGCACAATAATGTTATCCAGTTCCTGATCTGAAATAGTCTGACTCCCATCATCCACTAAAACTTCTATTCCTCGTGACTGTAATTTTTCGATGATTTCCTCGGTCATATATTGGGTACTTTGGCGATATTTCTTGTTGTTAACCAGCAATGTTTTCAAATTTTACCCTCCCAGCTGCTTATGAGCTTCATTGACCACCATATCTATGATTTCCTCCAATTCCAATTGAGATCCGGCACTTTTCTCCAATTTGATAAAAAACTCAATATTACCACGAGGCCCGGTTATAGGAGAAAAGGTAATACCAGTACATGATAAGGCTGCATCCTCAGCATACTTAATACAAGCTTTCAAGACCTCCCGGTGTACGGCAGCATCTCTAACCACGCCTTTTTTTCCCACCTGTTTTTTACCAGCTTCAAACTGAGGTTTGATTAAGGCTATGATCAGTCCTCCCTCTTTAAGCAAGGGGCTGAGAACCGGAAATACCAAACGGGTGGAAATAAATGAAACGTCTACCGTGATAATATCTACCTTTTCACCCAGGGTATCCAGATTAAGGTATCTTATATTGGTTTTCTCCAGATTAATAACCCTTTTATCATTGCGTAGCTTCCAGTCCAGTTGTCCATAACCCACGTCAACCGCAAAGACCTTTCGGGCTCCATTTTGCAGGGCACAGTCAGTATAACCACCGGTTGAAGCTCCTACATCCAGAACCACGGTAGAGCTAAAATCAATCTGGAATTCCTGAATGGCCTTTTCCAGTTTCAACCCTCCCCGACTCACATAACGGGGAGAGGAATTGTTTATTTCTATTTGGACATCAACATTTACATTAGTGCCGGGCTTGTCAACCCGCTGTCCATTAACTCGTACTTCCCCGGACATGATAAGGGCTCTGGCCCGTTCCCTGCTACTGGTCAGGCCTTTTTGATGTATCAGGGTATCCAGTCTAATTTTGCCCAAAATTCAACAACCCCAATTCCCTGCTATAACTCAATAGTTCTGGCCATTTATTTATAATGCTTTCCACTATGGATACCTCATCCATATCCAAGTAGTTAAACAATAGTTCCACTTTTCCATGTTCAATAAATTCATCCGGTATCCCTATACGCAATACATCAAGCTGCTGCTTGGTTTCGGCCAAAGCTTCCAAAACGGCGCTACCAAAGCCTCCCTTTATACAATTGTCTTCAATGGTGACCAATCTCTGGTATTTAGCCCCAATATCAGTAATCATAGAAATATCCAGGGGTTTAACAAATCTGGCATCCACCAGGAGAGTGCTGATTCCTTTTTGTTCTAATAGGCGGGCTACTTGGCAGGCTATGCTTACCCCCCGGCCAATGGCCATAATAGCTAAATCCTGGCCCTTTTTCATTAGATGGGCTTCCCCCACCGGCAAGAGCTGCCTGGTCCGGCTTATCTCTACCCCTTCCCCGGCACCGCGTGGGTAACGTATGGCAACTGGTCCATTGATGGTGAATGCAGTATGGAGCATGTCCAGTAGTTCGTTTTCATTAGACGGAGCCATTAAAGTTAACTCCGGAATGCTTCTCAAATAGGCCAAATCGAAAACCCCGTGGTGAGTTGGTCCATCTTCCCCTACCAGGCCAGCCCGGTCAATAGCAAAAATCACCGGTAGTCTTTGCAGGGCTACATCGTGGATTATCTGGTCATAGGCTCGCTGCAAAAAGGTGGAATAGATAGCTACTACCGGCCTAAGCCCAGCTTTAGCCATACCTGCGGCCAGGGTAACCGCATGCTGCTCACATATACCGGTATCGAAAAAGCGCTCCGGATAACAGCAGGCAAATTCGCTTAATCCAGTGCCATTAGCCATAGCCGCCGTGATGGTTACCAGCTTGCTGTCAGTCCGGGCCCGCTCTACCATATATTCTCCAAATATCTCAGTATAGGTTTTAATGGCTTTCTTAAAAGTCTTACCAGTGCTAATATCAAAAGGCCCTACCCCATGAAAGGTTCCTGGATCCTGGCGAGCAGGCTCATATCCTCGTCCTTTTTCGGTTATCACGTGTATAAAAATGGGCCCCTTCATTCTTCTGGCATTTTTCAGCACTGGCAAAAGCTCATCCAAATCGTGACCGTTCACCGGTCCTATATAAGTAAAACCCAGTTCTTCAAACCAGATCCCGGGCACCATCAAATACTTTATCAAATCTTTGAATTTTCCGGCCGCCCGGGCAATGTTGGGACCGATACCGGGAATCCGCATTAGATGGTGCTCGATTTCCTCCTTGGTGCGGGAATAGGATGGATCTGTACGTAGTCGGTTCAAGTAGCCGGACATGGCTCCAACATTTTTTGAAATGGACATTTCATTGTCATTTAGAACCACTATCAGATCGCGCCCCTCAATTCCGGCATGGTTTAAGGCCTCGAAGGCCATACCACCGGTTAAGGCTCCGTCGCCTATTACAGCTACCACTGAGTAATCCTCTTCTTGCAAATCCCGAGCCACAGCCATGCCTAGAGCGGCAGAAATGGAGGTGCTACTGTGACCAGTGTTAAAGGCATCGTGGATTGATTCTTCGCTTTTGGGAAATCCGCTTAAACCTCCGTATTGTCTTAAAGTGGACATAAGGTCTTTACGCCCGGTAAGGATTTTATGTACATAACTCTGGTGACCTACATCCCAAATTACCCGGTCCTGGGCGGTATTGAAAACATAGTGTAAGGCTATGCTCAATTCAACTACCCCTAAATTAGGAGCCAGGTGCCCTCCACAGCGGGATACGCTGGTTATCAGCAACTCTCTTATTTCAGCTGCCAAGACGTTCATTTCCTTGATAGTTAATTTTTTTAAGTCCTCGGAGCATTTAACCCTTTCAAGTATTCCTGGCATAATAAGACTCACTTTCTACTCTTAAATAATTCCAGGCCGCTAAGCTCTTCTCCCCAGGCTACTATTTTAGCGGCTTTAAATATTATACTATCGGCATTTCTCACCGCGATTTTTTTTCCTATGGCTTTTCCACCCACGGTTAGGGCAGCAATCATGCTGGTCATCACCGCTCCCGCCAAAACCACATCGGCAGCAGGAATCTGCTGGATTAAAGTAATTACTATGCCGGCTCCAATAGCTCCACTTAGGGTTCCTGCTATATCACCAACAACATCATTGCAGAAGTTGGCAACTATATCTGCATTATGAATCAGTCTTACCCCTTGTTTGGCTCCAAATATTTTTTTAGCCGCCCTGGCATTAAAAGGCGGCAATTCAGCAGCAGTCGCTGCAGTTCCTATTATATCAAAAAATATCCCCAGAAAAATAATAGCCAGCAGCAATATTAATGCCACCAGCACATTGTTTACAGCTCTTACCAGAGCCTCTGACCCCAGGCTGACCAAAAGAGCCATAAAGAATGTGATAAAAGCTACTAGAAATCCAGATATCAATATGTTTTTTTTAGTCTGGCCACTCAACTCTTAAATATCCCCCAGTAAAACGGGCCTGGCAAAAGGTTGTTCATCGAGTAAACGCTGCGACATAGGTCCAGCAGGTTTTCCCGGCAGATCTCCCTTTTGTTGCCAAAAGGGCGGTTTCCCTTTACGTCCACCCTATTTCGTCACCGAAAATAGAACTGGATTACCACTAAGTACACACTTTAATCCTCGATAAACCATGCGCAAGTTGCATTCAGTCTAGGAGTTTTCCTCAACAGCCCACACCAGCTTCTAGCCTCTTTTGCAGCCGACGGTTTCAGAACAGACGACGGTTCCTTGGCCGAGGAAAAATCGCCCTTCTTACGTTCATTCGCCGCCTCCACTCAAGGCAGGCTACACTGCACCCAGCTTCTACCGGAATGCAGGTTTTCTCATTCCTTAAGCTAAGAAATGAGCCTCCACGGATTTGAGGGTCATCACCGCATGCCTTTGCGGATAGCCCCCAGACCCTTAACTCCCAGCGATGACCCCCGACTGGGCGTCAAAAGCCAACACCAGAAGCTTCATCGATGTGCCCTTAACGGATTTTTAGCCCCGTCTTCAAAACCAATAGGGCTGACTAGAATACTGCAACCTTTTGCCAGTTTCCTATTCATCCATGATTATAACATAGCATAGGGCCTCCATGCCAGTCATTG
Organism: Syntrophomonadaceae bacterium; assembly: GCA_012520725.1. Lineage (GTDB taxonomy): Bacteria > Bacillota > Syntrophomonadia > Syntrophomonadales > Syntrophomonadaceae > JAAYJK01. The sequence continues at coordinate 23,658 of JAAYNQ010000067.1, read as the reverse complement.
AAAAGGGGATCTTTTATATAAATCCAAGAGCCATAAGCCATTTTTATGAACTTGGGGGCAAGGCGGGTAAACTAATTTTGTCTATTTAAGGTATAAGAAGCCAATTCTCTTAAAAAGTCAGCCTCAGGACCAAAATAATTCAAGGCCTTCAGGCAGGATTCCACCGCATCCTGGGCCAACCTGCAAGATTGGTCCATTCCCAAGAGACTAACATAGGTGCTTTTGTGGTTTTTTTCATCGCTTCCCAGTGGTTTCCCAATCAAATCCTGATTGCCTGTTACATCAAGTATGTCATCGGTAATCTGAAAAGCCATACCAAAACTCTTGGCATATTCATCCAAAGCTGCAATTCCTGCTTCCTCCATACCACTTAGAATAGCTCCGGTAGTTAAAGCGGCTCGAAATAGCTGCCCGGTCTTTAGACTATGCAGTTTTTCCAGGGTTGAAAAATCCAATTCAACCCCTTCTGACTGGAGATCCAGTACCTGCCCCCCAATCATTCCCCTGCTCCCGGCTGCCATAGCCACGGTTTGAATAGCTCGAAGTAGATTTTCGGCCTTAACCCTAGCTACCCTGGCGTTTTCTGCCAGCAACTCAAAAGCGGCGGTCAAAAGAGCATCCCCGGTCAAAATGGCATTGGCCTCTCCGTATACTATATGACAGGTGGGCTTCCCCCGGCGCATTTCATCATTATCCATAGCCGGCAGATCATCGTGAACCAATGAATAGCTATGAATCAACTCCAGGGCACAAGCCGCAGGAATCACCTGCTCCTTATCCGCTCCCCCCAAAACGGCTCCTTCAAAAACCATAATGGGCCTGAGCCTTTTCCCCCCATTAAATACGGCATAATGCATAGCTTCATGAATTAGGGGGGGATAAGTGCTGGCTGGAGGCAAAAACTCCATCAAACATCTTTCCACATATTCTTTTCGAACCTTGAGTTGATTTAGGAAACTTCCAGTATTTATCATATTTACATAACCCCATTAAATATAATTCCTGTCCCTATAAATCTTCTAATTCCATAGCCTCCAAATCTCCATCCAGCTTTTTCATCAACCTTTGTATTTTACCTTCGGCCTGATTCAGTTGTTTCTGGCAATATACGGATAAATCAATTCCTTCTTCGTATAATTTTATAGAATCTTCCAGATCCAGGGCTCCCGATTCCAGCTTATCTACAATGGCTTCCAATCTCTTCAGGGCATCTTCAAATTTTATTTTTTTCATCTGCCACCATCTCCTTGCTTCCTACCACAACCCCTAATTTACCGTCGTTAAATACCAAGTCCAGGTAGTCGCCTATTTCTGTTCCACCCACTCCAGTCATTAAGCTGCCCTTTTTATAAGCTACTGCATATCCTCTCTTCAAGACCTTTAAGGGACTCAACTTATCCAGGGCTTCTACCGCCATGGAATACCTGTGGTAGCTGAGTTGCAGGCAATCAGCCATCTGGCGGTTCATCCGCTCTTGCTGTTCGGCTACTTTCCTTTTCTTTTCCTTAATTATAAGATCAGGTTCTTTCCATACCCTCTCCAGCATAAGCCGGTCCAGAGTTTCACTGTATTGTCCCAGTTTTTGTTCCATCAGCCGCTTCATTCTTTGAGTATGTTTCATCAGTTCATGGTTTAGCTGCCTGATGTCAGGCACCGCCAGGCTGGCTGCCTGGGTAGGGGTAGCTGCCCGCAGGTCAGCGGCCAGATCGGCCAGACTAAAATCTATTTCATGGCCTACTGCAGAAATCACTGGTATAGCAGACTCAAAAATTGCTTTCACCACCGTTTCGCTGTTAAAAGCCATCAGGTCCTCCAGGGAACCTCCCCCTCGGCCAATAATTATAACCTGAGCTCGTCCATAGGCATTAATCAATCGAATTCCTTCAGCCAATTCCGATGGAGCAGTTTCCCCCTGTACAGAACTGTGAACCAGAATCACTTCACAGCCCGGGTGCCTTTGCCTGATTACCCGTAATATATCCTTTAAGGCAGCCCCATCCTGGGAAGTGACTATACCCACACAATTCACCCAGGGTGGTATGGCTTTTTTCTTTTCGCTGAGAAAATAACCTGCTGCTTCCAGCTTTTTTTTCAATTGCTCCAATTGCAGATACCAGCCGCCTTTGCCATAGGGCTGCATTTCCTGCACATAGACCTGGTATTTTCCCTGCCGGGGGTAAACTGAGACATATACCCGGGCCAGCACTTCCAGGCCATCCTCCAATTGGAATTTTAGCCCCTGGTTGCGACTCCTAAACATTACACAGCTGACTGCAGCCTGCCGGTCTTTCAAATTAAAGTACATATGGCCTGATTGACGATAATACTTGAAGCCTGAGATCTCACCCTTTATCCAAAAGTCGGATAAAAAATCGTCCCGGGCCAGAAGATTGCCAATATACTCATTCAACTCACTGACCGTGATAAAAGCCTTCATGAACTGCTCCTATTCTTAAACGCGGCTTGACTCAGATTCTCCATCAGCTTGGCTATAAGCATGGGCCCTAAACCTCCGGGTACCGGCAGCAGATAGCCGTTTAGGTCCGAGCAGGAATCCTTGTCAACATTGCCCAGGGTCTTTCCCTTTTCCCAGTGGAAGCCGGCATCTATGACCAGCATCCCCTCCCGCAGGTCTTGTCCTTTAACTATACCGGCCTGGCCTTTTTCAACTACTAATAAATCAGCCGTTTGGACTAATCCTGCTTGGTATTCCTTTATCACTGACACATTAAAATCTTCCCTAACCAAGCTTATGGCCAAAGGTAGTATTAAATCAAATGAATCCCCTACTAAAACCGCATTTTTCCCTGGGGGTGGGTAACGGTTAATGATCTCCATGCAGGCCAGAGCAGCACAGCTGACAAACTCAGCCTGGCCAGCTATTAATGTCCCTCTATTAATAGGATTAAACCCATCTACATCTTTTTCGGTCTTTATGGCCTCCAGAAACTCATCCTGATAGGGACTAAGATCCTGGGGCAGGGGTAGTTGAATTATAATACCGTCAATAGCCGGATCATTATTGGCTTCAGCAATTACCGCCAGGAGTCCTTCTTTGCTTATACTGGCAGGAAGCTGCCTGATACTGGTCCTGGCTGATATGCTCAGGGCAGCTTTCTCTTTTAAGTTCACGTAGACCTTGCTTTCTTCATTTTCCCCCACTAGAACCACCTCCAGCTGGGGTATAATCCCGGCCTCTTGGTTTTTTACCCTGAGGGCTGACTTTATTTCTTCAGCTATCTGGCTTCCGCTTATTAATTCCATTATATCTAGCTCCTTTTAGATTGGCCCGCTAAACGGTCCAAGATGGCATTAATGTAGGCAGGAGAAGAATCTCCCCCATATCTTTTCGCTATTTCCACCGCTTCATCAATAACCACAATAGGATCAACACTGCTCATGAACAACATTTCCCCTACGGCCAGGCGCATAATACTCCTATCTACTGCCGGCATTCTATCCAGGGGCCAGTCACTGGCATAGGCGGTGATAATTTCATCTATTTCCTTTTGGTTTTTTACCGCTGATGCTATCAATTCCCGCGAAAAAATTACATCCTTTTCAGCCAGATCAGATTCCTGCAATAGATAGTTTAAAGCATCCACCGGTCTGGCGGTTACCTGATCCACTTGGAATAATACTTTAAAGGCATATTCCCGTGCTTTTCTTCTACTCATATTGCTGTCTCTCCAAAAATCTATTTTTCCTTAAACAATTTTTTGAGCCATTCTTCGATGTTTTTCTCATCATCAACACTTTTACCCAGAAGATAGCCTAGAGCAATACATAAAACAATTAACAGGGTTTTCCAAAAACCGAAGCTTACTAATAGAATGCTGGCTATCAAACCCAAGCCAACCCCAATTGTTTTACCCCGATGTTTTACCAGTAGTTCGGATAATATTTTTTCCCACATATAAATGTCCCCCTTACTTGGCAATAGCTGCGGCAGTCTTTCTGCTGCTGTTCAGGTCGTCGATTAAAACCTTCACCGCCTCTACTTTCAGCCCTCCAATATTAAGCATATCCTCTTTTATAACCTCCTGGATCTGCTTACTCAAGTTGGGTACGCTCAAGTCAGGGTTAATCATCATATGTATATTAACAATCAGACCCTGGGACTGGTTTTCTATGTAAGTCTTGGTCTCTTTAACTCCCTCCACTTTCTGAACCGCTTTTTGAATAATTACTTTGGCCGCCGCCTCAGTCATGGCAATTTGTCCTGCTAATACGTTTTCAATTATTATAGCGTCTTCCCGGGGAGCTGGTTTGAAAAAAGCTACGAATACTACTAAGGCCAGCACAACTATTATTATTCCAGCACTGCCTAATATTAAGCGGTTTTGAACCGCAGCAAACAGGCCTTCCCAGTAAGCCGTCAATGATATGAGGCCCAGGGCAGCTGCTGCCAGAATAGCTCCCAAAGCCAAAATAATTAGATTGTACAGGAATAGTATAGCCCTTAATAAGCCTGACATAGATGTTCACTCCTTTCAGAATACAGATAACCCCCTGTAGCAACAGGGGGTTATAAAACTCACGCAGCCTGCCGCTAAGCCAGCACGCTATCTTCATCTGCGCTTTCTTCCGCCGTCTCTTCTTTCTTTATATCTACCGCTATGACATTTACATTTACTGCTTTTACATTCAACCCGGTCATGGTTTCCACTGATTGCTTAACCTCTTGCTGCACAGTTTCTGCCACATCAGGAATGGGATGTCCATATTTTACCACTATCGATATATCAATACTGGTTGATCCATCAAGTACTTCCACTTTGATACCTTTGCCCAGGTTCTTTCTACCCAGTTTTTCTACCAAGTCAGTCCCCCAGCCCCCACTTAAAGACGCAACACCTTCAACCTCTGCTGCAGCAATCCCGGCCACAGTTGAAACCACTTCATCAGCTATTCTGATGGTACCCATTTCGGTATTTATCTCAGGTTTCTGTGCATCCACTTCCAACACCTCCTATTTATACTTAAGTAGCATTTTACCAGAAATTGCTGGCGATTATCAATTATAGCTTAATATTAATATATTTTACCTTTCATCACTAATCCTACGCTGGATAAAGTTGGTATATACTTCTCCTCGCTGGAAGAAGGCATTGTCCAAGACCATAAGATGGAAAGGGATGGTGGTGGGTATATTTTCAATCACATATTCATTTAAAGCCCTCTTCATCCTTTGGATGGCTTCCGGCCGGTCCTTCCCCCATACAATTACCTTGGCCAGCATGGAATCATAATAAGGGGTAATAGTATAATTGGCATAAACAGAGGAATCCACCCTTACTCCAGGCCCGCCGGGAACTATATATTGACCTATGGTTCCGGGGCTGGGCTGAAAATTGCGCCTGGGGTCTTCTGCATTCACCCGGCACTCGATAGCCCAACCTTCGATTTTTATATCCTCCTGAGCGTAACTCAAGGGATACCCGGCTGCGATCCGGATCTGTTCTTTTACTATATCAACGCCGGTAACCATCTCACTTACCGGGTGCTCCACCTGAATACGGGTATTCATCTCAATGAAAAAGAACTGCCCATATTTATCCACCAGAAATTCTACCGTCCCAGCACTGAAGTAACCTGCAGCCTGGGCGGTATCCAAGGCTAACTGCCCCATTTTTTCCCGAGTGCTGGGGTCCAGGCCAGAAGAAGGAGATTCCTCCAAGAGTTTTTGATTACGACGTTGAATGGAGCAATCTCTCTCACCCAAGTGTATCAAATTACCAGTCTCATCACCCAGGATCTGTATTTCAATATGCCTGGGTTCCTCAATATATTTTTCAATGTAAAGATCTTCATTGCCGAAAGCGGCCCCGGCCTCCAGTCTGGCTGTGATGAGAGCCTCTTTTAGTCCCTTGGGGCTATGGGCTAAACGCATACCCTTACCTCCCCCTCCGGCAGATGCTTTTATTATAACCGGATAACCGATATTCTCAGCTATCTCCTCAGCTTCTTCATAATTATGTACCACTCCATCACTGCCGGGTACCAGAGGTACTCCAGCAGCCCGTGCAATTTCCCGGGCTTTGGCTTTATCTCCCAGGGCTTCTATCACATCAGCCTGAGGTCCAATAAATTTTATTCCATGGGTTTGGCATAAATTAGCAAAATGTGGGTTTTCGGCCAAAAATCCATAGCCGGGGTGAATTGCTTCTGCCCCCAGGTTCCTGGCTGCTGCAATCAGGTTGGACATATTCAGATAGCTGTCCCGGGCCGCAGGTCCCCCAATGCATACAGCCCGATCAGCCATTTTGACATGTAAGCTATCCCGATCAGCGGTGGAGTATACGGCAATGGTTTCAATCCCTAATTCCTTGCAGGCCCTTATTACCCGAACCGCAATTTCTCCCCGGTTGGCAATCAAAACACTGGAAAACAATCTATCACCCCCTGGCGATTATGAACAGGGTTTGTCCATATTCTACCGGTTCAGCATTTTCTGCCCGTATATCCACTATAGTTCCCGCAAATTCTGATTTAATTTCATTGAATAGCTTCATGGCTTCAATTATGCACAAAGTCTGTCCGGCCTCTACCTTATCGCCTAATTTCACATAGGGTTCGGCATCAGGAGAAGGTGCTGAATAAAAGGTGCCCACCATGGGTGACAAGACCTCTACGGCATTATTTAGATCAGGCTGGGCTTCTTGATCAAGCATAGTTGAATGATTGCTATCAATAGGGGCTGGTTCAATTACCGGGTTAGCAGCAGCAGGTCCTTTCCGCAGGCAAAGCCTAAAGTCCTTCATCACTATCTCCAAATCCGAAACACTGCTCTTATCCAGTAGCAGGATAAGTTCCTTTATTTCATCAATATGCATCTAATCATCGCTCCCAATAGTTTTTCCCAACTCATTTCAATCTAAAGCGCCCTGCCCACTTGGGCATTGAATTAAGAAAGTCCTGGGAAAGGATATTCTGTACCTTTAATCCCTTATCCTTCCCCAATAAGGAACCGGCGCTTTTTGCTCTTCAGATAAATAGGCCCAGGTCTCAGACCTGAGCATACATGCGGTTTTAGCTTATACCATTATATGAATAAAAATGGCAGAATGCAATCCAATAGCTGTTAATCGCCTTCTTTCCGCCCTTTTCAGGGCTGCATATGGCAGCTTGGATCTCACTGGGCCCTGGCTATTACGCTTATACTATCCTGGGGACAAGGTATGGACCTGCTCACTATCTTCTTAATCTCTTCTTCCTGATCCAATCTTAAGGAAGACGCCAGCACTACAACGGTGGTAGTCTCGTTTTGAATAATTACCACACAATCCTTAAACCCCTGAGACTTGATCAAGCTTTCGGTTTTGACTTCTTTTTCTACGTTTTCACTTATTTTTACCAACCTCAAAGCTGCTGCATCTTTAGCATCTTGACTGCAGTCCTCTTTATTGATTACTTCTTTCAGGGTTTCAACCTCCCTACTTCTCATCCTCTCCCTTTCCATACGGTATTCGGCAAAAAAATCAAATCCTTCCTGTTCGGAAATTATCTGGTCTGATTCAATATTCCCAACCTCCTGTACCGGCATGGTACTGCTGTTGGCGGGGTTGGGGTCTGCTTCCTTCCCGGCATATCCTGCCAAGATACATAGAATAATTACCGCGGTCACAGACAGGAAGATTTTCTCCCGGCCTTTCCAGCTTATTATCATCATATCCCTCCTTCTCTTGGCATTACTTGCACCTTATAAGCCGGAACATTTAACAAAGTAGCAGTAGCATTGGCAATCTTCTCCCTCAATACCGGCCACCGGGCGCCATCTGCCACTACCAGAACACCTAGAATTTCCGGAGTCTTTTCCTCTATTAAAAGGGGGTTGCCTGAAGACACTGCAATATCTTGAGTGTTGCTCTCTTCCAAACTGCTTTTACTTCCTTGACCATTGCTTTCTTTACTTTCCCGAGCATCATGTCGAATATTGGTAGCATAGCTTTTCTGTCCACTGGAGGCCAGGGTTATACTTACATCTACCTTTCCTGCACCTTCAATTTTAGCCAGAATGGAAGCTACCTCCTGGCTTATCTGTTTGCTACCCTGGGTGGGATCCAGTGACTCCAACCCGGTCCCAGGCCGCTCTGCAAGCTTCTGCTCCGAGCCAGTGGGCCAGATTAAGGCCAAAAGACCCAAGCAGACCAGAATTAGCACCAGGTACTGTACCGGCTTGCTGCGCAGCCATGAATTAGCTCCCCCTTCTTTGCTTTTTTCCCGAATCCATTCTTCCAGCATCTTACTTTCCTCCTTCAAAACTAATCTCTATTTGCTCCTCCCTCAGACCATACATATTAATTACCACCGCCCTAACTTTCTTCTCTATCTGCTCCTTTAGCTGTTCATCTCCTGATTCCCCAAGCCAAACTCCTGGCTCATCTTCACCTATATCAGCCTGCTCTTCAGATATTCTAAAGCTGAGTTTTTCAATACCTCCCCCGCTGATAAAAGCTTCCGTTTCTACTGTTTCAACTCCCGGAACCAGGAGCACCACTGCATTGATCTGTCCCTCCAGTTTTTCCTTTAGCAGTGATTGGTTATGATTCATTATGTTCTGGTTTATTTCTTGTCCTCGCCTGAGCAGGCTTTCCTCTTCTACGGCTTCCATCTGGTAGTCCCACCAGGTAATTTGAAAATTGCTGTCATCAAAAAAATACCCTAGTACCGGGTTCAAAACTGCAATCAGTACAAAAAGCCCGATGGCAAAGCGCACAAAAGGGCGTATGGCCCCTTCCGGTAACAATAATTCCAAAAAACTGGCCATTATTATAATGACTAGAATATTTCTTACTATTTCGGTTAAAACGCTCATAAGCACCACTCTTTCTTCACTTCAACATAGCCCAGCCATTATACATACCGGCTACAATGGCAATCATAATAAAAAACATCAAGGCTACTGCTATTACTGCCGCCAGCATAAAGAAAAGATGGGTACTCATACTTTCCAATATGGATGCGGTACGGGAATCTCCCAAGGGTTCGGCGATAGCTGAAGCTGCCTTGTATATAAGGGCTATGGCAGCTATTTTGATTAAAGGCATAAGAATCAAGCCTAAAATTATCAGAACCCCAAATATACTCAAGGCCTGTTTCAACATCACTACATATCCGGCTGCTACTTCAATGGTATCGGAAAACATTTTGCCAATAACCGGAATGGCATTATCGCTAAGATACCGGGTAGTTCTTAGAGCAACTTTATCCAAAACCGATGCATACAGGGCCCTCAAGGTCATGATGCCTACAAAAAGAGTTAAGAAAAATCCCAGGGTAATTCGAGCCATTTCATAAAAGAACTTGGCCATTTTATCCACTTTGATGGTTTCCGACATATGGTTAACAATAGAAAGGATGGCAGACATAATAATCAGGGGGAATACTATTATGTTGATAGCATTGGCAAAGGCGGTGGAGGCGGTCATCAATAAAGGAAACAGCATAACCGAGGCATTGATATTGCCCAAACCAGCAGTCAAAACCAGCATTTGGGGAAGCATCCCTATCATAAATGTAAGCATATTCTCTATGGTCTGTTGTCCAACTCCCAGTACCAGTTTAAAGCTGCTTATAGCTATAGCACATAGAGCCAGGAAACAAGCCAGATAAGAAATACGCGCCACATCAGAAGAAAAAGCGCTTTGCAGGTTTATCAAAAGAGCTGAAATAACAGCTAGAATTAGTAATTTAGCCAAGAGGCCGGTATTGGCTACTACTTCTCTAAACAAGAGACGCAGCAGATCTCCACCCAGGTTCTTAAGGTCAAAATCCCACTCCCCCTTGATGAAATTGCTTATCCATTCCTGTACCGTATTACCCTCCAGATAGCTGGCCATCTCACTGTCCAATTGCTTTTTGTAGCCGTCCAAAAATTCCATATCCAGACTCTCTATGCTGTTCTGCAGGGAAAATACTGCTTCATCGCTTCCATCATCAGCAGCCTGGACTACGCCAACTCCCAGCAAACATATCAGACAGCTTATTATTATAATGAAGATCGTTTTGGGATGCATGGCTATCTCTACCTCCCTGCAATCGAATAGACTGCCCGGCTTAAACCGGCATAAGTTCCATTAGCGATTCCAATATTGCTACCATTATGGGCAGAGCTAATACGGCTATAATGATTTTGGCGGCAAATTCCACTTTTTTCGCTACTGCCTGTTCGCCAGCATCCTGACAAATAGCGGCGGCAAATTCAGCTAGATAAGCAACTCCCAGTATCTTCAACAGGGTACTCAGAAAGAAATAGTTGATCCCAGCACGGCGGGTCAATTCACTCATAACACCTATGATGGAAGTCATTTTTCCCATTAAAAAGGTAAAAATTACTATACTAAATACTATGCTCAGGATTATTGCCATAACCGGCTTTTCCTGCCTGAGGATGAGGAGCATGATAGTGGTTACCAAAGCTAATCCCACAATCTGAGCTATTTCCAATATAATCTCCCCTCTTAATTATTAAGGAATCAGAATGGCTAAAGATTAAACACCGACCTGACTACGGTGAATAGCTGATTCATCAGTTGTACCACCAGTATTAGTACCACCACCACCCCGGCTAGAGTCAACATTTCCGCTTGTTCCTCCTTCTTGGCTTGTTTGAGTACAATGGATAGGATGGCTATAAGTATCCCAATCCCAGCGATACGGAAAATAATATCGATATCCATGCAAGAACCTCCTGTTCACTTGGCTTGCTTTCTCACTCTTTTTAGCAAAATGGATTAGATTAAGAGCAGGACAATGACTATACCCATGATAAATCCGCCGTAGGACCACAGTTTTTGATTAGCCCTTTGTTCCTGTCGAGCTTTTTCTTCCTGTACCTTGATTTCCTCCTGAATCATCATAAGAAACTTGCGTTGATCTGAACTATCACTCATTCCCAATTGCTGGGCAGCAGTATTCAATACCTCCAAATCAGCGGACTTGAGATGGGACTGAGTCTTTAACCAAGCGATTCCCTGTCCCCAGGCTTCACCCGCAGTTAATCCTTCCCTGGCCTTGAGCTTTACGGCACTTTCCAAAAAGAATCCGGCTATGGGATGGTGACATACTGCCGCAGTCCTTTCCAGAGCTAAAGTTAAGGGGGTATGCATATAAGTGATTTCTTTTTCCAGGAAGGCCAGAGCAAATCTCAATTCCTTTAATTCTTCGCTTCGCCTTCCAATTCCATGGGCACCGGCTAATCCCCAGAATCCCAGAGCGGAAACCAGCATAACACTGCCCATAATTTTTATCCAAAGCATATTCAATCCCACCTGATCACTTTTTCTATACTGCCCGGACCCTTACTCCGGGAAAGTATAATTATATTCTTAAATATTTTAGACTCCACCAATTCACTCATAATGGGACGAGCGGCCAGCTCATCTACACTGCTTGCGTGTACACTGCTAACAATGCTCACCCCGGCATTAATGCACTCCCGGATGGCTTCTGCATCTTCCCGGCGCCCTAATTCATCAGTGATGATAACCTCAGGGGACAGGGCTCTAATAGCCATCATTATTCCGGCAGCTTTAGAGCAGGCATCCAATACATCGGTACGGGGCCCCACTTCAAGTTGAGGTAAACCTAAATAGCATCCAGCCAGTTCTGATCTTTCATCTACGATCACCACATGGTATGGCTGGTGCTGCCTACTACCTGTGGATAATAAACGGGCTATGTCCCGCAGCAGGGTAGTCTTACCGCAACGGGGAGGTGATATCAGGAGAGTGTTATTTACTTTTCCCCCTGGGGCATATATAGACCCCATAAGAGGAACTGCACAGCCTTTTATTTCCCGGGCTATGCGAAGACAGATACTGGAGAATTCTTTGATGGCTTTTACCTGGCCTTGCTGCATTATCACCTGCCCGGCCAGTCCCACCCGATGCCCCCCGGCTATGGTAATAAATCCTTTCTTTATATCTTCTTCAAAGGCATACAATGAATTGTCACTGATGGCAGCAATAGTCCTAATTATATCTTCGCCGCTTACCCGGTAGGAGCGATTGATATCATGGGTTAATCCGTTATTGGCATCCAATCCGTATTCTCCATCCCAACCCCGAATAATAAGAGGTTGCCCGCTTCGCATTCTTATTTCTTCCACCTTCAGCAAGTGCTGGGGTTCCACCCTGGAAAAGAGTCTCCGGACCGCCGGAGCTAAAAGGGGCATTATTTCATGCTTAAATAAATTCCTGACTTCTCCTTGTGACATACTGCAATCACCTCTGTTTTAAATAGATATTGGTATTGGCAGTAAAATATGTCATTAAATTAAGCAGGCTATTTTAGCCCAATGCTTTTAATAAGTATCAAAGAGACCCGGGTAGGTTCAAGGCAAGCAAAAAGCCAGAGAATAAGATCTCTGGCCTTTTGTAAATGAATATTGCTATAGTATTATTTATCCTGTGGCTTAATAAACCTTCTAAGAAGGTTGCACTTTATCACCACTGGCATTGTCCTCTTCATCATAGGTCTCAAAATCGAAAGAAGCATCATTTATATAGACTAGCGTGTTGCAGTTGGGACAGGTTATCTCCAATACATCATCATCCAAGATGCCCGTATCTACAAAGAGCTGTTCCCCACAATTATGACATCTGATGTCCAATATATCCTCATCATCCCAGGGTTGGACTCCCCATATTTTTTCTTCCAAATCCATAATTTCTTCGTCCAGGTCTTCTAGATATTCCTGCATATTATGAATTTCCTGCTGCATATCTTCGATGTTTTCAGCCACTTCTTCCATTACTTGCAGCAATCCGGATAAGATTTTCCCATTGGAACCAGTATCACTGACATTAAGTCCCTCATACAAGCCTTGCAGATAACTTACCTTTTCTGATATCCCTTTCATTCTTATCCTCCTTCATCATTTTGCCCTTTTCGTAAACTATAAACGAGGATCTTATCCCCACTGTTTTGTCGCCAAACTCGAAGCAGGTCCCCGGAGCAAAATGTATCACTTATATATCTTAATCAATAATTCTAATACACTCCGGATCAGGGCCAAGAGGGCTTTTAGGGAGGTAAGACCCCATCACTGGCAGCTGATTGGTCTAAGTCTGAATATGTTTGCTAAAATATTGAACTCATGCCCATAGCACTGATCTTAATTGATTGCACTTATTATTAGCCATAGCTGCTACAAATAAACATGAAAAAGAAACCTCAATGGAGAATCCAAAAGGCATATTAAAATACAATATGGGAAAATGATTCCAGGTTTTTGGCAGGGTAACCCGGTATGATAATTTATGGCTAGGCCAAGGCGGGCGGTCGAAGACCGCCCCTACATATGGCCGTCTGAGGCTCATATTTACGGTGAGGATCTGTAGGGCGACCTGCGGTGGTTAGCCGGCGAGAGACCAACAAATCATCGAGGCAACCCTTAGTGGCAAACTGTGGTGCTCCCCTTGCTGCTTCCCGGGAATATCCTGGCAAACACTAACGGGCGGTCGAAGACCGCCCCTACAACGCTCGATATGCCTACAAAATAATGGTGCGTACCCTGCGGGTATCTGACCCAACACCACTGCAAACCTGTAGGGGCGAGCTGCGCTCGCCCGCCTTGGGCCAGCAATAAATACCGTATAATCGGGCTTTATACCGAGCGGGCGGTCAAAGACCGCCCCTGCAGATCAGCATCTTACCATAAAGGCTATTCTCTTATTAAGCCCTTTCCATGTATTGCCCGGTACGGGTATCGATGCGCAAGACATCTCCTTCTTCAACAAAGAGTGGCACTTGTACCACTGCTCCGGTCTCCAAAGTAGCATTCTTGGTAGCTCCGGTAGCAGTGTCTCCTTTTATTCCGGGTTCGGTTTCTGTTACCCGTAATTCCACAAAATTAGGCAACTCCAATCCGATTATATTGCCCTGGAAAATCAATACATATATATTCATGTTTTCCAGCAGCCATTTTACCCCATCTCCGATTTGACTCTTGCTGATGCTTATCTGTTCATAGTTTTCATTATCCATGCATATATAGTCCTGCCCGTCATTGTACAGATATTGCATTTCCCGGCGGTCCACATGGGCTTTGCTTATTTTCTCACCACCTCGAAAGGTTCTTTCTACCGTGGCCCCAGTTTGGAGATTTTTCAATTTGGCTCTGACAAAAGCGGCTCCTTTTCCGGGCTTAACATGCTGAAAATCAACCACCTGGTATGCTGCTCCGTCCAATTCCACCGTTACCCCGGTTTTAAAATCATTGACTGATATCATTTTATCCCTCCATCAATAATTAATAGATTCTTATCGGAATGGGTTATTATTTCACAACCTCCATCCTTAACAATTACGGTATCCTCTATACGAATTCCTCCCCAGCCAGGAATATATATACCTGGTTCTATTGTGATCAGCATATTCTTCTCAAGAATTTCACTGCTCTGAGAGGATACCCGAGGACTTTCATGTATCTCCAAACCCAGACCGTGACCCGTTCCATGAATAAAGAATGGTTCCAGTCCATATTTTTTCAGAGTATTTCTAACTGACTTATCGATATTGGAGCAAGACTCCCCGGCCTTCACCATATTGATCCCATTGATTTGAGCTTCTAATACTGCCTGGTACTTGTCCCGAAACTCGGGATCTGCTTTCCCTATGGCTACGGTTCGGGTCATATCACCAGCATACCCCTGGTAAAAACCTCCATAATCCAGAGTCAGCATATCTCCGGCCTGAAGCAGCCTGCTTCCAGGGCTTCCGTGGGGCAAAGCCGCATTGGGACCTGACACACTGATAATATCAAAAGATTCTTTTTCACAGCCATAGTCTTTCAGATAATAAAGAACCTGGTTGGCTATATGGCTTTCGCTGATACCGACCTGAATAAGGCTGCTTATTTTTTCAAATACCTTATCTCCGATTACAGCCGCTTTTCTTAAGAGTTCCAATTCCCCCTCCTCTTTAATCAGCCTTAGCTCTTCAACCATGCCCAGAGTTGGTATGAGCCGGCTGGGAATTTCATCTTCCAGCTTAAGATATTCATAATAGGAAAGGTCCTGGCTCTCAAAAGCAATCCCTTTATATTTTTTGCTTAAATGCTGCAAAGCTTTACGATCGGGAGGCTTCTCCAGGATAAGTTCCCAGTTGGGACACTCCCTTCCGGCTTGCTCGGTATAACGACTGTCCGTGAGAATATATTGATCTTGCAGGCTTATCAGTAGCAGGGCATCGCTTCCTGCGGTAAACCCCGACAAATACCTGATGTTTTCCCTTTTGCTTACCAGCATAGCCTCCATTCCCTGGGCTTCCATTTTATGGCGCAGTTTCTCCAAACGTTGCTGACTCATAGGGAATCCTCCCCTTCACCCAGGAGGATTTCACAAGCTGCCATTAATGCCATTTTGTAGCTCAATGGGCCCAGGCCGCATATCTTTCCGGTAGCCAGAGGTGATAAGAGGGATTTCTGGCGAAAAGGTTCCCGGGCTGCCAAATTGGACATATGTACCTCTATAAAAGGTATGGATACGGCTTTCAGGGCATCATAAAGAGCTATGCTGTAATGAGTATAAGCTCCGGCATTTATTATCAGGTAGTGAAACCGGCCTGGAGCTGAATGAATTTTATCAATCAATTCTCCCTCATGATTAGATTGGAAGAACTCTATCTCTACTCCCTGCTTGCGGGCTATCACTTCCAGCTCCTGGTTGATTTCTTCCAGGGTAGCAGTCCCATATATCTCCTGTTCTCTGCTTCCCAGGAGATTTAAATTGGGTCCATTGATAATCAGAATTTTATATCTCAAAAGCAATTCCTCCCTACTAATCCCCAGCAATGCTTAATTCTTTAAGGCGCAGGCTGGGAGCTCCTTTTCCTCCATAAAACCTGAGATCAGAAGCCAGGGCATCAATATTCATGAGGAATTCTGCCATATTACCGGCTATGGTTACCCCCCTAAAAGGATAGCTTAAAACCCCGTTTTCGATCACCAAACCAGCTGCTCCGATGGAAAAATCCCCTGATATGGGGTTGGCCGTATGCATGCCCATTACTTCAGTAACATACAACCCTTGTTCTATACCATCCAATAGGTATTCCTGCTCCATAAAGCCTGGCACCACAGAAAAATTGCTGCTTCCTACCCCGGGCAGTCCCCTAAAAGATCCACGCTGGGCATTTCCGGTAGATTTTCCTCCTTCTTTGCCAGCAGTATAAGTATTATGTAAATAAGTATTAAGTACACCATTTTCTATTATGGTTTTGTTCTGGGCCGGTACCCCTTCGCTATCAAAACGATAGCTGCCTATCCCATCCGGCAACAAGGCCTGATCAACTATACTGAGGCAGCTGGAAGCTACCTGTTCCCCCACTTTTCCAGCCAAGAGGGATTTCCCTTTTTGGACTGCTTCCGCGTTCACCATGGAAGCAATTATCCCGCAAAACCTGGTGGCAACATAGGGATCCAATACTACCGGCATATGCCCTGACCCCACTCTTTTAGCGTGCAAAGCTCGAATAGCATTTCTCGCCGCCTCTTTCCCAATTCGGGCTGGGGATAGATCCCATGCCTTTCTAACTGACATGGAGGAAAACCCGTTCTGAGCATCATTCTCGTCTTCCGCTACCAGAAATATATATATGCCGCAATAATTACCGGTTTCATATGCATACAGGCCTTTGCTATTCATTATTAAATTACAGTATTCCACATCTGCATAACCAGCTCTTTCAATAATGGAAATTCGTCTGTCCACACTCAAGGCTGAGTGTTCTACCGAACGGGCTATTTCTATTTTCTCCTCTATACTCATATCAACTGTAGCCTGATCGTATAAATTCAGAACCGGGTATTCAGCCTTTGGGGGCAAAACCTGGTACTCATCCGGAGCAGCCAGAAAAGAAATCTTGATAGCATCCTCTACCGCTTGTTTAACGGCCACCGGACTTAGATCACTGCTAAAAGCAAATCCAGTTCGGCCTTGTTTTAATACCCTGATACCCAGTCCGATTTCCTCCGCTTGTTTTAGGGTCTCTACCTGGCCTTTAACCACCTCTATCTCCAGTTCTTTAGCTTGCATCAGAAAAACCTCGGCTTCCGCTCCACTCTGCAATGCTTCATCCAAAGCTTTTTCTCCCACCTGGCTAAGAATCTCTTTCATACTAAGCCTCCCAGTAATTATGTTTATTAGGCCACTAAGCTTTCCGGGTTTAAGCGGTACCCCCCACCGTCAGTTCCTTGATGCGGATGGTAGGCTGGGCATCGGCTACCGGTACTCCCTGTCCATCCTTGCCGCATACTCCCAAACTAAAACCCAAATCATGACCTACTCGATCTATATTTGATAATACCCAGGGGCCGTTACCAATCAAAGTAGCTCCACGCACCGGATGTTTTATTCGTCCGTCTTGAATCAAATATCCTTCCTGCACATCAAAAACGAAATCCCCATTGGTAGTATTAACCTGGCCTCCCCCCATCTTCTTAACCAATAAACCGTGAGGGGTTGAAGAAATAATCTCTTCTGGATCATCCTGGCCCGGAGCTATTAAGGTATTGCTCATACGCACCACCGGCTTATGCTGATAGGACTCCCGGCGTCCGTTTCCGCTTGAGGCAACTCCATCTTTCCTGGCGCTGAGCCAATCATAGAGGTAAGTCTTCAATATCCCGTTTTCAATTAATACCGTTCTCTGCCCCCTGCTGCCCTCATCATCAAAATAATATGACCCATACTTGTCGGCCAGAGTAGCGTCATCAATCACACTTACACAATCAGCAGCTACCTTTTGCCCCAGTTTATTCTTATAAACCGATAGCCCCTTTTGAACCAAATCAGCTTCCAAACCATGCCCACATGCTTCATGGACCATGGTTCCTCCTGCTTCTGAAGACATTACCACTGGCATTTTCCCGGCCGGGGCGGGGGGTGCCGAAAGCATACGGACCGACAATTCTGCTGCTTTAAGAGCCATTGAGGCTAAAGAGATCTGCTCCAGCAATTCCCAACCCCCGACTCCTCCAATGGACTCATATCCAGTTTGGATTCTTCCTTTATTCCCGGCTACGGTATTAACCAGTAATCTAACCCGGCTTCGCTGTTCTTCTATGTATTCCCCACGGCTGTTGACTATTTGTATATGCTTTTGAACATCAGCCGCTGCTATCATAACCTGGCGGATTAGCCCGGAAACCCCTCGCGCAGCCTGGTTTGCCTCCACAATAAGCTGTATCCGGTCTTCCCAATCCAGGAAGCGGCAATCAGCTCTGACCGGGGCTTTCTGTTCCGGTCCCATGATTACTGCCTGCTGGGGGTCAGCCCGACCTCCAATGGCATCTCGGGCCAGGGTAGCTGCCTTTATCAATCCCTGGCGGCTTAGGTCATTGGTATAAACATAAGCCGTATTATAATCTTTTACTACTCTTATTCCGGCTCCCTTTTCTCTGCCACTATGGATTTTTTCAATCCGATTATCTTCCATCAATATATTGCTGGACTGTTTCTCCTCTACATATATTTCAGCCAAATCAAGTCCTTTTCCGTAAGCCAATCCAATTACTTCAGTCAGCAGGGATTTTTCTATCATTTCAAACCTCCAAGACAAGATCTAAGTATATTCTCCGTTATCCCGGATAAATAATTCATAGCTCCCATACTTTCATAGAAGTCTATTTGGGGGCATTATCTTCCCCAACTCATCGTTCTTCCCGGTCATAGGCCATACTGAGAGCCTGGGGAGCACCTGCATCTTGACGCCGCCTAATGGTTACCAGTACCAGCACCAATATGGTTACCAGATAGGGGAACATAACCAGGAAAAAAGAAGAGAGGTTAATACCTATGGTCTGCAAACGGAAGGTTAGGGCTTCCACCCCTCCAAAAAGATAAGCGCCCAAAATAGCCCGGGTAGGGTTCCAGAGAGCAAAGATGACTAAGGCAACAGCAATCCATCCCCTTCCGGCAGTCATATTTTCCTGCCAGGTGGGAGCATAAACCAGGGATATATAAGCTCCTCCCAATCCCGCCATCATTCCTCCAACTATTGTACACAGATATCGAATCCGGGAGACATCAATACCCACGGCATCTGCTGCCTGGGGGTTTTCTCCTACCGAGCGAATAGCCAGCCCCCACTTGGTTTGGAAAAGCAGATACCACATTAAAATAGCCAGTAGTACCGACAAGTATACCAGTATATCATGACGAAAAAACACTGGACCTACATAGGGCAGATCAGACAAAAACGGTATATTTAAGGATTTAAAGCCATAGTTCATTGGTATACCCTGATAACTTTTTCCCAGGAAACCGCTAAAACCACTGCCGAAAATAGTCAATGCCAAACCGCTTACCACTTGATTGCCCCTCAGACTAACCGTGACCAGGGCATGTATGGCAGCCATACTACCTCCCCCGGCCAGAGCTGCCAGCAGGCCTAAGCAATGATTACCCGTATTAACGGTGACGATAAAACCCAGGGCTGCACCTACCAGCATCATACCCTCTACTCCCAGGTTAAGTATCCCTGACCTTTCCGCCAGCAGTTCTCCAGCGGCCGCGAACAAAATGGGGGTACCTGCCACTATGGTGGCGGCCAGCAAGGCCGTCCAGGCATTAATATCCATTACAGGACCTCCTTGTGTGACAAAACTATTTTATAATTGATAAATATCTCTCCTGCCAGGAGAAAGAATAATACCGTACCTTGTAGCACCTGGGTGATGGAGAATGATACCCCCACCAACTGCACCGCAAAGCCACCTACCAGAAGGGCTCCGAACAGAAAAGCTACCATAATGATGGCCAGAGGATTCAGCCGGGACAGCCAGGCTACTATAATAGCGGTATAACCATAACCAGGCGATATTCCCTGCTGTAAGCGATGGGTAATACCGGATACTTCTATCATCCCTGCTATTCCAGCGATTCCCCCACTAATGAGCATTACCAGCATTATATTTTTTGTAACATTCATACCGGCATATCTGGCCGCCGAAGGGCTTTGTCCCATAACCCGGACCTCGTAACCCCAGCGAGTATATTGAATACCCAGGTAAAATAAGATAGCTATGATAATTGCCAGCAAGAGACCCAAGTGGACCCTGCTATCTCCCCAGGTGGGGAGCTGAGCGGCAGCAGAGAAAATGGGGGTTAGAGGGAATCCCATACTGTTGGGATCTTTCCAGGGACCAAAGATCAGGTAATCCACCCAGTAAATAGCCACATAATTAAGCATCAATGTGATTATGGTCTCATTAACCTGCCAGTAGGCTCTCAATACCCCGGGTATCAAGCCCCAAGATGCCCCGGCAGCAAAAGCCGCTATCATCATAAGTGGAAGGATAACTAAAGGGCCGCTGCTCTGCCCCAGGTTCAAGGCAATCCAACTGGCTGCCAGGGCTCCTATATATATCTGTCCTTCCGCTCCAATATTCCATAATTTCATCCTAAAGGCCAGGGATACTGCCAGACCAGCAATCATAAGGGGAATTGCTTTAACTATGGTTTCCGATATGGCATAGGGACTGCCTAAAGCACCATTATATAATTTCTGATAAACCAGCACCGGGTTATGCCCGGCCAGGGCCAGTATAATCCAGCCTACGGCAAAAGCCATTAACACAGATGCCACTGGTACCAATACCCGCGCTAGGGGCGATTCTTTTTCTCTTCGGATCAATTTAATCTTAGCCATTTTCTACTCCTGTCAACTGGGCTCCTACCATAAGTGATCCAATCTCCTCTATGGAGGTTTTATTAACCTCCAATATCCCCGATATACTGCCCTGATACATTACCGCTACTCTATCCGCAATCCTAAATATATCCTCCAGGTCCTCCAGGACCAGTAAAATAGCAGTTCCCTTTTCCCTTTCTTTCAGTAACAAGCCATAAATATCCTCCGCCGCTGCCACATCCAACCCCCTGACCGGATAAGAGGCCAATAGCACTCTGGGCGTCTGTTCGATTTCCCGCCCCAACAGCAGTTTCTGCAAATTGCCCCCGGACAGGTAATTAACCGGATGCTTTAAATCAGAAAAATAAACATTGTATTTATCTACTATTCCTTCCGTATAACGTCTTACCTTCTTATAATCAATAAAAAAGCTGCTGAGGAACTCTTCCTTATAATAATTGCGCAAAATGCTGTTGTCGATAAGGCTCAGGTTAGGCACCAAACCAGTACCTATACGATCCTCGGGAACCATATTAATGCCTAGGCTTATTCTCTGTCTTACCTTAAGATGAGCTATTTCTTCTCCCTGGTATTCTATACTGCCGGAGGAAGGACGAATTCCGGCCAAAGCTTCCACTAATTCCTTTTGTCCGTTACCTGCTACCCCTGCAATGGCCATAATTTCTCCCTGGCGCAAATCAAAGCTGGCCTCTTTCACCGCCAGATGTCCCAAATCTCCCCGAACCTTAAGTCGGTCTACATTCAATATCACCTGACCTGGAGCTTTATCTCTTTGCACCTGGGAATACTCCACCTCCCGGGCCACCATCATCCGGGTTAAGCGGCTTTCATCCAGGTTCTCAATTCTATCTTCACCCACCACCCGGCCCCGCCGCAATACCGTAACATAATCAGCTATTTCCATAACCTCGTTCAATTTATGGGTAATCAATACAATACATTTACCCTGTCTGCTCATAGCTCGTAATATCTGGAATAATTCCTTGACCTCACCAGGAGTAAGGACCGTGGTAGGCTCATCCATTATCAGTACCTCACAGCCCCGGTACAGCATCTTTATGATCTCCACCCGCTGCTGTTCACCCAGGGAGAGTTGATGTACCCGGGCTCCCGGATTAATAGTCAAACCATAGTTTTGGGATATTTTTTCCGTCTCCCTTTCTATCAGTTCCCGCTTTATTTTAGCCGGGCTATGGGGAGCTCCCAATACAATATTTTCTGCTACGGTAAACTTCTCTATCAACCTAAAATGCTGGTAGATCATACCGATGCCTGCCTCCAGAGCTTTGCGAGGAGAATCCAGCCGAACTACCTTCCCTTTCACCTTAATGATCCCATTATCCGGCCGGTATAAGCCGGCTAGGATACTCATCAAAGTGGATTTGCCGGCTCCGTTTTCCCCTAAGAGGGCATGAATTTCCCCAGGATAAACCCGGAAGCTGATATTGTCATTAGCCACTACTCCAGGAAAACGCTTGCTTATTCCTTTCATTTCTATTACAGGAGTTCTTTTCAACTGTTAAATCCCTCCAAGGTAAAGGGCGGCCTTTAAGCCGCCCCCTCCACCTTTACAGCTCACTACAGAGTGCCTTGAACTCCAGCCACAAACCAATCCATGCTTAACATTTCTGCATCAGTCATGACCTGTCCTTCGGCAACCTTTTCACTTCCGTCTTGGGCTTTGATGGGACCGGTAAATACATCCCATTCCTTGTTTATAATAGCTTGTTTTTTAGCCTCTACCTCTTGCACTATTTCAGCGGGCACTTGGTCACTAATAGGAGCCAGATCCACTATACCTTCATCCATTCCCCCCCAATAGGCGTCGGGAGTCCAGGTGCCATCCAAAACTGATTTAACGGTGTCAACATAGAAAGGACCCCAATTCCAGATGGGTGAAGTAAGATTGGCATTAGGAGCAAACTCCCGCATATCACTATTATATCCTATACTGTACTTGCCTGCATCTTCTGCTGCTACCTGGGGTTCTGCAGTATCCTGGTGCTGGGCAATTACATCACAACCGGCTTCCAATAGGCTCTTGGCGGCTTCCTTTTCTTTAGTGGGATCAAACCAGGTATTGGTCCAAACCACTTTCACGGTGGCCTCTGGATTGACCGCCTGCACTCCCAGGGTAAAAGCATTTATTCCCCGTACCACTTCAGGAATTGGAAATGCTGCTACATAGCCCAACTGCTTATTCTCAGTCATAGCTCCGGCTATCATACCGCTCAAGTAACGAGCCTGGTAAATACGACCAAAATATGTACCCAGGTTATCAGCGGTCTCCAAACCAGTGGCGTGCATAAATTTTACCTCCGGGTATTTCTTGGCCACTGCCAGCATAGCATCAGCATAACCGAAGGTGTTACCAAAAATAATGGAACAGCCTTCCTGTGCCAGCTGCTCAAAGCTACGCGCGGCATCTGCACCTTCAGGTACATTCTCCAAAATTATGGATTCTACTCCGGGAATCTCAGCTTCCAAATACTGACGTCCCTGATCATGGGCATAGGTCCAGCCATGGTCACCGGGGACCCCGATATAGACCCATCCTACCTTTATGCTTTCACTTTGATCATTGGGATCTTCACCTTCGCTTTGGGCATTACCCCCGCAGCCTGCCGCCAAAGTGCTTAGCAGCATGGCTATCACCAATAAAATTAGCGCTCTTTTAAATTTCAATTTCAGTATACCTCCTCTTCTTTCTCATAGGCTTTTGAGAAATTCGACATATTCCAATAAAAGTCCTGCACATAAAATTTTTTCATTAGCTTATGGGGTTAAAAATCCCCAGGACCCGGCTAAACCAAGAAAGAGCTTAGCATTATATTTCTCAATTTGGTAAAATATCTTACTTAAAATCCTTATTATTAACTTTTTCATAATATCAGGAAACCTTCGCTACATCCAGCAAAAAAGCTTTATCATTTATCTTTATCATTTATTAAGAAACTATTTTAATTAGGATTTAAAGGATTGAGCTGAAACCGGCTT
>JAAYNQ010000066.1 GCA_012520725.1 Syntrophomonadaceae bacterium | reverse complement strand
CCATTGACCTGGATGATACCCTTTTGGACTCCCGGCATAGAATACCTCCTTCCTGCATTACAGCTATACAGAGGGTGAAAGCGCAAGGAGTGAATATTATTCTGGCTACTGGGAGAATGTTCCGGGCGGCCCTGCCTTATGCTGAACAATTGGAGCTGGATTTGCCTTTGATAACTTACCAGGGAGCACTGGTTAAAAACTCCAGCTCAGGTGATGTATGGTATGAGCGGCCTATAAGTTCCGGCTTGGCTTTAGAATTGATAGATTTATTGGAATCATATGGGGTTGATTACCATATTTATTGTAATGACCAGATCTATAGCAAAAAGATGATGCCGGTACTGCAAACCCATAGTCGGATTACCGGTATTGAGCCTATAATAACCCAGGATATTATAGGCTTGATAAGCAGGACCCCTCCTCTGGAAATAATGGCAGTACTTGAGGACGATGTTCAGCTGGAGGCTTTGGCAGCTGTGCTGAGAGAGGGGTATGGCCCGGCGCTTCATCTCACTCCCTTTAAGTATAATACCCTGGAGATAATGGATAAGCATGCCACCAAGGCCAAAGCCCTGGCTGCAGTAGCGGCTGCTTTGCGTATTGATCCTCAGGAGGTGATGGCCATCGGTGACAGCCATAATGACCTGCCGATGATTAAATGGGCGGGTACCGGAGTAGCAGTTGGCAATGCCCATCCCCAGGTTAAAGAGGCTGCTGATTTTGTTACCGGGTCCAATGATGAAGCAGGGGTAATACAGGCTTTGGAAAAGTTCATCACCCAGGATGGCCAGAGCAGGTATTTTTAACTGTCCCCCGGGAGAAGATAAATTAATGCAGCAAGGATCAAGGGAAGTCATACTCATGCTGTAGGTAATTTACGCCGGAAGCATATAATAATACATAAAGGCAGGAGGGAATCAATGATGGCTGGTGATATGAATGCAGAAAAAATGATGGGATATCTATATGAGTTGCCCGATCAGTTCCATAGCAGCCTGGAACTGGAGTTTGACTTCATAGAGGGTTACAGGAGGGATTACCGTAATATAGTGGTGACTGGCTTAGGGGGGTCTGCCATTGGTGGGGATATCCTCCGTAACTACGCAGCTAAAATGGCCAGGTTGCCGGTAGTAGTTAATCGGGATTATCATTTGCCGGCTTTTGTAGGACCTGATACTCTGGTATTGGCGGTTAGCTATTCGGGTAATACGGAAGAAACTCTAGCCGCTTATGAAGAGGCGGCCCGCCGGGGAGCCCAAATAATCGTGGTGAGCAGCGGAGGCAAACTAAGCCAATATGCCCGCCAGAATGGGCAAGGCTTAATTCAGATCCCCTCTGGATTTGTTCCCCGGGCTGCAGTCGGCTGGCTCTTTGCCCCCCAGGCCTTGTTATTGGGTGAGCTGGGCCTGATAGAAGGGGTGAAAGAGGAAATCAGGGAAGTCGCTGCCGTATTGAAAGAACTACGGGAATCTCTTAAGCCCACGGTTGATGTTCCGGTAAACCAGGCTCGAGTGATTGCCGGAAAATGTAGAGGCAACATCCCAGTCATATGGGGAACTACCGGGGTATCCGAGGTAGCCGCCCAGCGCTGGAAAGCCCAGATTAATGAAAACGCTAAAAGCCCTGCCTACTACAGTATTTTCCCGGAACTGAACCATAATGAAATAGTAGGATTCGAAGCCCCGGCAGATTTATTGCAGAAACAAGTCTATATTATCTTAAGAGATAAAGAGGATTATGGGAGAATAGAAAAACGTATTGATATCAGCAAGGCCATCATAAGAGATAAGGTAAAGAACACTATTGAAGTTCATAGCCGTGGTCAATCCTATCTAGCCCGGGTTTTTTCTCTAATATATGTGGGCGACTATGCCAGTGTATATTTGGCTTTGGAATATGGAATAAATCCTACCCCAGTTAAAATGATAGACTTCTTAAAGGAACAATTGGCCAGATAGGCTTCGAGCAAGGAGAGTAGGCAAGGTTGGCTGAACAGCTTTCAATTATTAGTAAGAATAGTAGAAAGGGAGAATAATGGACAAATTATAAACAGCAATGAGCGAGCAGGAGTGGTATCTATCAATTTCTACGGCGACTATCATACCCATTCCCGATATAGTGACGGTCGGCAGAGTGTAGATGCTATAGTGGAGGCCGCAGTCAGCAGAGGCTTACTGGAAGTAGCCATAACTGATCATGGCCCTCTGGCCGCAGTTATTGGGGTGAAAAAGCCGGAGAGCTATCTTGCTGTTAAAGAAAAAATTAGCCGGATCCAAAGCCGATACCCTGGCATCCGCATACTCTTAGGAGCTGAGGCTAACATTAGAGATTTGTCAGGAACCCTGGATTTGGAGGAAGACATTATTGAAGAGCTGGATATTCTCATAGTCGGCCTGCATCCCTATACCTGGCCTGGTTCAATCCAAGACGGGTGGAACCTTATGGTCCGTAATTCCCTGCGCCACCTGGGTTCAAAATTTCGAAAAGAGGCGGTAGAGGCGAATACTAAGGCCATAATAGCAGCACTAAACCGTTATCCCCAGATTGATATTCTATCTCATCCTGGTTTATTTTTTAAAATTCATATAGAAGAAGTGGCCTGGGCTTGTAAGATTAAGCAGGTATTATTTGAAATAAATTGTGCTCATAAATATCCGCCAATTTCTGATATAATTGAAGCTAACCGGGTTGGTGTTAAATTCATAATTAATAGTGATGCGCATTTTCCTGAATCGGTTGGAAACCTAGATTATGGAAGTTGGATAGTAGAGAAACTGGGGATTAATAGAGAAAGAATTGCTAATCGCCGGTCCGGGGGGGGATATAAAGAGTGGTCGAAAAAAACGAAGGATTACGCATACTCATAATTACCGGATTATCAGGAGCAGGAAAAACCCAGACTGTCAACTGCCTGGAGGATATTGGGTATTACTGTGTTGATAATCTCCCGCCTGCACTTTTGACCAAATTTGTAGAACTAGGTAGACAATCAGAGGGTAAAATCGACAAGGTAGCCCTGGTTATGGATGCCCGGGGTGGGGATTTTTTCCTCGATTTATCTCGGGCTCTGGAAGAATTGCAGCAGGATCATTTACAGTATGAAATACTGTTTTTGGAAGCCTCAGATGAAGTGCTGGTAAGACGCTTCAAGGAATCCCGGAGAAAACATCCCTTATCAGGACGTTGGAGACTATTGGAAGCTATACAGATTGAAAAAACCATGCTGGAAGAGCTCCGTGGTCAGGCTAATGTGGTTATTGATACCTCAAATACTTCTTCCCGTGAATTAAGAGAGAAGTTGATCAGCCTGTATGGGGAACAGTCCATCAGCGGGTTTTCTATCAATGTAGTATCTTTTGGGTACAAGATGGGAATACCTCTGGATTCCGATATAGTAATAGATGTGAGATTTTTGCCCAACCCCTTTTATGATCCGGTGATGAAGACCATGACCGGTATGGATCAACCGGTAAAAGACTATGTTATGAAATCCACGGTTACCCAGGCTTTCATTCGTCGTTTCCTGAGTTTATTAAAGTATTTAATCCCCCACTATATCAAAGAGGGGAAAACCAACCTGGCTTTGTCCATCGGATGTACCGGTGGACAGCACCGCTCAGTAGTACTGGCTGAGCATATTTCCCAGCAGTTGAATGAAATGGGATATAATGTTTTGGTAAAACATAGAGATTATGCCAGGCATAAATTGGAGGAATAAATGGCAAAAAATGGAGAATATAGGATTGTAGTAATAGGTGGAGGAACAGGACTATCGGTTTTATTAAAAGGATTAAAAAAATACACTTCGCGTTTAACCGCCATAGTAACGGTCACTGATGATGGAGGCAGTTCCGGACGGCTCCGGGCGGAAATGGGAGTATTACCTCCGGGAGATATCCGCAATTGCCTGGTGGCTCTGGCTGAAACCGAAACCTTGATGGATAAGGTGTTTCAGCACCGCTTCCAAGCTGGCAATGGACTGCAGGGTCACACCCTGGGCAATCTACTTCTGGTGGCCATGAGTGAGATTGCGGGTGGGTTTATATCGGCAATTCAGGAAGTTAGCAAGGTATTGGCGGTGCGGGGAGTAGTTTTGCCCGCTACCCTGGAACCAGTAGTATTAGCTGCTACCATGGAAAATGGCAGTACCGTAGTAGGTGAAACCAGGATCAGGGAACATGAGGGTAAAATAGAGAGAATTTCCCTGGTTCCCGACCAGTGTCTGCCAGTACCGGAGACCTTAAAGGCCATCCAGGAAGCTGATGCTATTATACTAGGACCGGGCAGCCTTTATACCAGTATAATACCTAATCTGCTGGTCAAGGGAGTAGCCGAATCACTCACTGAGGCCAAAGCCCCGTTAATTTATGTTAGTAACATCATGACTGAAAAAGGTGAAACCGACGGTTTTACGGCTGCTGACCATTTGCAGGCCATAAAAAGGCATTTGAATCAGCAATTGATAGACTATGTGATTGTTAATTCCGGGGTTATTGATGAAGATAGGCTTAGTCGCTATCGTCAGGAGAAAGCAATTCCGGTATCACCAGCCTATGAAGAGATCCAGGCTATGGGGATTAAAATAATCAAAAGGGATTTGGTTTCTGATGACGATGTGGCGTGGCATGACTCAGATAAACTAGCCCGGGCTGTTCTTGCCCTCTTAGATTGATAAAAAACAGGGAGGGAAGGGATTATGAGTTTTTCCAATGATGTTCGCAACGAGTTGGCTCGAGAAATGGGTGAAAAAGAATGTTGCCAGAAATCCGAGCTATCAGCTTTGTTTATGAGCAGTGGCAAGCTAAGCCGAGAAAGCTCAAAATACCTGCTGAGTCTCACCCTGGATAATGCCGCTACGGCCAGGAAAGCTTTTAAAATGATCAAAAATGTCTATGGACTGCAATCAACGGTTAATGTTGCCACCAGAAGATTTTTTAGAAAAAATCGTTATTACACTGTTAATACCCAACTAGGTCCGGATGCCAAGAAAATTCTGTCTGAAATGAACCTATACCAGGGCCTGATCAGGAAGATCAACTGGTCCCAGCTGGGAAAATCCTGTTGTAAACGAGCTTACTTGAGGGGGTTATTTCTTAGCCGGGGTTTTATCAACCGTCCCGAAGGCAGCTATCATCTGGAAATAATCTGTAATAACAGCAAGATGGCATCGGATATTAAAAAGCTGATGGGATCATTTGACCTGCCCGCGGGTATAGTAGAGAGAAAGGCCAGCTTGGTTATTTATCTTAAAGAGGGGGAAAAGATAGTTGATTTCCTGCGTTTAGTGGGAGCCAATAAAGCTCTGTTAGACTTTGAAAACGTTAGGATACTAAAGTCGGTTCGTAATAACGTTAACCGGCAGGTGAATTGTGAGACCGCTAACCTGGCTAAGACTCTGGATGCCTCTTTGCGGCAGGTGGAACTAATTCAGGAGTATGTAAAAAAGAGTGGTTGGGAAGGTATTCCCTTTAATTTGCGAGAGCTGGCCTGGTTAAGGGTTGAACATCCGGATTTCTCCCTGAAAGAACTAGGATCCATGCTGGATCCCCCTTTGAGCAAATCAGGTACCGCTTACCGGATGAGGAAGCTGGAAACATTAATTGAAGCAATTGCTGGGGAACAGTAATGATTGGCAAGAAAGATAATAAAGCAGGAAATTGTAATTATATGACGAATTAAGCAAATGGATAGTCTTTGAAGCGGAGGGACAAAGATGCGGCTGACACAGGATGTTTTCTTGGAACAACAGCAGAAACTGATGATGACTCCTGAATTACGTCAGGCTATTGCTATCCTGCAGATGTCCACCCTTGAATTGAGTGAGTATATTGAGCAGGAGCTTCAGGAGAATCCCTTTCTGGAATTAAAAGAACCTGAAGAAGGCCTTGAAGTTGATAAAATAGAGCGTGAAGAAAGGGATAACAAGATAGAAGATATAGTAGAATACTACAATGATAGAGATATAGAGTATAATTTTACTGACCGGGAAGAGAGTCCTTCTCTGGAAAATTTCCTAACCAAAAGACCTAGCCTCTATGAGCATTTGGAATTCCAACTGCGTCTGAGCTGCAAGGAAGAATATGAGCAGGTTATCGGTAATTACCTGATAGGTAGTATAGATAGAAATGGTTACCTCTGTGTAGATCTCAATGAAGTAGCGAGCAACTTAAAAGTACCCTTGCATAAAGTAGAAAAAGTACTTAACCTGATCCAATCCTTTCATCCCCATGGAGTGGGGGCACGAGACCTATCTGAATGCCTTTTGCTGCAGCTTAGATATTACAATAAAGAAGATTCCATAGCCACTTGCATCATAAAGCACCACATGGAAGACCTGGCCCGAGCCAAATTGAACAAGATAGCTCAAGCACTTTCCATACCCGTCAACCAGGTCCAAGAAGTATGCGATTTGATAAGAACCCTGGATCCCAAGCCAGGCCTGCAATACAGCAGTTATGATGATGTCAAATATATAATGCCGGATGTCTTTGTGGAAAAGGTAGAGGGAGAATATGTGGTAATAGTTAATGATCTGAACTTCCCGCGCTTGATCGTGAATAACGTTTATAAACGGATATTACATCAAAATGACAATTTCTCCCAGGATGCTAAGAAATACCTGGAAGAAAAAATGGGATCAGCCATCTGGCTGATCCGCAGCATTGAACAGAGACGTATGACTTTGTATAAGGTAGCCCGAAGTATAGTGGATATTCAAACCGAGTTTCTGGATAAAGGGGTAGAATATATGAAACCCCTAAACCTACGCCGAGTAGCAGAGGCGGTGGATGTACACGAATCAACTGTGAGCCGGGCTACCACCAACAAATACATTCAAACCCCCCAGGGCTTATTTGAACTGAAATATTTCTTCAGCACCGGAGTGGATTCATATGGGAGCAATAAAGTTTCTTCCAAGAGCATAAAACACATGCTGGAAGAAATCATCAACAGTGAAGACAGCAGCAAGCCTTTAAGTGACGAAGCTATCTCCAAACTATTAAAGCAAAAAGGAATCAGGATTTCCCGGCGTACGGTAGCCAAATATCGTCAGGAAATGGGAATCCCTTCTACTATGGCCCGTAAGAGGTACTAAGAGGTATTGAAAAAACTCCGGACGGGCGGTCTGTAGGGGTGAGCTGTGCTCGCCGCCCGGGCCGGCGGTAACTACCGTATATTAGGGCATTATACCGTGGAGGTCTGTAGGGGCGACCTGCGGTCGCCCGCCCCGTAGAAGGACCGTAAACCCGTCGTAAGTTTGTAGGGGCGAGCTGCGCTCGCCCGCCTGTTCATCCGACGGGATATCGTTTGCAAACCCGAGCGGGCGGTCGAAGACCGCCCCTACATTCCTCGCAGGAACCCTGAAAAACACCGGTATATACTCTGACGGGCGGTCAAAGACCGCCCCTATATAGCATTGAGGAATGACTAGCTAATGAATTATGACAGCAAAGATCCAAGTCGTCGAAGTAACAATTACTGGTTGGCTTCATCGAGGCTCCTGCTTATTGCTTCTATGATTGGGATAGGGACTGGACTGGCTTCCATCGCTTTTAAAGTTTTAATCGAAATTATTAACGGGCTTTTTTTTATTCAAAGCTCCAGGGTACTTAAATCTCTGTTAGGAGAATACTATCTTATACTGCTCCCGGCCCTGGGTGGTTTGCTGGCAGGCAGTATAGTATATTTTTGGGGGCGGGAAAAAGGCGGTTATGGAGTATCGGAAGTAATGGCGGTAGTTGACCAAGACGGCATTATGAAGGCGGGGCCGGTCTGGGCCAAGACTTTCGCTTCTGCCGTCACTATTGGTTCAGGTGGTTCAGCCGGGCTACATGGGCCCATTGTACATATCGGTTCAAGCATAGGCTCAGTTGTGGGCCAAAAATTCCAAGTCTCCCCGGATATTTTAAGGACTTTGCTGGCCTGCGGTGCGGCCGGAGGTATTTCCGCCACCTTTAATGCTCCTATCGGTGGGGTGCTTTTTGCCCAGGAAGTAATACTAGGCAGATTCAGCAGCAGTAACTTCATCCTTATAGTTATCAGTTCTCTCATTTCCGCTATAATCAGTCGGGTATATTGGGGGGATTACCCTTCTTTTATGGTTCCCCCCTATGAATTAATAACTCCAGGGGAGCTCTTGTTTTATTTAGTACTGGGAGTGCTGGCCGGTACCCTGGCAGTGATTTTTATTAAGGCCTTATATTCGGCAGAAGACCTGTTTAAGCAAATCCCCCTTCCCGACTATCTTAAACCGGCTCTGGGAGGCTTATTGGTCGGCTTGATGGGAGTGTATTATCCGCAGATTTTCGGAGTGGGATATGAAAGTGTAGAAGGGATTCTGAGTAATGACTTATCCTGGTACCTGGTAGTGATTCTAATGGGGGCAAAATTAATAGCCACTTCACTCACCCTGGGTTCGGGAGGCTTAGGAGGGGTTTTTGCCCCCAGCTTGTATATGGGATCAATGCTGGGGGGGAGTTATGGCTATCTGCTCAATCAATTATTTCCGTCTATGACTGCCCTGCCCGGTGCCTATGCTCTGGTGGGTATGGCTGGGGTATTTGCTGGGATAGCCCAGGCTCCTATCACCGCCATAATAATAATATTTGAAATGACTGGTGATTATAAGGTGGTCTTGCCCTTAATGCTGGTATGTGTTATCAGTGCCCTGGTAGCCCGGGGCATATGTCCGGAATCCATCTACACCCTGAAGCTGGTGCGGGAGGGCAGGGATCCGTATAAAGGAGAAAAAATCGACAAAATGGGGCAGACCCTGGTACAATCGGTGATGACAAGTGAGGTTGAAACTCTGGATATCAACTACAGCTTAAAAACAGCCCGGGAAATAATGCAACAGAGGTCCTATACCGGCTTTCCGGTAATGTCCGATGGCCGCTTGCTTGGGTTGGTGACTTATGAACAGGTATTGAGTGCATTGAAGAGAGACGAAAACTCCTGTTTAAGAGAAATTATAAAGCCAGATTTGATATATGTTCATCCCCAGGATACCATTGCAGTAGTTGTGGAGAAGATGGCGGAAGGTGATGTGGGACGCTTACCGGTAGTAGACCCGGAGGATCCTGGAATACTATTGGGGATTGTCAGCCGCAGCGATATAATTGAGGCATATTCAATGGCGGCCCAAAGATGATAATTATTTATTGGCCATTGATACATCATCAAGCTGTGAATATGATATAATATATATGTGTTCAGGGTGTTTTTTTAATGATGGTGGGACGAAAATGACCCTTGACTAAAAATTTGCCCCACTAATTCATCTTATAGGAATTGGGCCGAGGACGAAAATGGATAGAATACTATTGGTGCTGGAGCGTCTGGCTCCTGAGGCTATAGAATTAATCGATACCAGGTATAGAATACTCAGACATGTCTACTATCATGAACCGATAGGCAGGCGTCAACTGTGCAAAGAATTGAAATTGTCTGAACGAACGGTTAGAAGTGAAATTGAAAAACTTAAAGCCCGCGGAGCTGCTCTTTCTACTTCCGCAGGTATCAACCTCAGCCCCTCAGGTCGCAAACTGCTTCAGGACATTAGTGATATTGTCCCCTCTCTCTTTAGTATCCAGCCCCTGGCCGAGAAAATCAAACAGAGTTTCCATATTAAAGAGGCTATTATTGTGCCGGGAGATTCCAGTGAAGACTACCTCAGCCACAAGGACTTGGGGCGGGCTGCTGCCGGCTATTTGAGGAAAATAATAAAAGCGGACAGTGTTCTGGCAGTAACCGGGGGGACTACCCTGGCAGAAATGGCTGCAGCCATGAAGGCCGGCAACGCTATGAAAGATGTGCTGGTGGTGCCGGCCCGGGGTGGTCTGGGAGAAGGATTGGAACAGCAAGCAGGAACTATAGCCGCCAACATCGCAGATACTCTGGGGGCCCAATACCGGCTCCTGCATATTCCGGATAATATTGAAGAAAACACGGCGGAAATTTTGAAAAAGGATGTGCATTTACAAGAAATACTGCAGCTTATTAAAACCAGCAGTATCCTGGTTCATGGTATAGGTCCAGCTATGGAAATGGCGGCCAGGCGAGGCTTGTCATCCCCAGTTATTGACATGTTGCAGGAAAAAAATGCTGTGGCCGAGGCTTTTAGATATTATTTTGACGAAAAGGGCAATATAGTATATGAAGTTCCGGGCATTGGACTGGAAATGAAGGATTTAGACCATATTGAGACCGTGGTTGCCGTGGCCGGAGGCAAAAGAAAGGCTGAGGCTATTAAAGCAGTGTTAGGGCATGGCCGCTTGGATGTATTAATTACCGATGAGGGAGCGGCCAGAGAAATTATAAGATTGATTTAGAAAGGGTGGTTACAATGACAATCAAAGCAGCTATTAATGGTTTTGGACGTATTGGGCGACTGGTAGGGAGAATAGCCCTGGAAAGAGATGATATAGAAATCGTAGCTGTTAACGATTTGGGTGATGCCCAAACTTCAGCCCATCTGTTCAAATATGATTCTATTTACGGACGCTACCCGGGTGAAGTAATGGCTGAGCAGGATAGTTTGCTGATCCAGGGCCAAAAGATCAGATATCTGTCGGAGAAGGACCCCGAGGGTCTGCCCTGGAAAGAGCTGGGAGTAGATATAGTCATTGAAGGCACTGGGGCTTTCCGCAGTAAAGATAAAGCTTCCAAGCATTTAAAGGCCGGGGCTAAAAAAGTACTTATAACCGCACCGGGCAAGAAGGTTGATTTTACCATGGTGATGGGGGTTAATCACCTGCAGTGCCGGCCTGAATATCAAGTGGTATCCAATGCTTCTTGTACCACCAATTGCCTGGCTCCGGTAGCCAAGGTACTCGTAGATCAGTTCGGTATTCAAAGAGGAATGATGACAACGGTGCATTCCTATACCAATGACCAGCGTATACTGGATTTAGCCCACGATGATCTGAGAAGAGCCCGGGCTGCTGCTTTATCCATTGTTCCTACCACCACTGGCGCGGCCAGTGCTCTAGGCCTGGTTATACCTGAATTGGATGGTAAATTCGACGGTATGGCCATAAGAGTTCCTACCCCTACCGTTTCTCTGGTGGATTTGACGGTGGAGTTGGGCAAATCGGCCTCGGTCCAAGAGATAAATAATGCCTTTAAAGCAGCCAGTGAGAATGAGTTAAAGGGTATTTTGAAATATACCGAGGAGGAACTGGTATCAACAGATTACCGGGGTGAAAATCATTCCGCAGTAGTAGATGGAGTGTTGACCATGACCATGGGAGAGAAGATGGCTAAAATCATAGCCTGGTATGACAATGAATGGGGCTATTCCATGCGGGTGGTGGATGCGGTGATATATATAGGCGGTTTGAAATGATATTGCTATTCAGGGAGGTATAGGCGATGAAGAGTTTGCGTGACCTGGAACTTAAAGGTAAGCGAGTATTAATGCGGGTAGATTTTAACGTACCCACTGATAAGGAAAATAAGATATTGGATGATGCTAAAATAACAGCAGCCTTGCCAACTATTAAATATGTCTTGGAGCAGGGAGGGAGACTGATATTAATGAGCCACCTGGGCCGACCCGGGGGTAAAAAAAACGGCAAGTACAGCCTGGACAAGGTAGCAGCTCACCTGTCTTCTCTGCTTAATCTTCCAGTTACCAAAGTGGACGACTGTATAGGTGAAGAGGTGCAGCAGGCGGTTGGGAAGCTACAGGATGGGCAGGTCTTGCTGCTGGAAAACGTAAGATACTATGAAGGGGAGGAGAAAAACGACCCCGAGTTTTCCCGTCAGCTGGCTGCTCTGGGCGAGGTTTTTATCAATGATGCTTTTGGCACTGCCCACCGGGCTCATTCCTCCACTACTGGAATAGCTGATTATCTGCCTGCATATGCCGGATTCCTGATGGAAAATGAAGTAGCCATGCTCAGAAAAGCACTGGGAGCGGGTGAGAGACCCAGAATGGCCATTCTGGGAGGAGCCAAGGTTGCAGATAAACTGGGGCTGATCCATAACCTCCTGAACAAAATGGATATCATTTTAATCGGCGGGGGGATGGCCAACACCTTTCTAAAGGCTCAAGGCAAGAATGTGGGAAAATCACTTTGTGAAGATAATCTCCTGGATGAAGCGCGGAAGATAATCCAGGCTGCTCAGGACAAGAAGGTTCGCCTGGTCTTTCCCCAGGATGTAGTAATTGCTGATGCGATTTCGGCCGATGCTGAGGCAGAAATAGTGGATGTAGATGGAGTCGGCTCCGACAAAATGATTTTGGACATTGGGCCTAAAACTATAGAGGCTTACCAAAAACTTATCGAGGAAGCTAGAACCATAGTCTGGAACGGGCCTTTAGGGGTTTTCGAGTATGAACAATTCGCTCAGGGCACCCGGGCTATTACCCAGGCCCTGGCTGCTTCTAATGCTACCACCGTTATTGGCGGCGGTGATACCAGTGTTATTGTACATGAACTGGGATTGGAAGAGGGAATAACTCATATTTCTACCGGAGGGGGAGCAACCCTGGAATTTCTCGAAGGGGTAGAGTTACCCGGAGTTGCAGTTTGTGAACATTAAGAGCAGATGAGAAAGGGATGGTTGGATGAGGGTTACTCTCATAGCTGGCAATTGGAAGATGAATAAATTGAGAAAGGAAGCTGTGGCTTTTGCTCAAGCCCTACCTGCTCTTCTTCCCCCTGGTCATAGTAGTGAGCTCTTGATTTGTCCGCCTTTTACCCTCTTGTGGGAATTACAGCCCTTGCTGGCCAAAGCCGGGGTAAAAATGGGGGCCCAGGATCTCTTTTGGGAGGATAATGGTGCTTATACCGGTGAAATTTCGGCCTCCATGTTATTGGATGCCGGTTGCACCCACGTAATCATCGGTCACTCAGAAAGACGGCAAGTCATCGGAGAAAGCGATCTCCTTATAAATAAGAAAATGCATAAAGCCTGTCAGGAAGGATTGATTCCCATCCTGTGTATTGGAGAAACCCTGGAAGAGAGAAAGGCGGGAAAGGCCGAGAAGGTAGTGGCCGGGCAATTGAAGCAGGCTTTGGCGGGTCTAAGCTCTGATAGGATGGATAAGCTGGTCATTGCTTATGAACCGGTTTGGGCTATAGGTACCGGGGTTAATGCCAGCGGGCAGGATGCCCAGAATATCTGCGCCTTTATCCGGGGGCAGTTGGAAGAATATTATGGCTCACAGCTTGCTGCCGCCGTCAGGATTCTGTATGGGGGTAGTGTTAAAGAAGAGAATATAAAAGAGTTTCTGCAGCAAGCAGATATAGACGGAGCTTTGATAGGCGGAGCCAGTTTGGATGCTGCAGTCTTTGCCAATATAGTAAGGTTGGGTGAAAATGATTAAAAAACCTCTGCTTTTAATGGTCCTGGACGGCTGGGGGGAAGGGGAAAATTGTCCTCGTAATGCAGTAACCCTGGCCCAACCGGAATATTTTAATAGGCTGAAAGACAGGTATCCCAGTACCTGTTTGAATACTTCGGGCAAATATGTAGGTCTGCCCTGGGGTCAAATGGGCAATTCGGAAGTGGGGCATCTTAATATGGGAGCTGGGCGCATAGTATATCAGGATATTACTCGAATAAATAATGCGATCGAGGATGGCTCCTTTTATACCAACCCAGCTTTTCTGGCGGCGGCCGAAGAGGCTAAATCCAGGGGGCGGGCCATGCACCTTATGGGTCTGGTATCCGATGGCGGAGTGCACAGCCATATGGATCATATTTATGCCTTGCTGGAGTTTTGCCAAAAACAGGGTTTGAATGAGGTTTATGTGCATGCTTTTTTGGATGGACGAGATACTGACCCCCATAAGGGTATTAAATATCTGGCCAGCTTGCAGGAGCATATGGAGGAGTTGGGAACCGGCAAGATTGCCACGGTCATGGGCAGGTTTTATGCCATGGATCGGGATAAACGCTGGAAGCGGGTGCATAGAGCCTATCAGGCCATGGTCATGGGCCAGGGGCATCTGGCCTTGGACCCTCTGGAAGCTATTCAGCAGAGCTATGAGGCTGAGCTGAGCGATGAATTCGTTGAGCCGGTGGTTATTTTGGATGAACAGGGCTTTCCCCTGGGCACCATAAAGGAAGGGGATAGTATTATATTTTTTAATTTCCGGGCTGATCGGGCCCGGGAAATAAGCCATGCTCTGGTGGATGAGGATTTCGAGCATTTTGATCGGCAAGTTTGGCCTGCTCCCCATTTCGTATGCATGACGCAGTATGATATAACCCTGGACACCCCTATTGCCTTTGCTCCCCAGAGTCTGGATAATACTTTGGGGGAATGGATAGCCCAACATAATATGAAACAATTGCGCATTGCAGAAACGGAAAAATACGCCCATGTAACCTTTTTCTTTAATGGTGGAGTTGAACAGCCCAACCCAGGGGAGGACCGTATTCTTATCCCATCTCCACCGGTAGAAACCTATGATTTGAAACCGGAAATGAGTGCCCGGGAAGTAAGCAAAAGGGTAATTGAAGAAATTGACCGGGATTATTACGATTTAATTATTCTTAATTATGCCAACCCGGATATGATAGGGCACACCGGCAATCTGGAAGCTGCCGTCAAAGCAGTTCATGTAGTGGATATATGTATAGAGCAGGTGGTGAAGCGGGTATTAGAAAAAGAAGGGATAGTAGTTATAACCGCTGATCATGGTAATTGTGAGGAGATGATCTGCCCTCTTACCGGTGCTTGTTTCACTGCTCATACTACCAATCAGGTTCCTTTTATTCTGGTCTCGGAAGAGCATCGTAAATGCAGCTTAAGATCGGGAGGTTCCTTACAGGACGTTGCGCCTACTATCCTGCATTTATTAGGCCTGCAAATCCCACCGGAAATGACCGGGCGCAGCTTAATCGAAAGTGCGGAACTTTGGATTAATTTGGCAAAATTTTCAAATAATTAAACTATAAAGTTAGAATCGAAGATAGAAAGGGGTTAAATTATGAGTGAAATAGTAGATCTCTTTGCTAGAGAGGTTTTGGATTCCAGAGGTAATCCTACCGTAGAGGTGGAGGTTATTTTGGAAGATGGTACTATGGCTCGGGCTATAGTTCCTTCCGGAGCTTCAACCGGTGCTCATGAAGCCGTGGAATTGAGGGACTCAGATAAGAACAGGTATGACGGTAAAGGGGTATTAAAAGCAGTGGCCAATGTGAATGATATAATTGCCCCTCAAGTAATTGGCATGGAAGCAGTGCGGCAGATTGACATCGATTCTTTGATGCTGGAATTGGATGGTACCCCCAACAAAAGCAAATTGGGAGCCAATGCTATCTTGGGTGTTTCCCTGGCGGTAGCCCGGGCGGCGGCTGAGTATCTGGGTTTACCTTTATACCAGTATATTGGCGGCATAAATGCCCGGGAGATTCCAGTTCCCCAGATGAACATAATGAATGGGGGAAAGCATGCCGATAATAATGTAGATATTCAGGAATTTATGGTATTGCCGGCTGGGGCCCAAAGCTTTGCCGAAGGCTTGAGAATGGTGGTGGAAGTATACCACACTTTGAAAAAAGTGCTTAAAGCCAAGGGACTGGCAACTGCAGTGGGGGATGAAGGAGGATTTGCTCCCGATCTTCCCTCTAATCAGGCCGCCCTGGATGCCATTATGGAGGCTATTACCCAGGCTGGTTACCAACCCGGAAAGGACATCTTCCTGGGCTTGGATGTAGCAGCCAGCGAATTGTACCGGGATGGCAAGTACCATCTGGAAAGTACCGGTGAAGTGCTGACTTCAGATCAAATGATCGATTTTTATGAAGATCTGGTTAAGAAATATCCCATTATATCCTTGGAGGACGGCCTGGATGAAGATGATTGGGAAGGCTGGAAAAAGCTTACCCAGCGTTTGGGTCATCGGATTCAGCTGGTGGGAGACGATATATTTGTAACCAATACTCAAAGATTGGCTCAGGGTATTGAAAAAGGCATTGCCAACAGTATATTGATAAAGGTAAATCAGATCGGGACCTTAAGTGAGACCCTGGATACCATCAACATGGCCAAAAGAGCCGGCTATACTTGCGTGATTTCTCATCGTTCCGGGGAAACGGAAGATGCTATAATTGCTGATATAGCAGTAGCCACCGGTGCCGGACAGATTAAAAGCGGTGCTCCCGCGCGTACCGACCGGGTAGCCAAGTATAACCAGCTGTTGAGGATAGAGGAGGAACTGGATGTTTTTGCTGAATATCGCGGTAAAGATGTATTCTACAGCATTCGTGGCTAATTAGGGTAGCTTATTGTTATATATATAACTAATGTGTTACAATATATTTTGGCTCTAGTCACGGAAGCTGGAAACGGAGGTGAAATCATGATAAAAATTGTTGCCCTGGTGTTCCAGGTACTGATTGGGTTGGGCATAATTGCCACTATATTGCTTCAATCAGGTAAGAGCGCCGGCCTATCCGGCAGCATTGCGGGCGGAAGTGAAGCTTTGTTTGGCGGCAAGAAGAAAGGTCTGGATGAATTATTGTCCAAAATTACCGCCTGGTTGGCAGCAATCTTTATGGTATTAACACTGGTAATCGCCATACTTTAGCCCTAGCAATCTACGCAGCACTTTATGATTTCATTTCGTTATTTTTTATAAGGAGGCTATGTTATCGTGTTGGAAAACCTTTCGATGTAC
The DNA here is from genome assembly GCA_012520725.1 of Syntrophomonadaceae bacterium. Taxonomy (GTDB): domain Bacteria; phylum Bacillota; class Syntrophomonadia; order Syntrophomonadales; family Syntrophomonadaceae; genus JAAYJK01. Next base: position 6,326 of record JAAYNQ010000066.1, on the reverse strand, counting down.
GCACCTGCAGCAGGGGCTATAGCCCTTTTGTTCGCCTTTTATCTGGCGGGAAAAGTGAACAAGGCAGATCCCGGAAACGAGAAGATGATAGAAATTTCGGGCCATATTCATGAAGGGGCTATGGCCTTTTTAAGAAGGCAGTATACCGCCCTGGCAGTTTTCGTTCTATTTATATTTCTGGTGCTGGGACTGGTCTTGCCCGAGGACGCCTGGCAAACAGCCATATGTTTCCTGGTGGGGGGCATATGCTCGGCTACCGCTGGATTTATTGGAATGAGCGTGGCCACCAAGGCCAATGTTAGAACCGCTAATGCAGCCCGGACTTCTCAGAATGCAGCGCTTGGCATTGCTTTTTCCGGTGGTGCGGTAATGGGAATGTCTGTTTGCGGATTAGGGCTGTTGGGCTTGGGAATATTATACATAATTTTTGGGGAACCCTCGATAGTAAATGGTTTTGCCTTGGGTGGAAGTTCCATTGCCCTGTTTGGCCGCGTAGGTGGAGGCATTTATACCAAAGCTGCAGACGTAGGTGCCGACCTGGTAGGTAAGGTAGAAGCCGGGATTCCCGAAGATGACCCCCGCAATCCAGCTACCATAGCTGACAACGTAGGTGACAATGTGGGTGACGTAGCCGGTATGGGCGCCGACCTGTTTGAGTCCTATGTAGGTTCCATAATAGCTGCCATGACTTTAGGAGCCGTAGGGGTGGCCCTTTACGGCGTAGGAGGCATATTCCTGCCGGCAGTTATCGCCAGCGGTGGAGTACTGGCTTCTATAATAGGAACCTTCTTTGTCAGAACTGATGAAAAAAGCAACCCCTTAAAAGCCCTAAATGCCGGAACCTTCGGTTCCGCTGCCATATTAATAGTATTGGCCTATTTCGCGGTTAAAATGCTGTTACCGGGTCAATATTTTGGAGTGTTCTGGTCTCTGGTAGCCGGTTTGGTGGCTGGAACCATTATCGGTCTGGTTACCGAGTACTACACCTCGGACGAATACCAGCCGGTAAAAGGAATAGCGAAATCAGCCCTAACTGGACCGGCTACCGTAATTATTTCCGGACTGGGAGTAGGGATGTTCTCCACTCTGATTCCTATACTTATTATCTGTATTGCCATAGTTATAGCCTATCTGACCGGTGGCCTTTACGGTATTGCCCTGTCTGCGGTAGGAATGCTGGCCACTACCGGCATGGTGGTAGCAGTTGACGCTTATGGTCCTATAGCCGATAATGCCGGGGGAATAGCAGAAATGTCCGAATTACCTCATGAGGTTCGGGAAACTACTGACCGTCTGGATTCAGTAGGGAACACCACTGCCGCTATTGGTAAAGGTTTTGCCATAGGTTCGGCTGCCCTAACCGCCATAGCCTTATTGAGCGCCTTTTCCCAGGTGGCGGGAATAGCATCGGTTGATCTTTTAAACCCCATGGTAATGGTAGGAGTTTTAGTCGGCGCCATGCTGCCATTTTTCTTCTGTGCTCTGACTATGGGTGCAGTTGGCCGAGCCGCCTCTGAAATGGTAGAGGAAGTAAGGAGACAGTTCCGGGAAATCACCGGTTTGATGGAAGGAAAGGCCAAAGCCGATTATGCTCGTTGTGTTGACATTAGCACCCGTTCCGCCATCAAGGAAATGATAGTACCTGGCCTTTTGGCTATAATAGCTCCGGTTTTGATAGGATTTGTCCTGGGAGGTGAAGCCCTGGCCGGAATGCTGGGCGGATCCATTGCTTCCGGAGTATGTTTGGCCATAATGCTGGCCAATGCTGGAGGAGCCTGGGATAATGCCAAAAAATATATTGAATCCGGCAACTATGGCGGCAAAGGCAGTGAGGCTCATGCCGCCGGAGTAGTTGGGGACACGGTAGGAGACCCCTGTAAGGACACTGCCGGACCTTCTCTGAACATACTATTGAAGCTGATGGCTATAGTTTCCCTGGTCTTTATTGCGCCATTACTGTAAAAACAAGATCTCAACTAATAAAAAGAAAAAAGCAGGCAGATAGGATAATCTTCCTGCTTTTTTGTATATAATTTAGAAATAGAAAAGTATCCCTGTAGAAAGTCAATTTTCGTGGTAAGGAAGAGGTCCAATGAAAGATGTGCATCCTAAGGCCCAGCCTTTTTTTCTAGAGGGAAAAAGCAATCAGGCCTTGCTTTTTTTGCACGGGTTCACCGCTTCACCCTCTGAGCTTTTGCCCACAGCGGAAATTCTGCATGCTATAAGTGATTGTACCGTTAGTGCTATTCTGCTACCCGGGCATGGTACTACACCGGCCGATTTAAACGCTACCGGCTGGGCGGACTGGTACCGGGCGGTAGAGTTGGAGGGAAAGAAGTTGTTAAGTGAATACCAGCATGTATTCGTAGCTGGTTTGTCCATGGGGGGTCTTTTGTCCTTACATGCTGGTCTTCACCTGCCCGGTTTACGAGGGGTAGTGGCAATTAATGCTCCCATCTTTACCCAGTACCGGTTGTTGTCAGCCTTGGCCCCTCTGATGCAGCATATGGTACCTTATTTTACCAAAGGAGCCCGGAAAGAAGATGAACTGGCCCGCCAGGGCCGCTTTGATTATAATTGCTACCCGGTGAGGGCCTATACCAGCCTGACCGAGTTAAGAAACACTATTATCAAAGAGTTGAATTTATTAAAAGTTCCTACCATGCTGGTACAGTCTCTGCGAGACCGGGCGGTAAGAAAGGGTAGCGTGCAGTACATAAAGGAGCAATTATCCAATAGCCGGGTAAAGATGCTGGTCTTGCCTAATTCCGGGCATATTGCTACTATGGAGCAAGAAAAGGATCTCTTGGCCCAGGAGTTGGCCGGCTTTATAATCAAGGAATCGCAATAGAAGAAGAGGAGGACATATGAATGGACAGGAACCAAGCCTTGAAATTGCTGAAACAGCATTTAAAAAGTGAGAACCTGATCAATCATTCCCTGGCGGTTGAAGCTATAATGCGGGGAATAGCGGAAAGGCTGGATCAGGATGCAGATAAGTTCGGCCTGGCCGGACTTTTGCATGATATCGATTATGATACCACTGCCGAAGATTTCCACCAGCATTCTCTGCTGGGAGCACAAATACTAAAGGAAAATGGTTTACCCGAGGACATTGTTTACGCGGTTAAAGTCCATAATGAGGTTCATGGTTTGCCCAGACAGAGCCTGCTGGATCATGCCCTATATGCAGCCGATCCGGTCAGCGGTTTTATAACCGCCGCTGCCCTGGTGCGGCCGGATAAGAAGTTGGAGCAGGTACAGCTCAAATCCCTGAAGAAACGTTTTAAAGAAAAAGCCTTTGCCAAAGCGGCCAACCGGGAACAAATGCAGACCTGCTCTGAGCTGGGCTTGGAACTTGAAGATTTTTTGCAACTGTGTCTGGAGAGCATGAAAAAAATAGCCTCAGATATTGCTTTATAGATTAAGTGGTCCCAAAATACGGGCATAATATTATAAATGCCCGGTAGACAAGGAGGACTTTATGGTAAACAAAACTAGTATCATGGAGTATATACGGCAGGATTCTTATCGACCACTCAGCTTCGAAGATCTTATGAGGGTTTTCCAGGTAGAGGCGGAGGAGCAGTGGAAATTTGCCCGGGTGCTGGGAAACCTGGAAAAACAGGGGGAAATAGTAAAGACTCGGAAAAATAAATATGGACTTCCGGAAAAGATGAATCTGACTAAAGGGGTTATTAACTTGAGTCAACGTGGGTATGGGTTTATTACTCCGGATCAGCCTGATGCACCGGAAATTTTTGTCTATGGCCGCAACTTGAACGGTGCTATGCACCATGACAAGGTATTGGTCAGATTGTATCAAGAGGCCCATGGCGAAAGCAGGAGGCCGGAAGGTGAAGTAGTCAGGGTGATCAAGCGGGCCAATAAGGAATTAGTGGGCACTTTTGAGCGGGGCCGGCATTCCCTGCAGGTAATACCGGATGATCCCCGTCAGATTTATCCTATTACCGTAAGCCGCAGCCGCAAGTTGAAGGCGACTCCGGGAGACCGGGTTCTGGTCAAAATTACCTCCTGGCCGGATAAAAGAGGGGTAGCAGAAGGCAAAATTGTTGAAGTTCTAGGGAAAAAAGGACAGCCGGGTTTGGATGTACAGGTAATTATAAAAAAACATGGACTCGCTGCAGAATTTCCCGATAGTGTGCTGGAGGAAGCGGAAAGGGTAGCATCCCAAGCCATTTCAGAACAAGATATCAGCGGTAGACTGGACCTGAGAAAACTGCCTATGGTCACCATAGATGGGGAAGATGCCAAAGACCTGGATGACGCGGTTTCGGTGGTCAGAATAAAAGGAGGATACCGCTTGGGGGTACACATCGCCGATGTTTCTCATTACGTACGGGAAGATAGCAAACTGGATAAAGAAGCCTGTAGAAGGGGTACCAGTGTTTATCTCATAGACAAGGTATTGCCCATGCTGCCGCCCCAGCTCTCCAACCAAATTTGCAGTTTGAATGCGGGACAGGACCGGCTGGCCTTAAGCTGTATCATGGATGTGAACCCGGAGGGTCAGGTGTTCAATTATGAGATACACAAGTCCCTTATTAAGGTCAAAGAACGCATGACCTATAGGGATGTAAACAAGATATTGGCCGGAGAAGCTGAGGAACTGAAAGAACGTTACCGGGATCTCATAGATCAATTTTTCCTCATGCAGGAATTGGCTGAAATTATCCGTAAGGAGAGAATGCAGCGGGGGATGCTGGACTTTGATTTTCCCGAGTCCAAAGTAATAGTCGATGATAATGGGGTGCCCCTGGAGATCAGGCGTCGGGAGCAGGGACCGGGAGAAAAGCTGATTGAGGACTTTATGATTAAGGCCAATGAAACCGTGGCCCAGCATATGCACCGGCTGGAACTGCCTATCCTCTACCGGGTGCACGAGAACCCGGATGAGGAAGCCTTGCTCAAACTGAACCATGTGCTGGGAGTATTCGGGCATCAAATCAAAGGTCGCAAGATTAGCCCCCGTCTCTTTCAGAAACTTTTACTGGATATAAAAGGAAGGCCGGAAGAGCAGATGATAGCCCTGATGGTTTTGCGCTCTATGAAACATGCCCGCTATCTACCACAACCCCTGGGACACTTTGGACTGGCTTCCCAGTATTACTGTCACTTTACCAGCCCTATCAGGCGTTACCCGGATCTGATTGTACACCGGGTTTTGAGTCTGATACTGGAAGGAAATATAAGCGAGCGCAAGAAAGCCAGCTTGAACTCCAAGATGGCAGCCTATGGAGAACACTCCACTCTGCAGGAGATTAAAGCCGAGGAAGCGGAACGAGAGCTGGTAGCTATTAAAAAGGCTCAGTACATGAAACAATTTGTAGGCGAAGAATTCGAAGGCCGGATATCTTCGGTCCAATCCTTTGGTTTCTTTGTAGAACTGCCCAATACCGTAGAGGGGCTGGTTCATATATCTTCCATAGTAGATGATTATTATGAATTTAATGACCGCAACTATACCCTGACCGGCAAGCACAGCGGACGCAAATTCGCCATTGGTGATCAGGTGAAAGTCCTGCTAGCCAAAGTAGACGTCAATGAAGCCAGAATTGACTTTGAACTGATCTGAAGAAGCTGAGCACCGGGGGACATGTGTAAGGGCAGTCTTCGACTGCCCGGGACAGTCCGAAAACTATGGATTAGGTTTGTGATCGCCCCATTTTATGGCGTTGATTTGCCTTTTTTAGGGCTGGAGCTTGCTTTTCGGCTTTGAAAAAGTACATCATCATCCACTTTGGGGGTCGAGTTCTTGCTTTTTGAGAGTTTCGGACACTCTGGCCCACGGGGCATAGCCCCAAATTTTCATATAGGCTGCTGCTTTCTTATCATAGGGGTTCACATGAAAATGGATTATCCACCGGAAAATTGGTAATCACGGCGGGCGACCGCAGTCGCCCCTAGAGAATCTTACCCCTTAATATGGATCTTCAGCGGAACTATGGAGGACCTTCTTGACTGAATGGCTACAAGCCAGGTATAATTGTTATAGTGAAATAGCAGTAAAAAACCCTGGTCCTGGTTTGAACTTGCCTGAGACGAGGGTTTAATTTTGCACAGTGAATGCTTTAATAGAAGCTTTGGAGTTTAGCAACTGAGCAGGATAATGAATTGTGAGCCAAATCCAGTCTCTTTCGAAAAATATAAAAAACGAGGTACATCATGGCTAAGAAATCTGGAATTAAACCAGTAGTGGATAATCGAAAAGCCAGGCATAATTATCATATAAAAGAAGCCTTTGAAGCCGGAATGGTTTTAAAAGGAACCGAAGTGAAGTCCTTGCGTATGGGCAAAGGCAACCT
>JAAYNQ010000065.1 GCA_012520725.1 Syntrophomonadaceae bacterium | reverse complement strand
TGTACTTGCTCCTGGCTTTTTTCGCAGCCTCCCAGGGTAGAAATCATGATTATTACCAGCATCAAGCTGATCAACTGAATTCTGTTTTTCAATTTTTCCCCTCCCGATTAATAACAGCTAGAATCCGACCGGCTGGTCAGTCTATCCCAATTATATATTTTTTTCTTAATAACGGTCAACGAAATTATTCATATCTGCCAATCGGAGCATAGAGGCTGGAGCCGTAATTACCGTACTTTTTCAAGCAGTGAGGATTTTGCTCAAGTTTGTTGGCCCCGCTTCGCACCAGGCCTTTAAGGGCGAGATAAAGCAAAGGGGCTATCGGCCTGCCAACCCGCGCAATATGAATCCTTGAGGGAATTACTGTTCAATCCCGATTCGGGCCAGGTAAGTATCTTCAACCAGTCCCTCTAAAATCAGCCAGTATTCTCCCGGCAGCAGTTCCTCCTCGGGTTGAATCCTGATGAAATTGCCCTCTTGAATGACCCTAAATGGCTGCTCTACACCGGAAGCGGCATGGCGAAGCTGAAGCTGCTCCTGGTCCAGTTCCCAGGATGGTGAAATATATAAAAGCAGCTCCTGCTTATTATCATAGTTATCCAGGGCTCCCAACTCTCGAGCCTGGGGATAATACCAGCCGGCTTGGTTCTGGAACTGCTGGGAGGTAGAGAGACTATAATCAGCTTCTCCCGGGGCTTTATAGGCTGGTAAATACTGCAATAAGCCCTTAACCTCTCCCCAGACTTCCCAGTACTCTGAACTTCGAGCCAGGGCCAGATCAATTATAAATATATGCCCGTTGGCCAATAATTCAACACTACCCGCTCCTCCATCCGGAGGATCGGATAAGAGCAATAGAGCCGCCTTGATCATATCCAGGCTCTTCAGGGGCAGGTCAGGCTCCACCCCTATACCGTTGATGGTATAGCCCAGGGGGGAATAGAAACGGGCGGTAGTGAGTTTAAGATAATCTCCATTAGAAAGGGGAAAAATGGACTGGGCCGTACCCTTCCCATAGCTGCATTGTCCCAGTAGGACCCCCTGATGGTAATCCTTTATAGCCGCCGCCAAAATTTCTGCCGCACTGGCACTATTTTCATCTAAGAGTATAAGCAAGGGATCAGAAAACTGTAAATCCGGCTCCGGAGCCTGGTAAGTGATGATTCCTTCCCGCTCCTCCAGAACTGTAACTATACTCGGTCCCAGGAATATGCCGGCCACATCTACCGCAGTGTTGATATATCCTCCCGGGTTGCCCCGCAGATCAATTATCCATTTATCCGCTCCCTTCTCACGGCAGGTGGCCATGATTTGGAGCAGATCCTGGCCGGCGCTTTCGCTAAAGCTGTCAATATCTATGTAGGCGGTATTAAAGTCCAGCTGGGTGCAGCTTAGCTGGGGTATCTGTATCAGCTCCCGCTGCAGGATTAGCTCATGATGCTCTTTCCCCCTCCTCACTTCTACCTCTACCCTGGTGCCGGCGGGTCCCAACAGGATCTCCTGTATGGAGTCTAGATCCAGACCTTCCAGGCTTTTGCGATTAACTCGCACTATAATATCTCCGGTCTTGATACCCGCCTGATCGGCTGGAGAATTGGGTATTATGCCGCTGATTTCAATACCATCTGCTGATTGGCCGGCGTTCAAGTATACTCCGATACCAGCGTAGTTACCCTCAATAGAGCTAATAAATTCTTCCATCTCTTCTGCCTTCAGGTATTCACTATGGGGATCTCCCAGCTCAGCCACTAAGGCCCCCGGGGAATCCACCTGTAAGCGGTCCCAATCCACATCTCGAAGATAATAGCTCTCTACCAAAGCCTTGATTTCATCCAATACCGGATCAGCGGCAGCCCACAAAGGGGTACTAAACAGCAAGCATCCTAAGATGCTTAAGCACAGCAAGATGCTTCGCATTTTATTCATAACTTATGCCTCCACTTTATTCATCACTATAGGTATTCAATAAAACTTTGCTTATACCTGCAAAATATGGATATAAAGTTAATATTTTCCATATGCTGTAGTTCCTGCTATCCCTTTACCAATACCCGGGGGAAGGAAAAGATTCAAAAGATATAGCTGGGGGACATATGATATGGGCAATGCTGTTTAAGAAAAAAGGGCATAGAAAAAGGAAGCCTACAGAAAATCCTGTCGCTTCCATCTTTTTTCTAGAGGTTCTGAACCAGATAAACCGTAATGCTTACTGTGTCAAGCTCTTTTTCCAGCTGAGCTTTTTTACTCCGGGAATCATCTAATTCTTGTCTTATAGAGCTTAGTTTAGACTGGTCCTCTGTAGATAGGTTGTTTTTAGACTCCAGGTTCTTAAGATTTTGTTCCAGGCCGCTGATTTTACTTTCCAGCTGGCTAAATTCCTGGGTTAAGACTAACTGCCCATAAATGGGGGTACTCAGGTTCCCTAAGTTTTCCAATTCCTTCAAAAAACTATCCAGCTGGTTTTTATGTACTTTAAAAACCGCTTCTCTGGTACTGGTGGAAGACATAATTTGAGCATGGTTGGAGGTAGAAACAAATTCTATTCCATTGCTGGCATCAGCTATCTGCACTATACGCGCCAGGGAATCTCCGGTATCTTGAACCCTTATCCGGGTGGAACAGGTCTGGGCTACCCGGGGGCTTATTACTTGACCCGGATCCGGCTCTACATTGCTGCTGGGAACTTCCGGAGTATCATCATTGGTATTCGGCTGACTGGAAGAACCTTCTTCTTCCTGTCTTTCATCATCAACGGGAGACTTGGGATCTTCCTCCTGCTGGGCAATATGGATGGGATCATCAATCTCATGGTTGATCTTTGGGTTCTCCCAGACAGGCCCAGGTTCTTCAATGGCCACTGAAGGTTTATGCTCTTTTTCATCCTGGTTAAACCATAAAGCCAGGTTGGCGCCGGGCATAAGACCACCCGCATATATACTTATCGCCATAATCAACCCGGCCGCTGCTGCTGCCAACCATTTGGGCTTGCGTCTTACGGCAATCAGGGCAGGCTTCTCTCTTAGCTGCTCTTCCAATAAACGCTGATGCAAATCGCCCAGAGCATTATCCATAAGCGGAGGTGTTTTAAGCTCATGTATCATATGGCACAGGGATTCCAGTTGCCTCAGTTCTTCCCGGCAACGGGCACAAAGCTTAAGATGGGCTTCCACCGCCTGGGTTTCCTGCTCATCGGTCATTTTATCAATATAGGGGGACAATAAATCCCTTATCCGCTTACATCTCATAGAGCTTTCCTCCCTGCTTTTTTAGACGAAAGCTTTACGGTAATAGTTCCCTTTGCAGCAATTTTTCTTTTAGTATATTTCTAGCTCGGCTGAGACGTGATTTAACGGTGCCCATAGAACATCCCATAACCTTTGCCATCTCCTCATAACTAAGATCCAATATATCCCTTAAGATGATGGCGGTTTTATGTTCCTTTTTCATCTGATCCAGTACTTCCTGTATCGATGAGGAGAGTTCCTTTTGTTCGTATAATATATCAATTGAATAGGAAGTATCGGCGATCTCCACTTCCAGTTCATTGCCATCCAGGGTGGTAGCAGGCTCATCCAGGGACAGGGTTGGGATGCGCCGTTTTCGCCGCCTTAGCTCATCCAAGCACACATTGCTGGCTATACGGTAGATCCAGGTCCCAAAACTGGATTGGCCTTTAAAAGTAGGCAAAGAGCGGTATGCCTTGATAAATGTCTCTTGAAACATATCATAGGCATCCTCTTCGTTTCCCATATATCTATAGGTTAAAGCATATACTTTGCTTTGATAGCCTAAAACCAGTTCCTCAAAGGCTTGCAAATCCCCCTGCAGACTCCTTTTTACCAGTTGTTCTTCCGATAACATGGAACATGTCTCCCCTATAATCACGGCTAAAGATACTTATAAAACACTAACCCTAGTATTTTTCGCCACCGACCAGGCAAAACCCTTTGCTTTTGTTTTCCCTAATTATACCTTTCCAGCCAATTTTTCCTTTTAGGGGATAATTCCCCTAAAATCAATTAACCCGGGATGATCCCGGGTATTAACTGGCAAAGGTTTATAGACCAAGTTTTACTGGTCTGGAGGAAGCCTTTGTATGCTCAGGT
>JAAYNQ010000064.1 GCA_012520725.1 Syntrophomonadaceae bacterium | reverse complement strand
ATAGAGCTCTGTTCCCTTCATATTATTGATAGTGCAGGGATTGATCGGTTACATAGGTGCGACGTAATTGGAATTCCGCCTCTATTTCAGCTTTAACTCCGGGAAATATTTCATCCCAATCCGAACTTATCTCTTGCCAAAGCTCAGGATACTGAGAGTTAAGTAGGGTGCCCCAACCAAAAATATCGCAATTCAAATTCTGGGCTTTTTTAATACAGGCCTGCATGTCGTTTTTAATTTGCCCTGCACATATGCTTTCCAGCAGCGGAATATTTTCCAGCCGGAGAATATCCGCTTCCCCGGTTTGTTCATAGTAGTTTCCCTCTCCCAGGTATTTTATCCTCATCACTATTTGTCCATCGGTATGTGTAACTTCCACTTTGGTCTGGGATCTTATTATTTCTATCCCCACCCGGCCCTGAGCTGGGGAGGGAGCCGGAATATTTATCAGCCCCCCTTGAATCCGGCCTGGATTAAGAAAACGAAGTCCCCTGCTCTCATCACGATCCAGATAGCCGGCCATTTTTCTTCCATTAAATATCGCCGTACCATCCAGTTTAATAGCTTTACCATTAATGCTGTCAAAAACAGAAACCGCCGGTACAAAAGGATCAATTCCGGGCTGGGCCAATTTGTTCAGGAATTCTTCTAAAGTTACCTCCTGGTAAATGCCCAGCTGTCTTTCCTGGTTTCTCAGCATCCTGGGGATGGCAATGGCTGACAAGGGCTCCATAGCCATCTGGGTATTTAATACATCCTCTGGTGAGCTCTCCCGGGCTACTACAACGCTAAGATTTTTTCTTATATCCGGACTGCGCAGGCAGGCATCTGTGATTAAAGCCAGATCCTTCTCGGCCAGCTGCTCCCCTATCACCAACAGCCTGGCTTGGGAAACCAAGGGATTGCGAGGAAAAAGCAGGTTGATTTTTCTTAAGCCTTCACTTAGGGAACGTCCCTGGGCTGACACTATGTCAAAAACAGGCCCGGAATCTGAACTTTGCCCAGCCAATGCCGGACGAGCCATTTGCATGGAAACCCGCAATTGTTCCTCCTCCCAGTTTATGCCTAAACCGGCCACCACTGCCGAGTGGTTCAATTCTTGAATCTGACAGCCCCCTAGAGTAAAGATCCAAAGGATAATGATCAGCAGCCTTTTAGAAGTCTCTATACTCAACCGCCTTCATCCTTTCTGTTTCCTTGCCGTTGCTGATTTTTCATGCCTTCCAGATAAGGGCGACTGCGGTTTGCAAACCAGGGCCGTCTGACTATAATATCACTGATTTGAGCCAGATTCAGGGGAGCCAGGGGAGACAGGTAAGGCACCCCAAAAGAAGTCAGGGAAACCATCCTCAACAAAACTACTACTAAAACAATCATAATGCCTAAAAAACCTAATACGGCTGAAGCAGCCAGGAAGACAAACCTCAACATGCGAATCACCAAGGAAGCGTTATAGGAGGGGGTAACAAAGGAAGCTATGCCGGTAGCTGCTATCACCACTACCATAGGAGTGGACACCAGACCAGCCCTCACCGCTGCATCTCCGATTATCAAAGCCCCCACAATGCTGACCGCCGGCCCTACCGCTCGCGGCAGTCTGAGACCGGCCTCCCGCAGCATTTCAAACATGGCTTCTAAAAGAAAAGCTTCTACAAAAGAGGGAAAAGGCACCCCTTCCCGGCTGGCGGCAATAGTCAGCAAAAGGGCGGTTGGTATCATTTCATGATGATAGCTGACTACTGCCACATAAACTGAAGGCAACAACAATGACAGCCAAAAAGAGACAAAACGCAATAAACGCAAAATAGAACCGGGAAAATAATAGGTATAATAATCATCCGGAGTGGTTATATACTCACTGAAAGTGCTGGGAACGACCAGGGCCATAGGCGAACCATCTACCATAATGCATATTCTGCCTTCCAGGAGCTGGCCACAAACCCGATCTGGTCTTTCTGTATGCATAACCTGGGAAAACAGGGTTTTGTTGTTGTCTATAATGAACTCCTTGATATAGTTGGAGTCCAAAACCCCATCAATATCGATCCTATTGATGCGTTTTTTAATCTCATCCACCAGAGCATCTGGGGCGATGTTTTTGATATAACATACAATTACATCAGTTTTAGTAACCCGTCCCAAGACAAAACTCTCTATTTTAAAGTTGCTTGATTTAATCCTTCTACGCAGCAGGGCGGTATTAAATCTCAGAGTTTCGTTAAATCCCTCTTTAGGCCCAAAGATGACTACCTCGTTCTCGGGTGATTCTATACCTCTCGTTTGCCAGCTCCGGGTACCGGCCACCAATCCTTCCCCATAGCCATCAATCAGTACAACACAGTCCCCCGAACTGATGTGGCGGCCAAGCTCATCCCAGGTTTTAACCCCTTTTAATTCGGCAGGGGATATAATTCTGCTTTTGACTTCATTTATAATATCCTGATCAGAAAGGTCCTCTTTATTCTCCAGCAGATCAATATCCAACAATAATGGGCGCAGGATATTGTTTTCTATCTCATCTTTGTTAACCAGGCCATCAAAATATACTATCAACCCCCTGCTTTCCGGACTGCCAAAAACAAATTCCCGGATAACGATATCCGAACAGAACTGATAAAGTATATCCAATTGGCTCTTAATCTCATCTAGGGAGGCAGGTATATCAGTATTAATAATTTCCTGGGGACTTGGTT
>JAAYNQ010000063.1 GCA_012520725.1 Syntrophomonadaceae bacterium | reverse complement strand
TATCTTTAGCTCCGGGTTCAAAGCTTTTATACTCAGCTCGAAGCGTACCTGGTCATTTCCTTTACCGGTAGCCCCATGGCATATGGCCACAGCTTTCTCTTGCCGGGCTATCTCTACCAGCTTTTTGGCGATTAAAGGCCGCGAGAAAGAAGTACCTAACAGGTACTTCTTCTCATAAATAGCCCCTGACTTCAAAACCGGAAATATATAATCTTTAACAAATTCCTCCTGCAGATCTTCGATATAAATCTTGGAGGCCCCCGATTTTATAGCCTTCTCCTGTATTTGATCCAGTTCCTCTCCCTGACCTAAATCGACACAACAGGCAATGACTTCGTAAGCATAGTTTTCTTTTAACCAAGGTATTATTATAGAAGTATCCAGTCCACCTGAATAGGCCAGGACTATTTTATCCATTATTATCCTCCCCAAACTATCTTATCTATAGTTCTGCTAGAATTTTTGCCAAGGGCTTATCTCCAAGTTCCTCCAGATCATATCTTACTCTAAGGGCTGGTTTTTCCAATTTCATTATTCTTCTTAAGTCAATGGGGGTTCCTATTATTACTAGTTCGGCCGGGGAAGCATTAATAGTTTTTTCCAATTCTTCAATCTGAGTTTTTCCATATCCCATGGCCGGTAAGAGCTTGGATAAATGACCATACTTGGCAAAAGTATCTTTAATAGATCCTACCGCATAGGGGCGGGGATCGATCAATTCAACCGCTCCCAGTTTTTCAGCTGCAATTACTCCGGCACCATAAGCCATATCCCCATGAGTAAGGGTAGGTCCATCTTCAATGACCAGTACTTTTTTCCCGGCAATTTCTTCTGGCTTATCCACGCTTATGGGCGAATTGGCCATTATTATCCGGGCCCTGGGATTGACATCTAGTATACTTTTCTTAACTTGCTCTACCTCCAGAGGATCAGCGGAATCGACCTTATTGATTATGGCTATATCAGCCATACGCAGGTTGGTTTCTCCCGGATGGAAGGTGGTTTCATGCCCGGCTCGATGTGGATCCACTACCACAATATGCAGGTCGGTGTTATAGAAAGAGAGATCATTATTCCCTCCATCCCAGAGTATTACATCGGCTTCTTCTTCAGCCCTTTTTAATATGACCCCATAATCAACTCCGGCAAAAACCACCATTCCATTATCGATATGAGGTTCAAATTCTTCCCTTTCCTCAATGGTACAGTCAAATTTATCCAAATCTTCGTAGCTGCCAAAGCGCATAGCCAGCTGTTCTTCCAGCTTGCCATAAGGCATAGGATGTCTTATTATTGCCACTTTTTTGCCCATTTGGGTTAGCAGACTGGCAACATAGCGAGTTGTTTGACTCTTACCGCTGCCGGTTCTAACTGCCGTAACTGCAATCACTTTAGCTTTGGACTTGATCATGGTATTTTTTGGTCCCATTAAGCGGAAATCAGCACCAGCAGCCAATACCTGTGAGGCTTTGTGCATTACATATTCGTGCGAGACATCACTGTAGGCAAAAACTACTTGGTCAATATCATATTTGTTTATCAATTCATCCAAATCACTTTCCGGATAAATGGGGATGCCCTCGGGGTAGTTGGGGCCGGCAATTGCAGCTGGATACATTCTTCCTTCGATATCCGGTATTTGGGTAGCGGTAAAAGCTACTACTTCATATTCATTATTGTCCCGAAAATAGGTATTGAAGTTATGAAAGTCTCTACCTGCTGCCCCCATGATAATTACACGCTTTTTTTTCAATCTACATACTCCCTTTGCTTTTTATTTTTTCGGATTAAAAGAAAATACTGTAATATCCTGCCGTTTAACCCAGCCTTGCTTAGCATAGAAGGTAATAGCGGCATGGTTGTCATTTATTACAAAAAGGTGAATCTTCTCAACCTTTAATGCCTCAAATTGGGTAATCACTCCATCCAATAGTTTTTTGCCATATCCCTTTCCACGAAAAGCGTGGTGCACAGCCAAATGGTAAATAAAAGCCCGGCGGCCGTCATACCCCCCCAAAACAGTGCCGATTATCTCCTCTTCATTCCTTATGATCAAACAGGTACTGGGGTTTTTTTGCATAAATAGCACTAAAGACTCTGCATCATCTCCCCCTAATTCAATTCCCGGGGTATTGCGCCAGAATTCAAGCATTAAAGGTATATCTGATTTCTTGGCTAATTCAATTCCACTATCCATAATACTCCTTCTTTTTCACTATGCCAGGTCTTAATTTATCAACCCCCATGATCAGGGGACAGCAGCGAGTATGAAAATTTTGAGCTACCCTGGTGGGCGGTCCGTAGGGGCGACCTACGGTCTGCGTTCTCCCGCCTGTCCATCCCCTCAATTCCCGTAGCCGGGCCCCCTGGCGGGCGGCCGAAGACCGCCCCTATAAGTCCCTCGATGGTATCTATATTCTCGCGCTGATCCGTAGGGGCGACCTGTGGTCGCCCGCCTCCGCCAGTGAGTCACAGCGGAAATCTCGTTAGGAACCTGCGGTCGTCTGCCTTACATGGTTACGGCCATGATTGCTTTATGAGCATGCAGCCGGTTTTCCGCCTCCTCAAACACTACTGATTGGGGTCCGTCCATCACTTCGTCGGTAATCTCTTTGCCTCGCTTGGCAGGCAGACAGTGCATGACAATGGCCTCCGGATGGGCTAAACTCAATAAACGGCTATTAACCTGATATTTTAAGAATTGTTTTTCTTTCTCTTCGGCTTCTTCCTCCTGCCCCATACTGGCCCACACATCCGTATAAATCACATCTGCTCCGTCTACGGCCTCTTCGGGATCTTGAACTACCCACAGTTTGGCTCCGGTCTTTTGGCCTTCAGCCTGAGCCCGGGCTAGAATTTCACTATCAGGTTCAAAGCCTGGAGGGCAAGCAATGACTACATCCATGCCCACCCGGGCTCCACCATACAGTAGAGAATGGGCTACATTATTTCCATCTCCAATAAAGGCTGTTTTTAGCCCTTTTAATTCCCCTTTCTGTTCCTGAATGGTCATCAGATCACCGATAATCTGGGTAGGATGCAGCAAATCGCTCAAACCATTAATTACCGGTATTTCTGCCCACCTGGCCAGTTCCAGGACCTCATCATGATCGAAGGTACGGATCATTATTCCGTCCAACATGCGCCCTAAAACAAGAGCCGTATCTTTTATAGTTTCTCCCCGTCCCAGCTGTATATCCCGGGGACTTAAAAACAGGGCATGTCCTCCCAATTGATACATCCCAACTTCAAAGGCTACCCGGGTACGGGTAGAGGCTTTTTGAAATATCATGCCCAGAGTCTTTCCGGCCAAATAGTGATGCTGCTTACCAGCTTTTTGCAGTTTTTTGATTTCCCGGCCTACCTCCAGGATATATCTTATTTCCTCCGGACTAAAATCATATATACTGATAAAATCCCGGCCCCGCAGGGAATCATTGATTTGATACATCCATCTTCACTCCTCTCGCTATTTAGGGTTACCTAAGTTTTGCAATCAATTCCATTTTTCCAAGGCTCTTTGCAGGGTGATGGTTGCCAGGTCTATCTCATCCTTGCTAACGGTCAGAGGAGGTACCAGGCGCAGAACTCTAGGCCCTGCTCCTAGCAGCAACAATCCTTGCTGCCGGCAAATCTCTATTAATTCCTTTACTTCGCAATTGAATTCTATCCCTAGCATAAAGCCTTTGCCTCGAAGTTCAACTATTCGGGGGTCCACTATTTTTTCCAATTCCTGCTTCAGGTAGCCGGCGTTTTCAACTACCTGCTGCATAAACCCCGCCTGGCCTAGTATATCCAAAACCTTATTAGCTACTGCACAGGCCAGAGGATTTCCGCCGAAGGTTGAGGCATGATCACCCGGGGCAAAGCCCTGGGACGCTTTCTCATTGGCCACCATTGCTCCAATGGGAAACCCTCCTCCCAATCCTTTGGCCAGGGTTAACAGGTCGGGTTGAATATTGTACTGCTGGTAAGCAAAAAGGCTTCCAGTTCGGCCCATGCCACTTTGAACTTCATCGAAAATAAGCAGTATTCCTTCCCGGTCACAAATTTTTCTTAAACCCTCCAGGAAGGAGGGATGGGCTGCTTTGATTCCTCCTTCACCCTGTACCGGCTCTACCATCACCGCACAGGTTTGGGAGTCCAGCAATGCTTCTACCGAATCCAGTTGGTTAAAGGAGGCATATTTAAACCCGGCCGGCAGTGGAGCAAAGCCTTCCTGATACTTGCTCTGTCCGGTGGCAGTAATGGTAGCCAGAGTGCGGCCATGAAATGATTCTTTAAAGACTATGATATCATGGCGCCCGGTTTGCCCCTGGCGGTAGAAATACTTGCGGGCCAGCTTTATGGCTGCTTCATTGGCTTCGGCTCCGCTATTGCAGAAAAAGGCTTTAGACAAACCGGAAGCCTGTACCAGTTTTTCTGCCAGCTCCACCTGGGGCTTAATCCAGTACAGGTTGGATACATGCCATAATTCCTGACCCTGCTCGGTCAGGGCGGTGATCAGTTCCGGATGACTATGTCCCAACAGGCAGACTGCTATTCCTCCCACAAAATCCAGATACTGCTTGCCATCTGCATCCCACAGGTAAGAACCCTGGCCTTTTACCGGGGTAATGGGGTAGCGGGCATAGGTATTCATAAGATATTGCTGCCCTTTTTGGGCTATTTCATTATTAGTCATTTTATAATTCCTTTCCCATAATTATTGGTCTACCACCATGGTTCCAATTCCCTGTTTGGTGAATATTTCTAAGAGAATGGAATGTGGCACCCTTCCATCGATAATATGAGTACGACCCACTCCTCCTCGTACCGAATTGAGGCAGCATTCCACTTTGGGTAGCATACCACCTCCGATAATCCCTGCCTCCTTGTAGCTCTCAACTTCGCTGAGCTTCAGTATGGAAATCAGGCTGCCGGGATCGTCCGGGTCTTTAAGCAAGCCCGGTACATCAGTTAACAGAACCAGCTTATCGGCCTTCATGGCTACTGCAATATCAGCGGCTACTAGATCGGCATTGATGTTGTAGGTGTGGCCGTCGGCCCCCATGCCGATAGGGGCTATTACTGGTATATAGCCATTTTCAATTACGGTTTCAATTATATCTGGATTAACCTGCTCCACCTGCCCTACAAAACCCAGCTCTTCCTGCCCCGGCATCGGTATAGCCTGGATCAGTCCACCGTCCTTACCGGAAATACCTATGGCCTTGCCCCCATTGGCATTAAGCCCGGCTACAATCTCTTTATTCACCTTACCTCCCAGTACCATTTCCACTATCTCCATGGTTTCCTGATCGGTTACCCTTAGGCCGTTGACAAACTGTACCTTGATATTCAGGCGCTCCAGCATGGCATTTATCTCCGGCCCGCCTCCGTGTACTACTATGGGGTGCATCCCCACATATTTCATTAAAACTATATCCTGCATTACCTTCTGTTTTAATTCACAATCAATCATAGCAGCGCCGCCATACTTGATAACCACCTTGCGACCATAGAATTCTTTTATATATGGTAAAGCCTCTACCAGTATTTCAGCCTTTTCCAATGCTGATAGAACCATTATAATCCTCCTTCTAAACAATTGTTTAGTTATATATCTATCCCCCAATAACTACTAGCTCCGGTAATCGGCATTGATTCTCACATAATCATAAGTCAGATCACAGCCCCAGGCAGTGGCCTGAACTGATCCAGCCTTCAAATCCACGGTAATCACTACCGGATCCTGTTCAAGCGCCTGTTGGGCCTGGTTTTCATCAAAAGCCAAACCCATCCCGTCCTGGGCTACTTTGACCTCCCCCAGGTAGATATCTACCGTATCCGGATCAAATGCCGCTCCTGAATAGCCGGCTGCAGCCAGTATCCGTCCCCAATTGGCATCGGCTCCAAAAACTGCGGCCTTGGTAAGATTGGAACTGCTGATGGATCTGGCAATAAGCCTTGCACTTTCCTCGTCCCCGGCATTTAACACCCTGATTTCTATCAAGTGCTGGGCTCCTTCGCCATCCCGGGCAATCTTTTTGGCCAAAGTAATATTAACAAAGTCCAGGGCCTCTTTAAACACTTGATAATCCTTACTCCCGGCATCGGCAATAGGCGGGTTGCCGGCCTGACCATTGGCCAGTACTATTGCCATGTCATTGGTGGAAGTGTCCCCATCCACACTGATCATGTTATAGGAGATATTGACCGAATCCCTAAGCAAGCTGCGCAGGCAATCGGAAGTAATAGCGGCATCAGTAGTAATAAAGGCTAACATAGTAGCCATATTGGGGTGTATCATACCTGATCCTTTGGCTACCCCACCAATCCTTACCGGCCGTTCCCCCAGCTCAATCTCTACTGCTATCTCCTTGCTTATCAGGTCGGTGGTCATGATAGCTTCCGCTAAAGCAGTCGACCCATCCTCACTCAGGCAGTGGCAGGCCTTCTTGATCCCTTCAATTATTTTGGGCGTGGGCAGGTTTACACCTATTACCCCGGTGGAAGCCACCAGAACATCAGCAGGCTGAAGTCCCAAGAGCTCAGCCGTGTAGTCGGCCATCAACTGAGCATCAGCCACCCCCTGTACCCCGGTGCAGGCATTGGCATTACCGCTGTTCACCACTATGGCCTGGGCCTGACCATTATCCAAATGGCTTAAGTTTAAATCAATACAGGCCGCCCTAACCCGATTGGTAGTAAATACCCCGGCCCCCGAACAGGGGTATTTCGAATAGATAATACCCAGGTCTTTTTTGCTATGATTCTTTATCTGAGCACATACTCCTTGGGCTAAAAAAGCCGCCGGAGCTGTGATTCCACCATCAATAATCTTCACCTTTCATCCTCCATTTCTATCCATCACTTTAAGTAAACAAATGTTTAGAGGCCTAAACATTTGTTTATTTTCCCCATTTATGGGTGTACCCCGGCAAAGCGCAGGCCCTGGGCCTCATCCAGCCCTAACATTAAATTCATATTCTGTACTGCCTGCCCGGAGGCCCCCTTGGTCAGATTATCCAGGGCCGAAACCAGTATTACTCGGCCGCTGTCAGGATCTGTATAAATACCCAGGTCCAGGAAGTTACTGCCATATACCCATTTAGTATGAGGCATAATACCTGGGGGAAGTACCCTAACAAAGTATTCATTTCTATACCATTCTTCCAGCACTTCTCTTACTGCGGTCGGATGCTGACCCGGCATTAGCTGTGCATAAGCTGTGGATAAAATGCCCCGATTCATAGGAACCAGGTGGGGAGTAAATATCAAATCCACTTCCTGGCCCCAGGCCAGACTTAATTCCTGCTTGATCTCGGGACCGTGGCGATGTGTGCCTACTCCATAAGCCTTTATCCCCTCGTTTACCTCACAAAAGTGGCTAGTCGGTTTCATTGTCCGTCCGGCTCCAGAAACCCCGCTCTTGGAGTCTACAACTATACCTTCTCCTTTAATTATCCCCTCTTTTAACAAAGGTAGCAGAGGCAAGATGGCGCTGGTGGGAAAACAACCCGGATTGGCCACCAGCTTGGTTTTCTTTATTTCTTCCCGGTATATTTCGGGCAAGCCATATACCGCCTGCTTTAAGAGTTCTGGTGCAGCGTGCTCAAGTTCATAATATTTTATATACAGGGATACGTCTTTTAATCGGAAATCAGCCCCTAAATCCACGCATTTTATGCCATGTGCCAGCAGGGTCGAAGCTATGTTTACTGATAATCCATGAGGTAGAGCCAGAAAAACTACCTGGCATCTACCGATTAAGTTCTCTACCTTGCTCTCTTCGCACTTCAGATGGCAAAAACCGGTTAAATGAGGATAGATCTCATCTATTCTTCGTCCTACGTTTTCTGTGGACAAAACCGCAATCACTTCTACCTCTCCATGGCCGGCCAGAATTCTGATCAATTCTGCTGCCGTGTATCCATCTCCAATTATTCCTGCCTTTATCATCCTTAGTCCTCCTTATGGTCCACCAGTCGCTTACTTTAATAATATGATATATCACTATGAAAATATTAATAATTATACATCCCAATGTATATTTTTGCAACGCTGTTTTTATTGAGCTCGGTCGAATCCTTCTGCCAACGCCTTTTATATATGGCTAATAATTGGTATTTCACTGCATGGGATCAGTACCCGTAGGGGCGACCTGCTGTCGCGACGTATAGCAAACGCCGGAAGCCTGTAGGGGCGACCTGCGGTCGCCCGCCGGTCCATCCGCTGGAATATCGTAGCAAACACGGCGCGGCGATAAATACCGTATATTGGGGTATTTTACGGGCGGTCGAAGACCGCCCCTACAATCCTCGTCGGCATACCTGCAAAATGTCAGGTCTATGCTCGTGTTTGAAGGGACCTGCCCAACTATATATTGATGATTTAATAAGTAATGTTAGTTATAATAAGTAAGTGTAATTAACAATAAGGGGGATGAGCATGAGGCTTCGTGAAGCAGTCCTGGGGGCCATTAGAGAAGAACAGGGCCAATGGGTTTCAGGGGAAAGGCTAAGCATGAGTTTAAAGGTAAGCCGGACTACTATTTGGAAGCAGATAAAAATCCTGCAATCAGAAGGATATGCCATCGAGTCTTCCCCCAAAAAAGGCTATCGTTTATCAATGATTCCCGATATTCTTTCCCCCGAGGAGGTTAAAGATGGCCTGCAAACCCAGCTTTTTGGCCGGGAGCATTACTATTATTTTAAAGAAATAGACTCCACCAATAATTATGCCAAAACCCTGGCTGCTGATGGTCACCCGGAGGGGACGGTGGTGATTGCTGAAAGTCAGAGCTCCGGACGAGGACGGAGAGGAAGGCAATGGTACTCGGATTCGGGGCAGGGCATCTTTTTATCGTTGATATTAAGACCCCCATTGCCGGTTAATGAACTGTCCCGGATTAATATGGCCATTGCTTTGGCCATTGTTGACGCTTTACAGGAGGTGGGGATAAAGTCGGGCATCAAATGGCCTAATGATATACTTATAAAAGACAGAAAAATAGCCGGTATACTTACTGAGGCCATTACCGATATGGATGGCATCGAGTTTATTGTGAGCGGGATCGGTTTAAACGTTAACACCCTTATTGAAGATTTTCCGGCAGAATTGCGCCCTATTGTTACCTCAGTCCGGGAAGAAGCAGGTCGCATGGTTTCCCGAGTTCACTTGCTTCAAATCCTATTGCTAAAATTGGAGCAGCGCTACCAGCAGTTAATATCAGGTGCTTTCACTGAAATTTTGGAACAAGTAAGAACTTTGTCACTGGTGATAGGCCGTGATATAACAATCAAGCAACTTGGCGGAATAACTGAGGGCCGGGCCATTGATATTGACAATAATGGTTTTCTCCTGGTCCGGGATGGCCAGGGTAATATTCACCATCTCATGTCCGGCGAAGTACTGCTTAAACCCCAATAAGAAACACTTCCAATAATGTTAACCTAATATGAAAAATTAGTTGACAATGCTTCTGGGCCTGTATAATATGGTTTTAATCAGATTAGATGATATTAGTTACCTGGAGGTATATGTCTTGAAGCCATTTACGTACAGCCCCTTGCGCTCCATGGTATACGCATCCTTGTTTGGAGCCTTGACCGCCATTGGTGCATTTATTGTTGTTCCCCTGCAGCCGGTTCCTTTTACTCTGCAGACCTTTTTCACTGCCCTGAGTGGAGTGATTTTGGGTGGGAGGACCGCTGCCTTAAGTCAGGTAGTATATCTAATTCTAGGCTGTATGGGTCTGCCTGTTTTTGCTGGAGGCAAGGCTGGTTTGGGCATAGTCTTGGGCCCCACCGGAGGCTATATCCTGGGTTTTATTCTAGGAGCTTATATCATTGGGAAAATAGTGGAAGCCCGGGCAGAAGCAGGTATCATAGGCATAGCCCTGGCTATATTGGCCGGGGACCTGATTATCTACGGCCTGGGCACCCTTTGGCTCTCCATCATCGCCCAGCTTTCACTGGCAAAGGCTTTTTTGCTAGGTGTAGTGCCATTTCTTCTGCCTGAATTATTGAAATTAATGGCGGCTGCGTTTCTGGCTGCCAGAATAAAAAGACTGACAGGAGAAAATGATGATTAAGATCAAAAATCTGAGCTACACTTACCAACCTCATCTTCCCCCAGCCCTGCTGGATATTAACCTTAGCATAGGGAGAGGAGAGTATATAGCCCTAATAGGTGCTAATGGCAGTGGCAAAAGCACCCTCATTCGTCACCTAAATGCCCTGCTGCTACCCAGCCGCGGGGAGATTGAAATAGATGGCCTGAACACCAAGGAAAGCAAAGATCATATAGAAATAAGACGTAAGGTGGGTATGGTTTTCCAGAATCCGGACCATCAAATAGTAGGCATGAGTGTGGAAGAAGATGTTGCCTTTGGCCCAGGCAACCTGAATCTGCCCAGTACCCAAATACGCCAAAGGGTAAACAAGGCCCTGGAAATGGTAGGCCTGAAGGGATTTGAGAAACGATCCCCCTACACTTTGTCCGGAGGAGAAAAGCAACTTCTAGCCTTGGCCGGTTTACTGGCAATGGATCCCCAATACATTATTTTGGATGAAGCCACTTCTTCCCTGGATCCGGTTTCCAAAGAGAAGGTGCTGAATATTTTGGAGCAACTAAAGGATACGGGAATTTCAATTATCCACGTTACTCATAACATGGAAGAAGCACTGCGGGCCCACCGGGTACTGTTAATGGACCAGGGTCAAATTATAGCTGACGGACCTGCCGGAGATATTCTGAACCAAGGGGAAAAGCTTAAGGCTCTGGGATTGTCACCGCCCATCATAGTTGAACTTATGTGTCGACTGCAGCCGTATTATGATAGGCAAAAGTGCATCTTAAGCGTGGACCAGGCTGCCGTCGAGATCCGCTCCTGGCTGAAAACAATAAAGGAATTTAATCATAATTCCCAGGCCCAAGCAAGAGAAATATAAGCCTGGGCCGGGAAACAATTATACCTTAGGGAAAGTAGGCCGCCGCTATGCCTGAGTTTGGACAGTATATGGACCTAAAATCTCCCATACACAATTGCGACCCCAGGGTTAAATTACTGGCGGTCCTGGCCTTCAGCCTGCTGATACTGGATCTTAAGCCCCTTGCTTTGCTGCTGACCAGCATCATGGTTTTTGCTATTTCCCGGCTGGCCCAGATCGGTATAGCCTTGCTATTTAAGAGCAGTCGCCCGGCCTGGCCGCTCTTGACTATGCTTTTCTTGATCTATGTTCTATTTTCTCCTGTAGACTCCGTAGCGCTGTTCTCCCTGGGGCCGATTTTGATCACTTATGAAGGGCTGTACCTGGGAGTAATTCAGGTGGGAAGATTCCTCCTTTTGATCCTAGGGGCTTCACTGTTGACTATGACTACATCCCTATTGGACCTTACCATAGGCTTGGAAGCTTTGTTAAGGCCTTTGCGAGTAGTCGGTATTTCTTCTCACAATATAGCCTTGATGATCAGTATGGCTATTCGATTTATTCCCACCCTCAGGATAGAGATGAATAATATCCAAAGAGCACAATTAGCCCGGGGTGCCGGATTTCAAGGGGGCAGCCTAAGGGGGAGGATTCGAAGGATTATCACTATGGCTACTCCTTTGATTATTAACATTCTGCGCTGTTCGGATACCCTGGTAGAAGCCATGGAAGCCAGGGGATACCGGCCGGGTAGTAGAACCTATCTGCGCCAACTTGTTTTTAGTCAAAGTGACTATTGGGCATTGGCCATAATCTCATTTATATCGATAATTTCTTGGGTGCTGGGGAATTAGGGATGCCTTTCCACCGCCAGTTAAGGCCTGTAACGGTATTTGCAGAGAGCACCGGCGGGCGACCGCAGGTCGCCCCTACCGACTTTCAGGATTATTTACAGGATACACGTGGGTAATTGCAGGGGCGGTCTTCGACTGCCAGTTCAGGCCTGTAACGGTATTTGCAGAGAGCACCGGCGGGCGACCGCAGGTCGCCCCTACCGACTTTCAGGATTATTTACAGGATACACGTGGGTAATTGTAGAGGCGGTCTTCGACTGCCAGTTCAGGCCTGTAACGGTATTTGCAGAGAGCACCGGCGGGCGACCGCAGGTCGCCCCTACCGACTTTCAGGATTATTTACAGGATACACGCGGGTAATTGCAGGGGCGGTCTTTGACCGCCCGCTAATTGATATATATCAATGATTTGCACTGTTAAATGGCGCCCCTGGTGGGCAAGCCAAGAGATTTGAACCCTCTTAGAATTTGCCGAATGCCTGATAGATACGCTCAAAGGCTTCTGCCAACCGGTCTTTGTCCACGGTCAGGGTAATGCGGAAAAATCCTTCTCCATATTCGCCATAGCCCAGACCGGGGGTGATGATTACACTGGCCTTTTCCAGGACCTCTTCCGCAAAATCCGAGGAATTATAGCCTTTGGGTACTGGAACCCATAGATAAAAGGTTCCTTTCGGGGGAGTTATCTTAAGGCCTATCTTTTCAAGTCCGGCCAGAGCAGTGTCCCGGCGCTCCTGGTATAGTTCCTGCATCTTCTGCAAACTGTCCTGAGGACCTTCCAGGGCTTCTATAGCCGCGTACTGTATGGCCTGGAAAACGCCGGAATCAACATTGGATTTAAAGCGCCCCAGCACTTCTACCGCAGCCGGGTTACCTGCCGCCCAGCCAATTCTCCAGCCGGTCATATTATAGGGTTTGGATAATGAGTTGAACTCAATGCCAACCTCTTTGGCCCCCGGGGCTTCCAGGAAGCTGGGGGGTTTAAACCCGTCATAACATAGCTCAGTATAGGCAGCATCGTGACAGACCAGGATATCATAGTTGCGGGCAAATTCTATCACCCGGGAGAAAAAGGCCAGATCGGCCACTGCTCCGGTGGGATTGTTGGGATAGTTTAAAAACATTAACTTGGCTTTCCGGGCTACCTCAGCGGGTATATCCTCCAGCACCGGCAAGAAATTATTCTCGGCCTTTAAGGGCATGATATGAGACTCCCCTCCAGCCAGAAGAGTGCCAATTCCATATACCGGATAGCCGGGAGCCGGAACCAGGTTAATATCTCCGGCATTCAAGTAACAGAAGGATATATGGGCTATTCCTTCTTTAGACCCCAGGAGTGATACCACCTCGGTCTTGGCATCCAAATCCACGTTGAAGCGTCTCTTATACCAATTGGCCACGGCCTGACGATAGGACAAGAGACCAACTGAAGAGGGATATTGATGATTGGCCGCCTCGTATATGGCTTCAGCCATTCGGTCTATGATATGTTTGGGAGTAGGCTGGTCCGGGTCGCCGATACCCAAGTTTATTATGTCTATACCTTTTTCCCGGGCTTCCTCTATCTTCTTCTCTATCCTGGCAAACAGGTACGGGGGTAAACTTTGCATAGCATTGTTCTCTATCATCCTGGTCCTCCTTTAGACTTTTTGATGAATATTACTACCTGCTCTCCTGACTTCAGCCGGCTGCATTAGCTGCATACCCAAGCAGGAGCCGTTTAATGCCGCCTGAAGGCTGCACCCGGTCATGGTCCAGGCCTTTCCGGCACCGACTATTTACGCAGCTTAACCGTGCAATGTGACTGTTAGGCAGGTAATAGCTATTTTAATTCTATGATACCACAAAAAACCTCAACTGCCGGACCGCTCATATAAACATGGCCGTCTTCCTCTTTCCATTCGATATATAATTCCCCTCCGGGCAGCCTGACGGTGGCCCGGCGTTTGGATTTGCCGTTTAGCACGGAAGCCACCAATACAGCACAAGCCCCGGTTCCACAGGCCAAGGTTATTCCGGCTCCCCTTTCCCAGACCAAGGCTTCCAGTTCCTCTTCATTGAGGACCTGTACAAACTCCACATTGGTCTTTTCCGGGAAGATGGAATGATTCTCAATTTGCGGTCCCCAATCAGCCAGGGGTACCAGGCTGAGGTCATCACGGTAAATAATACAGTGGGGGTTACCCATGGAAACTGCAGTAATCATAAATTCCTGCCCGGCTACTGATAAGGAAATGCCGGTATTGCCAACACTGTCCCTTATGGGTATGCGGCTGGTTTCCAACTCAGGTTCACCCATGTCCACCTGGACCAAGTCCTGCCCATCCCGGCTCAGTATTTGGGGACAGCGGACACCGGCCAGGGTCCGAACCCGAAAACTATCTTTATCCACCAGACCATTCCGGCGGGCATACAAAGCCACACATCTGATTCCATTGCCGCACATCTCAGCTTCGGAACCATCAGAATTATATATACGCATGAAAATATCCTGTTCCTGATCCGGGCCTAATAATATTAAGCCATCGGCACCAATACCCCAGTGTCGATCGCAGAGTTGCCGGGCATAAACCTGAAATCGCCCGGCTTCCTCAAATGAATCTGCCTCCATCAGAATAAAATCATTACCCAGGCCCTGCATTTTGGTAAAATTCATTACTTACCCCCTTTCATCCTTTAACTAGGAAAACCTGCATATTGACCGGAAAAAGGCCTGACATTCTTTACCGTTAATTTAGTAAATGCTTTCTCCAGTATTTTTTCCAATGAATAATTAAAATATATAGAATATCGCTTCAGATAGTCAATGATATTATCCAAATCCCTATCCGAGAGCAGGGTCTTTTCAATATTGGAGGCAATATTTCTGCTGGGGTACTCACCCCTTAAATATATTTCCCCTCCATATATACCGGTTCCACAATAAGGTCCCATCAGGGGGCGATCACCCTTCAACCCCAAAACTATGATGGTACCTCCAGCCATGTATTCCCCGGCAAAGGATCCCACCGAACCCCCTACCACTATCACCGGTTTTTGTTCCCGGTAGGCTTTCATATGGATGCCCAGACGAAAACCGGCTTCATCCTTGATAAATAGTTCTCCCCCCCGCATAGCGTACCCGGCGATATCTCCTACCCGACCGTGTACCTGTATATGACCGCTGCTCATAGTGTTGGCTACCCCTTCCTGGGCATTGCCATAGACGATAATTTGGGGCCCATCAGCAAAAGCGGCTAAATTGTTACCAGCTACTCCATATAGAGTCAAAAGCTTCTGATTCTGCCAACCACAGGCTAGATAACGCTGTCCGCACAAGCCCTTGACCTCTATCTCCTGATCCTCCACCTGCTTAAGCAGCTGAATTAATTCCTGCTGCCCGTATTCCGCGGCATTAATTACTGCCATAGCTCTCAATCCTCCTTAATTCCTGCCAGTAAGTAAGTGGAATATGCTTTAGGGCTGGTCCCTCGGCAATAAATTCCTCCCATTTAGAAGCGGGAATACTTATTTTATGGCGGATAGTGTTGGTAAGGGGACCTGTTATTTCCGGTATATTAATGGCAATATAGCCCTGCAGGTAATTATCCTTTATCATAAGTTCCAGCAGTTGCTCTTTCCTGCACCAGCTGAGAAATTCCAAGCCCTGCCCTTCCAAGGCTCCGGCGGAACAAATCTTCCAGCTCAGCAAGCTAAGGGAATTCATTAAAATATTGCCGGTATCCGGGTAATTACACCCGGCCATATTACAGCCGGCCAAATAGCCTTCCTGGTGGGCATGGGGCAGGAGGGCCATCACCTCATGCTTACCGCTTACAATGTTCAGGGTTTCAGCCACATCCCCGGCCGCATATATATTATCATCTGAGGTTCTAAAATATGAATCTACCACAATGCCGCGATTAACTTTCACTTGGGCCTCTTGGGCCAGTTCAATCTGAGGCCGGGTTCCGGCCGCTATTATCACCAAATCGGCGGGAATTAACCGGTGGCTATTCAGTTCCACTTTATGGTCGGGATGAATAAGGGTCAATTCCTCCCCCAGGATAATATCCCAACCCTGTCTGCTCAGGTAGTCCTGTAAAAGCCTGGCCGCTCCCGGGCTTAATTGCCTGGGCAGAAGCTGGGACTCTTTTTCCAGCAGGTGTATCGAACAGCCTCGTTTGGACAAGGCTTCAGCTGCTTTCATACCTATTAAACCGCTGCCGACTACCACTACTTCCTGTACCTTTTCCAGTTCATCCTGTATCTCTTCCGCCTCTTGCAGGGTATAAAAGTTTTTCACCCAGGCCTGTTCTGCCCCCGGGATGGGAAGCTGAACCGGAGTGGACCCGGTGGCTAACAAGAGCTTGTCATAGGATAGCTGCCTTCCATCATCTAAAGTGAGCCGCTTAAGAGCAGGGTCAAGGTGCAAAGCCCGGGCGGGAATAAGCTTAACCTGCTGTTCCCGGAAGAAATCCAAAGAACGGTAATTTATATCCCGGTAAAGATGGGGATCGCTGAGATAATAGCTGATCAATGGCCTGGTATAGGCGCCCCGCTTTTCTCCATCAATAATGGTAATCCCACCCTCCTTATCCTTGCTTCTGATTCCCTCCACCGCTCCACAAGCGGCAATACCGTTGCCTACAATAAGGTATTTCATACTTCCTCCCTCCCTGAGCAGAGTTTTAAAGCCCCGTTGGGACAGTGTCTGACACAGGCCGGCAGCCCTTCACTGTCCCGGCACAAGTCGCACTTAATGATTCTTCCGCTCCTGGCGGAAGGATGAACATGTCCATAAGGGCAAAGCATAACACAGGTATAGCAGAGTACACAGCGCTGTTCATCAATATGTATAATGCCTTCTTCATCCCGTTTAATGGCACCGCTGATGCAGCCATGTAAGCAGGGCGCATCGTCGCAATGCCGGCAGGTATTGAGCCTGGATACCGGTCCATTGACCAGCAATAAGGAGCGAGGCTCCGGCTGCCCCTTTTTAAAGGCTTTTAATACCTGGCCCTGATAGCCATCGTGCTCTGCCGCACAATAAATCTCACACAAAGCGCAGCCCAGACAGTATTCAGGTATTGCTATAACTTTCATACTCTTCACCTCTAATCTCCCACCGAGTTGATCCCGAGCAGTTCCAACTCCTGCCGGTTTAAACCTATCCCCCGCAGCATTAAGCGGTTACCCCTCAGGCTGTCGATGGCATTAATGCCCATGCCGCCCATCATTTCTTGAATTTCGTGCCCCCAGGCCGACAAAAGGTTTTTGGCTCTCTTTTGGCCCCATTCCGGGTTTAAGCGTTTGCTCAATTCCGGGTTGGTGGTAGCCAATCCCCAATTGCATTTACCTGTAAAGCACATCTGGCACATGTGGCAACCCAGGGCTACCACGGCCGCAGAAGCAATATAGACTGCATCGGCCCCCAGGGCGATAGCCTTAATTATATCAGCACTGTGACGTATGCCGCCGGCCACCACCAGGGAAGCCTGCTGTCGAATTCCCTCTTCCCTCAAACGGTTGTCTACCACGGCCAGCGCTATTTCGATAGGTATGCCTACGTTGTCTCTTATTCTCATAGGAGCAGCTCCGGTGGAACCTCTGAATCCATCAATAACCACTATATCGGCACCGGCCCTTACGATACCGGAAGCTATGGCTCCGATATTGTGCACTGCCGCCACTTTTACCGCAATGGGCTTGCTATTACCGGTGGCCACTTTCAGGGTATCAATTAGCTGATTCAAATCTTCGATAGAATAAATGTCATGATGGGGAGCCGGAGATATAGCATCCGACCAGGCCGGAATCATCCGGGTCAGGGATACTTCTTCGCTTACTTTTTCCCCGGGCAGGTGTCCACCGATACCTGGCTTGGCCCCTTGACCGATCTTTATTTCAATGGCAGCTGAGTTTTCCAGGTATGCCGGATGTACTCCAAACCTGCCTGAAGCCACCTGTACTACGGCACAAGAACCGAATTCTTTTAAATCCGGGTGCAGTCCTCCTTCTCCGGTATTCCATAATGTGCCTAGTTCCTGAGCTGCTGCCGACAGGGATTTTTGTACATTTAAACTGACCGAACCAAAGGACATGGCCGAAAACATAATCGGAAGCTGCAAGTGAAGATAAGGGTTTTCCTCTCCCTCCATGTTTTCCCCCTTATTGCCCAGGTAAGTGGTCAATTCCATGGGCTCACGCAAGGGATCAATGGAAGGATTAGTTACCTGACTGGCATTGAGCAATATATGATCAAAATAGTTTTTATAAGACCTGGGATTTCCCATACCGGTTAATAAGACCCCTCCGCTTTCAGCCTGGCGGTATAGTTCTCTTAGATTGTCTGCTTTCCAATAGCTGTTTTCCCTTAAGACTACCGGGAAATCAGTAATGCTGAGAGCCCGAGTAGGACACAAGACCGCGCAGCGCTGGCAGGCTACACATTTTTCCTCTTCCACCCACATCCAGCCGTCACTTTCCAGGTGATGAACCTTATTGGCGCATTGCCCTACACAAACTCCACATTGTATACATCGATTAAGGTCCCGTTCTACTTTGAACACCGGGGTGCTCATCCTTGGGCCTGTATTTAATGGGACACCCATAAATCTCCCCCCTTTAAGCTGATTGGTACTTTTTAGTTTCGCCTGTCGCTGCGATTAGTTTTTCTCGGCCATACAATAATCCGATTACCGGTTCACCTCCGCCGGGAGACCAGGTTCGATCGGGGGCTGGTTCTACTACCTTGATAGCTCCTTCTTCACTGCTCACGTACAAACAGTCACCTTTCTCAGCCGCCACCAGTGGACGCAGTTTAATCCGGTCATTGATGGCCATCATGCCATTCCCGGTAGCAACTATGATGGAGAAAGGACCATTCAGCAAGAGACTGGCATATATCCTCCTTAAGCGGGCTTGCCGGTTGTTTTCCATATCCACCCACATAGGGGCTGATATAATATCCACCGTGTCTTCCAGACTCAGAGCATGGCGGCGCATTAGCAGGTCCACTGCATAGGTGATGACCTCAGTATCTGTCTGCAGGGAACAGGTATAACCATACATCTCCAAAAAGCGCCGGTTAGTGCTGTAGGATGAGATCTCCCCATTATGAACCACCGACCAGTTTAAGAGGGTGAAGGGATGAGCGCCTCCCCACCAACCCGGAGTGTTGGTGGGGAAACGGCCATGGGCAATCCACAGATAAGCAGAATAATCATCCAGCCGGAAGAATTCCCCGATGTCTTCCGGATAACCTACCCCCTTAAAAGCGGCCATATTCTGTCCGCTGGAAGCTACATAAGCTCCGCTGATACAGGAATTAACATACATTACCGAACGGAAAACAAATTCAGCCGGATCTATTTCTTCCTGGAACAGGCGTCCCTCCTTGGGCTGGGCAAAGTAGCGCCATATTATGGGGGCATGGTGAATACGGGCCTGTCTCCTAACCGGCACCGGACCCTGCAAGTCTATATTAAAGTTGTGGTTCAGATGGTATTCACACTCTTCCCGGGCCTTTTGGTGATCATAATATATATGCAGGGCATAGTGCCGGGGGTACTCAGGATAAATCCCATAGGCAGCGAAGCCGCCTCCCAATCCGTTGGAGCGCTGATGCATATTAGCAATGCAGGATATAATACTATGGCCGTCAAAGCTTCGGCCGGAGCGGTTTAAAATACCGGCAACGGCACATCCGCTGGGTATCCTGATTTCTCCCTCTCTTAAGCTCATCTGTTCCACTCCTCTCCTGCTTTAGTAACGCTTAAGATACTCCCTGATTTCCCAAGGGGTGACACTTAAACGGTAAGAATCACATTCAGCTTCCTTGGCTGCTATAAATTTTGGCAAAATATGGGGTCCCAGGGCCTTCTTAATTACTTCATCCCTTTTTAATTCCTCCAGGGCTTCTTCCAATGATCCGGGCAGACTGGGTATATTCAGCTCTTCTCTTTCTTCTTTGCTCATATGGTAAATGTTTTTATCAATGGCCGCCGGAGGTTCAATTTTATTCCTGATACCATCCAATCCGGCGGCCAGCATTACCGCCAGGGCCATATAAGGGTTGCACATGGGATCTGGATGCCGCACTTCAATACGGGTGGAGGCTCCGCGCTTGGCCGGGACCCGGACCAGGCAGGAGCGATTCTTTTCCGACCAGGCTACATAAACCGGAGCTTCATAACCGGGCACCAAGCGTTTGTAGGAGTTGATACTGGAATTGGTGACAGCAGTAAGACCCCGGGCATGAGCCATGATTCCTCCCATGTACCAGCGGGCAATATCACTTAGGCCATTGGAGCTACCGGCATCATAAAAAAGATTTTCTCCCTTTAGATTGCTTAGGGACTGGTGGGTATGCATGCCGGAACCATTGATGCCGGCAATAGGTTTGGCCATAAAAGTAGCATGCAGCCCGTGGCGCTCAGCCAGAGATTTAACTACCAGTTTAAAGGTTTGAATATCGTCGGCCACCCTTACTGCAGGACCATATTTAAAATCAATCTCATGCTGTCCCGGTGCTACCTCATGATGTGAGGCTTCGATTTCAAAACCGATATCCTCCAGGGTACAAACCATATCCCGGCGGGCATCCTCACCCAGATCGATAGGAGCTATATCAAAATAGGCCGCATCATCCTGAGTGGCCAGGATGGGCTTGCCCTGTTCGTTGACCAGGAACAGGAAAAACTCACATTCCGGACCGGCATTCATTATATAACCCAGGTCTAGAGCTTCCTGCACTATCCGCTTGAGATTGGTGCGGGGATCACCTATAAAGGGTTGCATATCCGGGGTATATACATCACAGATCAGCCTGGCTACAGCGCCGTTGGAAGGCCTCCAGGGGAATATGGCAAAAGTATCCGGGTCGGGAACCAAAAACATATCTGATTCCTCAATGTTGGCAAACCAATTGATAGAAGAACCATCAAACATTAAATCGCCATCCAGGGCTTTCTCCAACTGGGAAACGGGAATAGCTATATTTTTTAGTATGCCGGCAATATCGGTAAACTGCATTCTAATAAAACGCACTCCATGGGCTTTTACTTTTTCCATAACTTCAATCTTTTTTTCCTTCGACATCTTAAAACCCATCTTAATCACTCCTTATTTCTTAAAGCTCAGTTCTGAATTTATCCAAGATTTCCAACGCCACTTGTCTTAAAGTTACACTTCTTCTCATGGCCTCTTTTTGAATAAAGCGATGAGCTTCATGCTCGCTCATATTCAATTTGTCTATCAACCGTCCTTTAGCCTGGTCGGTAATTTTGCGGGTCTCCAAAGTATCCTCCAGCTTTCGTATCCGTTCTTTAAGCTTATTTTCCCTTCTCCAGTAATAGAGAGCTGCTTCCAGGGCTGGTACCAGAGAATTATGATTGACTGGTCTGATTAAATAATGATAATTCCTGGCCTGGGGGAAAACATCGCTATCAACCAACAATAGTACTGCTGCTAATTGATCCTGAATGATTATCTCCGCTGCCTTAAAACCCCGGTTTCCATCCAAAGCACTATCGATTATAACCAGGTCTGGAAACAGGGCACGGGTCCTGCGCAAAGTATGAGCAATATCTGCTGTCTCTGCACTCAAGGTATGTCCAGCCCAACGGAGAATTTCTGTGATTAGCTTCCTTTCCGCTGCGGCCGAACTGGCAACCAGTATTTTTCCTCCCAATGGCATCACCTGCCTTCATACTTATCCCTTGGGCAAGCTTTAATGGCGCAAAAAAGCGTCCAAGATATGTTCTGTAGCGCCTTAATAGTGGCCCTTAACATATCTTGGACGCCTTTGTCCTTAATGATGATCCGTCTTTGGTTAATCATTTTGCCTGCCCAGGTTAATTTTATATGCTCAGGAGGAATCCTGCAACGCTTCTAAGACGGGAATATTGTATACTTCAGCAGCACTGCTTGATTTTTTTCCCCTATTATCCGATATTGAGAAAGTAGACTATTAGTGGTCCTTAATACCCTCCATACCATCATGGCACTATCATGGCTTCTGAAGGCTGATAGCAGCGTTAAGAAAAGCATAGCCCTGAAGAAGCGGCAGGCACCAAGAAACAAAGTAAAAGGGTTGGGAAAGGATTTGATGATATGAAGATTACGCTGGCTCAATTTAATCCCACCGTGGGAGATATAGGAGGCAATATTAAGGCTCTGACAGCAGCATTCTATGAGGCGCATAAGGAAGGATCCGACCTACTGGTTCTGCCCGAACTGTATCTTTGCGGCTATCCCCCCCGGGACCTGCTGGACCGTCCCTGGTTTATTCAGGATATTATGCAGGGTCTGGAACGAGTCCAGAACCTGTCCCGGGAACTACCCTCAACCGGAATCCTGCTGGGGACTCCTTATCCCGGCCGGCATCCCGGAAAAGGATTATATAACTCGGCCTTGCTCATAGCGGGAGGTGAGATAGTGGCAGTATGTCATAAATCCTTACTGCCCAGCTACGATGTTTTTGACGAAGCCCGCTACTTTGATCCGGCCTCCCATATCGAACCTATTTGCTTCAAAAACCAGGTTCTGGGCATCAGCATTTGTGAAGATGCCTGGAATGACCCGGCCTTATGGCCTGAGCGACGGATGTATCCTCTAAATCCCATTCAAATCCTGGCTGATAAGGGAGCTCAGTTGTTTATAAATATTTCCGCCTCTCCTTTTCACCTGGGCAAGGAAGAGCTTCGTTTACAAGTATTGAAGAGTCATACCCGCAAACACCGCTCCAGCTTTATTTACTTAAATCAGGTGGGCAGTAATGACGAGTTGGTTTTCGACGGCCGCAGCATGGTGCTGGATGCCCAGGGCCGGACCTTGGAGGTATTTCCCGCTTTTGAGGAACACCTGGCTACAATTGACACTAAACATCCTTCCCAGCCGAGTCCTTATTATCCCCAGGATCCCATCCATTCCACCTACGGGGCTCTGGTATTGGGAATCCGGGATTATATGAAAAAATGCGGTTTTACTAAAGCAGTGCTGGGCCTCTCCGGGGGAATAGATTCGGCTGTTACCGCTTGCCTGGCCTGTGCCGCAGTGGGTCCGGCCAATGTACTGGGCATCTCCATGCCCAGCTCTCATTCCTCCCGGGGCAGTGTGGAAGATTCCCGTCTCCTGGCTCGCAACCTGGGTATAAAGTATAAGGTGATACCCATTGCCGGCCTTTACCAGGCTTATATTGATACCCTGAACCCACACTTCAAAAACCGCTCAGCAGATACTACCGAAGAAAACCTGCAAGCCCGGATACGGGGCAATCTTCTCATGGCTTTTTCCAATAAATATGCTTACCTGCTCCTTTCCACCGGCAATAAAAGTGAACTGGCCCTGGGTTATTGCACCCTCTATGGTGACATGAGCGGGGGTTTAAGTGTGCTGGCTGATGTGCCCAAAACCCTGGTTTATCAACTGAGTCACTATATTAACCGGGATAGAGAGATTATTCCTACCCAGATCATCAGCAAACCCCCTTCAGCGGAGTTAAGACCCGGGCAACTGGATCAGGATGAGCTTCCTCCTTATGAGGTACTGGATAGGATACTGCACTACTACATCGAAGACTCTCTTTCCGTCCCGGATTTAATTCATATGGGCTTTGACCGGGAAATGGTCAAATGGATAGTAAAGAAGGTAGACGGTAATGAATACAAGCGCCGGCAGGCCGCACCGGCTCTGAAGGTCACCGGCAAAGCATTCGGCATGGGCCGGAGAATGCCCATGGCCGCCAAAATTGACAGCGGGGACGGTTCTTACTTGTCAACTTATTGACCATGGGAACCGTCTCCCGCTGTCATCGAACTAAGACTGTAATCCCACCGCCAGCTGATCATTGACACCCATATCCTCATAGGCATAAGCATCTTCCCCATGCAGTGAAATATCCAGGCCAACTTCTTCTTCGGCATCGGAAACCCGCAAGGGCATTACCCGGCTAATCACTTTTAGAATCAGCAGGGTCATGAGGCCGGCATAGAGATAGCTTGCTGCTACTGCCACAAGCTGTATCCCGAACAGGCCCAAGCCTCCAAATAACAAGCCATCGGCTCCGGCCGGGTTAACCGCAGTGGAAGCAAATATACCGGTGGCCAGAGCCCCCAAGGTGCCTCCTACCCCATGGATGCCAAAGGCATCCAGGGAATCGTCATATCCCAGCTCTTGTTTGATTTTGCTTACAAACAGATAAGAGATAGGACCTACCATGATTCCCATTACTACTGCGGAAAGGGGGCTGACAAAACCAGCCGCCGGAGTGATGGCCACCAACCCGGCTACTGCACCGCTAACCCCACCGAAAACGGTAGGTTTGCCATGGTGGATCCATTCTGCTGCTACCCATGACATGGCTCCAGCGGCGGCACAGGTATTGCTTACCAGAAAAGCCAGGCCGGCAATTCCATCAGCAGCCAGAGCACTGCCGGCGTTAAAGCCAAACCAGCCAAACCACAGCAAGGCTGCTCCGAGAACGGTAAAAGGAAGGTTATGAGGTATTATCGCATCCCGATCCTTACCCAGGCGTTTGCCGATAAACAAGGCTACTACCAATCCGGATACCCCGGAACTGATATGAACTACCGTACCTCCAGCAAAATCCAGGGCTCCCAGTTGGCCCAGCCAACCTCCTCCCCATACCCAGTGGGCTACCGGATCATAAACCAGAGTGGTCCACAAGAGAACGAAGAGTATAAAGGCAGAGAACCTCATCCTTTCTGCAAAAGCGCCAGTGATTAAGGCGGCGGTAATAATCGCAAACATCAACTGAAAAGCCACAAAAACATAATGGGGTATGGTACTGGCATAATCGGGACTGGGGAAAATGCTAACCCCATGCAACCCCAAATAATCAAGATTGCCTATGATGCTGCCCAGATCCGGCCCAAAAGCCAGGGTATAACCCAATAATACCCATTGCACCGATACCAGGGACATTACCACCAGGCATTGCATCATAATACTCAAGACATTTTTCTTACGCACCATACCACCGTAGAAAAAAGCCAAACCCGGGGTCATAAGCAGGACCAGGGCTGAACAAATGATTATGAAAGCGGTATTTCCGGTATCTGCCTTCAGTTCCTGGGCAGCCAGTACCGGCATGCTGCTGAGCAATATTATCATCAAGGCCAATATTAATACCAGACCGGTATTTCTTTTTACTCTCATAAAAAACCCTCCTAAATAACTATTTATTATTCCACTTGCTTGGGTTTTGGCATTGCTACATCCTGGTGCAATAATTCATGGAGATGGATGACTCACCCCAAGGCCGCATGTTGGCTGTACTGTGAACTGAGATATTTCCCATTCATCACCTGGAAGCATACTTCTCCTGCTTGCCTTTTGGTATTCTTACAAAGGCAGCTGTGAACAGAATCCTTTTCCTGTTCACAAAGGCCTTTGCTTTTTAAAACAATCCCCTGTGCTGATCACTATAGAGCTTTTTCTCCCTCTTCCCGGGTACGAATTCTTATGATGTTTTCTACCGGATAGATAAATATTTTCCCATCTCCTATCTGGCCCGTACGGCAAACCTCTTGTATCCTCTGCACTATCTGCTCTACCGCTTCATCGGGGCTTACAATTTCTATTTTCACCTTGGGGAATAAATCTACCCACACCTCCTGTCCCCGGTAATACTGCTTGATGTCCTTTTGCAGTCCCCGCCCCATCACATTGTAGATAGTCATTCCCCTGACCTCTAATTCATTCAGGGCCCCTTTCAGCTCTTCCAGTTTGGTTGGGCGGATTATGGCTTCAATCTTTTTCATCCCAATCACCTCCTCTCATGAAAATCCCTATTAAGCATAAAGGAGCCGTGCCCACCATCAAGTGGGGCATAAGCTCCATTGCCTGCAATTATAAAAGGCCTGTGTTTCCAATAAATTTGGAAACCAGGCCTCTTTGCCCTGGGTTATACTAATGGTCTTTTTCTCCGGTATTAGCTGCTTAGCTTAAGCACAATTCTTATTTCCTTTTACCAGCTTAAGAAAATCATCTATGATGTATTCGGTATCTGTGGGCCCGGGGGAGGCCTCGGGATGGAACTGCACCGACATAAGGGGCAGTTCTCGATGAATTATCCCCTCCAGACTGCCATCATTAAGGTTTTTAAACAAAATATCGACTCCCAACCCGGCCAGGGAAGCTTCATCTACTACATAACCATGGTTTTGGGCAGTTATATAAACTCTGCCGTTTCTCATGTCTTTAACCGGGTGGTTGCTGCCCCGATGCCCAAATACCATCTTACGGGTACTGGCTCCCAGGGCCAAGGCCAATATCTGATGTCCCAGGCAAATGCCCAGCATTGGTATTTTCCCTATTAGCTCTTTTACCGTTTTAATGGCATAATCACATTCACTTGGATCTCCGGGACCGTTGGATAATACCAGACCATGGGGCTGGTACTGCATAATGGTCTGGGCTGGGCTGTCTGCCGGTACAGTGATTACCTGACACCCTCTGGCTACCATACTGCTGATAATGCTTTTCTTGGTGCCATAATCAATCAGTACTATGCGTTTGTCTCCTGCCCCCCAGAGCCTTACCTCCTTGTGACTAACCTGCCGGACCAAGCCCTGGGGCGGTGGTGCTATTGCTCGAGCTTCCCTGATTAATGCTTCCGGATTATCCAGGTTGGGGCTTATCACTCCACCCATACTACCTTTTTTTCTAATCAAGCGGGTAAGAGCTCTGGTATCGACCCCGGTTAAACAACTCATAGCGTATTTCTGTAAAAATTCTTTTAATTCTTCATCTTTTTCATAATGTTCCCCCAGGGTCAACTCCCTCACAATTAAACCCTGGACCCAGGGCTGATCCGCTTCCAACAAACGATAGCTTAAACCGTAATTGCCTATCAAGGGATAGGTCAATACTACCATCTGGCCGGCATAAGAGGGATCACTCAGTATCTGTTCATAACCAAAGGCACTGGTATTGAATACCACCTCTCCCTGGCTGGACTTGGATCCTTCCACTAAAATTCCTTCAAATATGTGTCCATCCTCTAGAACAAGATAACCTTTGTTCAAGCTCCCCATTTGTGATACACCCATCCTTTCCCCGGCTTCTTGGCCATCCGGGCATAAAATAAGGCGCCTGCACTATGTTAATCAGAGTGGCGCCTTTGCCTTTTCGAATTCACATTTTTAATTTCCGGTTCTTAGTATAACATCATTAGAAATGAAATCAATCCTTTCCAGGCACATATACAGTATACCTGGCTATTGTTGGGTCAGTAGCTGCTGGTATTTTTCCTCTTTAAAGCCGATCAGCAGTATGCTTCCATCACTTAGAAGGGGACGGATTAAAATCCGGGGATTTTCCTGTACCAGAGCGGCCAGCTCTTCAGGAAGCAGGCTGGACAGATCCGGCTGGAGCTTCTTAAAGACCTGACTCTTGCGATTGATCAAGTCTTTTACCTGCAGGTCTGCCAGTCCGGCTAAATGCTTCAATTCCTCCAGGTCCGGGGGTGATTTTAACAGGTCAATCTCCTCAAATTCAATCTGCTTTTGCAAAAGCCACGCTTTTGCCTTTTTGCAGGTACTTCAGCTTTTCACGCAATAAAACTTAAACTTTCTGGCCATGTATTTTCCTCCT
This sequence comes from Syntrophomonadaceae bacterium, assembly GCA_012520725.1. GTDB lineage: Bacteria > Bacillota > Syntrophomonadia > Syntrophomonadales > Syntrophomonadaceae > JAAYJK01. The sequence goes on along the minus strand of JAAYNQ010000063.1, from coordinate 3,441 downwards.
TAAGTCAAAACTTTTATGAAATAAAATCATTTCCTTGTAACATCTTCCCTCAGGTATTCATATCTTTAATTATGGGTATGCTATAGATATAGCTTGTGAATAGCTTACCAGATTTTATCTGGTAGCTTTCATATAACAAGGGGGGAGCAGAGAATTTTGCTCTCCCCTTGATTTATATATCCTGAAAAAGGGTTTAATATATACTATAACCCATCATTCTCCAAGCAGCATATCTCTGCCAGAAGTCCTTGATATTTTCCCAGCGAGGCTGACTCCAGGCCAGGTATTGACCCCAGGAAACGGATGGAAGACTTAATCTTCCCCCGGTTCCACTAGCTGAGGAGGTAGGAAATCTCCTGACCGCAGGCTTTGCATCTGCCCTGATCCAAGCCTGTTATCTGTGTGTAGTAACCGTCCCGCTTGATCAGGAGAGCTTCACAGTCCGGGCAGTAGCTGTTGTTGTCCGGTCCGGAAAGATTGCCTATAAAAACGTATTTGAGGTATTCCAAAGCCACCTGCCTGGCTTCTTCCAGGGTACGGGCCGGGGTGGCTTCCCGCTGAAATTTATAAGCCGGATGATAACGGGATAGGTGGAGGGGAATATGGGGATTTATCCCGGCCAGCCATTTGCTCATTTCCCTGATCTCCTGCAAATCATCGTTCTCATTAGGTATAATCAAAGTGGTAATCTCCACATGGCAATGGAAAGCCGCCTGTTCTACCGTATTCATTACCTGCTCAAGACTTGCCCGGCACAATTTTTTATATAAATCCTGCTTAAAGGCTTTTACATCAATATTCATGGCATCCAGGTAGGGCAGTAAACGTTTCAGGGGTTCATCTTCAATATAGCCATTGCTTACCAGCACTACCTTCAGATCCTTTTCTTTAAGGAGCCTGGCGGTATCCAAAATGTATTCATACCATATGGTGGGCTCATTATAGGTGAAAGCAAGTCCAATAGAATCATACTTGCAGCTATTCCAGGCCAAATCCGCCAGTTGCTGGGGCTCTATGCTTTGAGTGGCTGGCTGGCCATGAGCCAGAGTATGATTCTGGCAGAAGCCGCAAAACAGGTTGCAACCAAAGGTACCTGCTGACAATATGTTTTTACCGGGATAGAAATGATACAGAGGTTTCTTTTCTATGGGATCCAGAGCCAGGGAAGCCACTTCAGCATAATTAATAGCTATCAGCTGGCCATTTTTATTTATCCGGCTACGACATAGTCCATGCTGACCGGCCCTGATCAGACAGTGATGAGGGCAAAGCCAGCATTTTACCCGGCCCTGGTCCAGGGTTTCATAAAACAGGGCTTCTTGGGCCATGACATAAGCACCTCCCAGGATTCTCCAATATTTTAACTATCTCGGGTTATATCTAACAACTTACTAGTGACGGCCAGGATGTATTTTGTGAATTTCCTGGAAAAGCCATTGCTTTTGAGGCATAAATATGATGCAGTATGGCCCCCCAACCCTTCCCTGCCCAAACGCCCCAAGGCATGACCCAGGGACGGAGTCATCTCTAGCTATTGATAGCGCTTTACTTCAAAGCGTTCTATTTTGTATTTTTCACCCGGGTTTATTCCACCTTTATCTAGAGCTATTTGCAACTGCTGCTCCACTGTATCGACTCCCTCCAAGTCTGGCAACAACAGCCCCCGCTTGTTCCTGCTACTGACAATAACCCCATATTTGGCGGGATCCAAATCTTCCCGGTCACATTCTTCGGCCGGTCCTAAAATATCCACTGAATAGCTTAATTGCTCCAGCTCTCTCTTTTCCACCGGGAAAAATCTGCTATCCCGGGTGGCAGAACTAATAGCATTGGCGGCTATTTCCTGATCCAAACTCTTATAAACCGGCGATATGGTCCCTATACACCCTCTTAATTGACCATTTTTCTTCAGGGACACGAATGCCCCTGCAGCTTGCTGCTTCAGCTGGGTCAAGTGAGGGGGTAAATCCGGGATTTTACCCTCGCTGATATAATTCTCCACTACCAGCCGGGCCCATTGGACTGGTTCACTTTCTGCCTTACGCTGCTTTTCCAACTCCTGCCTGGCTTCTTCTTTAAACTCCTTCCATAAAGAGGGAGCAGCCGCTCCAGGCTTAAAGCCAGCTACCAAATAGCCTACTCCAAATGGCCCTTCATAAGAAAATACCTGGCTCTTAAATTCCAAGCCATCTAGAGTTCCCAACATAATTACTATGGAGCGATAGCCGCATTCACCAGCCACCTCCAGCAAGCGGGGGGGAATATTCATTATGCCTCTTACGTCTTTATTCTCCAGCAATCCTTTCATTTTCAAATCATAAACTTCCCCCTGAGGATGATAGTCATAAGGGCCATCATCTTTTAAACGATGAGACATATCACCGGAAGCTATTATTGCCACTCTGCGTCCTAAAGCCAAGGCTGATTCCTGAATGACTTTCCCCAGGGTATATAATTCCAGATTGGATAGAAAGCCTATGCTCACGGCCAACAACTGCACCGGGTAGGGCAATTCTGCAGCCAGATAGTGGGTGGGCACCAGGACCCCGTGATCCAGCTTGGATTGCAGGCGATTATTAAGGGCACAATTATGGTCAACGCTGATAAAATCAATGCCGGCTGCAGTAGACCTTTTAGCTATTTCCACCAGTAGCTCCCGGTCATTTTTATAGCTATATCCTGCTGAGTTACTGCCAAAAGCCTTAAAATCACCATATAGAAGATCTTCACCCAAACAGCTTATACAATCTGCAAATACATTGCCATGTGGGGTAATAACCACCAGGGTTTCAGGAGTGGCAGCAGCCAGTTCTTTAGCTAGATCCTTCATTCCCTGTACCGTAGACTCCACTCCACTGACTCTTTCACCCCCTACTTCAGGGATAATCAGCGGGGGATGAGGGGCAAGGGCGGTATAGACAATCATCGGTACCCTCCTTCTTGTAATTATTTTCAATACCTTTGTACGCCGGTCAGCAAAGAATGTATAGGCTAGTCCCAGCTAGCAGCTCTTGGCTGGGGACATACGGTCATGGTCGCTGCACTCACCATTTATTATAAGGAAGCCCACAGGACCACAATTCCATTTTCGCTAGGCTCAACATTTATTAAGGAAGCCCACAGGACAACAATTCCATTTTCGCTAGGCTCAACATTTATTAAGGAAGCCCACAGGACCACAATTCCATTTTCGCTAGGCTCAACATTTATTAAGGAAGCCCACAGGACCACAATCCCATTTCGCTAGGCTCACCAATTATAAGGAAGCCCACAGGACAACAATTCCATTTTCGCTAGGCTCAACATTTATTAAGGAAGCCCACAGGACCACAATTCCATTTTCGCTAGGCTCAACATTTATAAGGAAGCCCACAGGACAACAATTCCATTTTCGCTAGGCTCAACATTTATAAGGAAGCCCACAGGACAACAATTCCATTT
>JAAYNQ010000062.1 GCA_012520725.1 Syntrophomonadaceae bacterium | reverse complement strand
ATCATGCTGACATCCTATTGATCTTACTCCTCCTGCTGGCAGTGATCTATGACCAGCGGGAGAGACGCATACCCAATATACTAATCCTGGTGGGACTATTTCTGGCTGGGGGCTGGAATCTATATGCCCAGGGCTTAAGCGGCCTGCTCTTTTCCCTGCAAGGTTTATTAGCTGGATTGGCTTTGCTCTTCATTCCTTTTGCTATGGGGGGAATGGGGGCTGGAGATGTTAAACTATTGGCTCTGGTAGGAGCCTTTAAAGGAGCGGCTTTCGCTTTTTACTCTTTTATCTTTATGGCCCTCTGGGGCGGGTTGATTGCAGTAGGCGTCCTGCTATTAAAGGGGCAGTTCAAAAAGACTTTGCTTCGGCTCTGGACCGGGACTTTGCTGGCCTTGTCCAAGGTCCAAAAAATGAGTATGTCATTGGCTGCCGGCAATTCAGGAACATCTTTCCCTTATGCCCTGGCTATCGCTTTAGGGGCGGTGAGTGCTTACTTCTATAAGTGGTGAAAATTATGACTATAATAAAAAAAATCCATAGAAACGATAAAGGCCAGAGCATGGTGGAGATGGCGATAATTCTCCCTGTGCTTTTATTGATTCTATTCGCTATTTTTGAGTTTGGAAGAATACTGGGAGCCTATATGCTCATTCACGATCTGGCTCGGGATGGGGTGCGCTACGGGGTGGTGGGAATGAGCGATCAGAGTATAAAAGATCATATCATGGAACACGATTCATTCTTAAATATCAACAGCGATGATATAAATATAACTCCCAGCATTAGAAGCCTGGGTTCAGCACTGACAGTGGGGATTGACTATGAGATAGAGATCATCACTCCCATTATCAGCAGTATTGTTCCAAACCCGATCAATTTAAGGGCCGAGTATGTGATGCGGGTGGAAAAACTACCTCAATGATAGGGGAAGTTGCCGGTGCTTAAAACACTTAAAGAAGTTATTAACAATCAATCTGGATCGGTAATAGTATTGATTACCCTGGCCTTGCTGGCCTTGGTAGCTTCCATGGCTCTGGTAATCGATGTGGGATTAGTATTTGCTCAGAGAATAAAGGCTTCCAATGCCATTGATGCAGCAGTGATGGCCGGGGTGCGGGAACTACCCCAGGACCCTCTTGCAGCTATAGAGGTGGCTCAAACTTATGCCCAAATGAATGGACTGGAAATAGAGGAAGTTGACTTTGAAATTAGTGAAGACCAGCGTTCCCTTAGGGGATGGGTCAACAAAGAACAGCCCATGTATTTTGCTAAGGTATTGGGCATTAAATCAGGACAGGTGCAGGCCAAGGCTACTGCCCGCTTGGGGCCAATAGGAAGTCTGCCCCCTAATGCAGGTGGGGTTCCCCTGGGTGTTTCACAGGAAGAGCTGGTATTTGGTGAAACAGTGACTCTCAAGGAAGGTGGTGGAGGCGGTACTGAAGGTTGGTACGGCTGCCTGGATTTTCTTTCCCTGACCGGGGGGAATGGAGGAGCGGCTGATTACCAGCATTACCTTAGCTATGGTTATGACGGCAGTGGATACATTGGTTACGGGACCCTGGTTCTGGAGGAACCAGGGGTGATGAGCGGACCCACCTCTAAAGCAGTGAATTACCGCATCAATAAGTGCAAAGATGAATGTGACCGGGATTGTACCCCTGAGGACTATGACCCTGATTGCCCCCGGGTGGTGATTACTATGGTAGGAGAATTAGTTGATAAAAAGTATTTTGAAGTCCACAGCTTTGCTGGCTTCTTTCTCCAAGAGGTGGCTGGCCAAGGTAAAGACAATATAATCCGCGGCCGGTATATTGGCCTTTATATACCCGGAGCAGAAATCGATGAAGAGATGACCGATAATGGAGTTTACACCATGGAGCTTAGCGAGTAATTGCTAACTGAAGGGAGCAGGCAAGTTTGTTTAAAGGAGTGCTAAAGTACTGGGTTATTTCTATCACCTGTGGTTTAATGGCGGCTGCCTTGTGCTATATATATCTGGGAGAGGTGGAAGAAAGATACCGGCCGGATGACCTGATAACTGTGGTCAAAGCCGCCCAGCCCATAGCTGCCGACGAAGTGATAAGCCGGGCTCAACTCATGACTGAAGAAGTACCGGCCCGCTATGCTCACCCCAATGGGGTAAGGGAAGTGAGCGAGGTGGTAGGTAAGATGAGCAGCAGCTACATAGCTGCTGGTGAAGAAATAATCAAGGAAAAGCTGGTGGGAGAGAAAGAAAAGGCATCCCGTCTGGCCTATAGCGTACCTCTGAACAAACGGGCGGTTGCTATAGCGGTTAATGAAACCGCTGCGGTATCCTTTCAGCTGCAAGCCGGTGATCATGTAGACGTTATGGTTACCATGGAATTGCCTGCCCCGGGTTCGGCCGATTATACTACTACAACTATGCTGCTTTTGCAGGATATAGAAATATTATCAGTAGGAACTAAAGTAGCTGCGAATAATTCGGGGGGTATAAATACCCTAACCTTAGCCGTAACTCCAGAACAGGCCCAGCCGCTGATTCTGGCCGGGGAAAAAGGTGTAATCAGGCTACTGCTTAGATCTCCGGTGGATGATTCACAGTATAGCTTGCCAGGCTATACACTTAAGCGGTTAACGCAACCATAGAAAGACGATTCTTTACATGAGCAGCCCCGGGAGAGAGGTGCTAGAATATGAAATCCGTTAGAGTAATGATAGCAGACAGGGATGAGAAAAATCGTCAGGATCTCCTTAATCTACTGGAAGCTGATCGAGATATAGATGTGATTGGGGAAGCTGGAAAGGCTTCTGAAGTATTGGAGTTGATACCAACTTTAAACCCGGAAATACTTATTATGGACCTGCGCTTGGAGGATTCAGAAGCACTGCCAGTGGCAGCCGACATCAATGCTCGCTATCCCTGGATTCAAGTGATCCTGCTCTCCGAGCAAGAAGATTATACTCTGCTGAAGAGGGCTATGCAGGCCGGGGTACGGGAATTAATGCTGAAGCCTTGGCGAGCTTCGGAATTAATAAGCCGGGT
>JAAYNQ010000061.1 GCA_012520725.1 Syntrophomonadaceae bacterium | reverse complement strand
GGGTTTTACACATCCGCTAATGAAAATAACAGTAATCAAAAGCAGCACTGTACTGCTTATCCTAAACTTGCGCATAGCTCCCCTCCCTATTATCTATGCCTGCATTTGCCTTACTACACTGCTTCTCCCCACCTCATCCTGCTGCATTTTACTCAATATTTTCTGGCAATCAAACAAGGCCGTATAGGTAGATAGTATGTAGCTCACCTCTCCTGGTCCTGCTGTAGTTGCCCTTATTCCCTCTTCCAGAGAGCTTTTTATGCTGATTAGTTGTGAATCTATACCACTGTATTTGATTCGAACCGCCATATCTCCACTTCTAAGGCCGGAACATACTACCTGCATTATCCTAGCTTTTTCCTGGGCCAGAACTTCCACATCTGCATCCCATATCCAGGATATATCCCGGCCGTCAGCTGCATTGTCATTTAAGGCCATAAAAAGGTTTTTGGACTGCTGATCATAGAGCAGGGTGGACAGGGTTTGGTTGAGACCGGTGGGGTTTTTAACCAGTATTAAAACCGCCCGTTTCCCGTTTATGATAAAGTTTTCCATTCGTCCTGCCCGGGGTTGATATCCTGCTATGGCCTTTTGAATAATGTGGTCCTCTATTCCCACCAGGCGAGCTGCAGATACTGCAGCCAAAATATTATAGGCATTATAGAAACCCTGATAGGGGCTTGAAATGGCCAGGTCGTTGACTTTCATCTGAATGAAAGGAGTCATCTTTAGTCCCCGCCCGGTGAAATTCAAGCGGGGATTCTGATTCCGGCAGCGGGGACAGTTGAATTGTCCCAGTTGAGCGTAATGGTATCTGCTATATTCAAGTTCTTCTCCACAGAAAACGCAATACCTGCCTTCACGGCTTTCTTCGCTTTCCAGGCTGTCATAAATAGTATTTTCAAAGCCATAATACCAACAATGCAAACCCGTATCGTGCTGAAAATGGGTGATAAGGGGATCATCCCCATTTAGAACCAACTCAATTTCAGTGTTGCGAACTCCATCTTTAATAAGATTAATGGTATGATCCAGTTCCCCGTACCGGTCCAGCTGATCCCGGAAGAAGTTAGTGATTATCACTACCCGAGGTCGGGTTTCCTTGATCAGCAAAGGAACATAGGCTTCATCAACTTCCAATAGAGCATAATCAAAGCTGTTTCGCCCCCAGATATCGGAAGCTTGAATAAAAGCAGTAGTGACTCCCGTCAGCATGTTGGCCCCGGCCGAATTATGGACCAGGGAATAGCCTTTTTCCTTTAATATGGCTGCTATCATATTACTGGTAGTAGTTTTGCCGTTGGTGCCGGTTACAATGAATATTTCTTCCTCGATATTGGCTGCCAGTTCCTTTAATATTCCGGGATATATTTTGCGGGCCACCCGACCTGGAAAATCAGTTCCCTGATTGCCTAGACGGCGACTTAAAGATATTAATATTTTACCGGCCATTATGGCCAAAATTTTTCTCAATCTCTTACCCTTTCAATATCTTATTAGTATTTCCCCTGGCTTAGCTTTTAGCTATTAACTAATTTACCACAGATGCCTGATTAAATAAAACCGCAGCAGAAAAAAACGGCCCACTTTATCAGGCCGCTGGAATTGAGCCTTATTTCTACGGTGCGATGCGAGCTATAAACTCCTGTATTCTGGTGCGCCGGGGAGGAGCATTAAGCAAGAGATCCTCATATACTTTTTCTAATTTCAGGGCCATATTGGCGGATGATAGGCTCTTGGCTTTTTGGAAGGCATGGTTTTTATAGTATTTATATAGTTTGGGATCAGATAATAATCCAATAACCGCCTGGGCGAATTCATCCTGATTGCATTCGGTCAGAATACCATTTATGCCGTGGTCTACCATATCCTGCACCCCATAGGCTCTCACTGCCACCACCGGAAGTCCTGCAGCCATGGCCTCGATCAAAACTAAACCCTGAGTTTCAGTCATAGAAGAAAACACAAACAAATCTGATGAATAGTAAATATCCACCAGGGTATCAAAAGGCTGGGCACCAGTAAATATTACATCCTCTTGCAAATCCAGGCCCAAATCCGCTACCATTTGTTTCAATTCCTCTTCCAGGGGCCCCTGAGCGGTTAGAACCAAAGAGGTATGGGGCATTTTATTCTTAATCAACTTGAAGGTCTGAATCAAAAATGGCAGGTTTTTTTCCTTGGTCAAACGGCCTACGAAGAGCAGGATTTTATTTTCCCGGGGTATATTATAGTTTTTCCTGATCCAATCTTGCCTGGCACCCTGGAATTTATGCAAAGGAACCCCGGTCGGGATTACCGTAATGGGAGTAGTAATCTCATAACTGTTCAGCAGACGTCTTATTTCCTCGCTGGGCACTATAATGTGATCACACTGGTTGCAGAAGTTATTGCTAAAACGCAAGGCCATTTCCTTAACCAGTTCCTGGGCTACCGGTACATAATGGGCATACTGATCATAGAGAGTATGATAGGTAAAGATCAGGGGTACATGCTGGCGGTTAGCCCAGTGCATGCCTACTCGACCCATGGTAAAAGGAGAGTGAACGTGAATAATATCAAGATCCAGTTTTTTCAGCAACATGTGCATACCGGGATAAACTGGTATAGCCAGGGCAAAGTCAGGATTGGTAGGTGAACTCATGGAAAAATACCTGTAGACTCCAGCTTCCTCATCCTCATAATTGGGATAACTGGGTGCAAAAATGTATATTTCATGTCCTAACTTGTTCAATTCTTCTTTGAATGTAGATATAGACGTAACCACTCCGCTGGTATAGGGCTTATAACTGTCTGTAAATATTCCTACCTTCATAAAAGGTGCGCCTCCTTATCAACAAAAGATTCGTATAGTATGACCCAAAAATAAGTTGCCAAGTTCCGCCTATCCATCCAGGAAGCAAAAACAGATATTAAAGAACCCCTTCCTCTATACTAATATACACCAATACTATCGCAAAAGTTGCACATTAATGCAGGATATTGTTTTGAGCCTGTTGACATTTGTGGCATAAAGAGGGATTTATTTGCCGTTGTAGTCGTTCCTCTTCAATAGACCCACCGCAGGAATCACACACACCGTATTTTCCTTCCGCCACCTTTTGCAGGGCTTCGTTTACCCGGGATAACTCTATTTCCAGCAGTTCAATTATTTCCTGGTTCTTTTCTCTTTCATAGAGTTCCAATCCCATATCAGCGTGAGAGTTAAACACTGACAGTTCTGCTCCCGCTTCCATTAGTAAATCTTTTTTTTCTCTTATCATCTTTTCTATTTCTTGTTTTCGTATATAAAGGCTAGCTCCATGACTCATTTGTTAACACCTCATTTAAAGTATTAACAAACCCCACCCTATTTAACCTGCATTTGATTCTGAACAATCTTCACAATTTCAGCTATAAAATCTCCTATCACTGGAATATTAAGCCTTATTATCCCCTGCAAAACATAAATGACAATACCGGTCAAAATGGTAAACCCTATGGCCATCCCAAAACCTCTATAGATGCCGGCCCAGAAGTTGCTTACAAAAAGCCGACGCGGATTATGTAACATTTCCATGTACTCCGAAATCCCCAGCTTTTCCATGTTATAGGCTATTTCGTCTATTTTCAGCTGCAGATAACTCAGCTGTTTATATATGGGCTGCTCTACTTTATCCTGCTCAGTATCTAGTGTTTCATTATTCTCTTCCTGCTTCACATTCTCCCCACCTATTATTTATTATTTCATATATATGAAATTACATACCAGCTTAGCTCACTCCCATAGTTAATTGTTGAGAGCCTGCAGGGGGGCGGGAATTCTTCCCTTGCGCTGGATAAAATGGTGGGAAAGGTTGGGATTTACCGGTATTATCGGCGCCCGCCCCAGCAAACCTCCAAACTCCACATAATCACCTTTCTTTTTGCCGGGAGCGGGAATAATCCTTACCGCAGTGGTTTTGCGATTAATCATGCCAATGGCCGCTTCGTCAGCAATTATAGCCGATATGGTTTCCGCCGGGGTGTCCCCTGGAATGGCAATCATATCCAGTCCCACCGAACATACGCAGGTCATAGCTTCCAATTTATCCAAGGTCAAAGCTCCGGCTTCAGCCGCCGCGATCATACCGGCATCCTCACTCACTGGTATGAAAGCACCGGAAAGCCCACCCACATAGGATGAAGCCATAGCTCCCCCTTTTTTTACCGCATCATTGAGTAAGGCCAGTGCAGCAGTGCTACCATGTGTGCCTACCCGCTCCAGTCCCATAGCTTCAAGAATCTCAGCTACACTGTCTCCTACGGCGGGAGTTGGGGCCAGGGATAAATCAACTATGCCAAAGGGTACCCCCAGGCGCTTGGAAGCTACTCTTCCTACCAATTCCCCGCTGCGGGTTATTTTAAAGGCCGTATTCTTGATCCGGTTGGCCAATTCTCCCAGGCTGCAGTCAGGGTTGTTTTTCACCACATTGCTGACTACCCCGGGACCGCTAATACCTATGTTTAATACCGATTCCGGCTCTCCTGGTCCGTGAAAGGCTCCAGCCATAAAGGGATTATCATAAACCGCATTACAGAAAACCACTAGTTTGGCACAGCCCAGGCCATCCTCTTCGGCAGTTAAATCCGCGGTGCTTTTTATTATTTGACCCATATCATAAACGGCATCCATATTAATGCCCGCCTTAGTTGTTCCCACATTAACCGAAGAACATACGTGTTGGGTGCTGGCCAGAGTCTCGGGAATGGCCCGCACCAGTTCCAGTGCTCCCTGGGTATAGCCCTTGTGGACCAGGGCGCTAAACCCCCCTAGAAAGTTAACTCCTACTTCCCGGGCGGCCCGGTCCAGGTACTGCCCAATCTCTATTATTTGCTCTTTAGTAAAGCCATCAACCAACAAAGCTATGGGTGTAACCGAAATACGCTGGTTAATAATAGGAATGCCAAAATCCCGCTGGATTCCCTTTCCCACCGCAACCAGATTTCGGGCTTTATTACATATTTTATCATAGATGGCCTGCCCGGTTTTCCCAGCATCTTCCTTCCTGCAGTCCAGAATATTGATGCCCATGGTAATGGTTCGGATATCCAGTTTCTCAACCTCCACCATCCGCCAGGTTTCCAGGATTTCTTCATCACTTATATTAAACCGCACTGTCCAACCTCCTCTATACTAAGGGACATTCCTGCCCCAAGTAACTCTAAGGGCAGGTGTGTACCTGTTCCTTCGCCGGGATATGTCTTCCAAACCAGGAATTCAAGCAAGGTGTGTCCCCTGACCTTAGCCCGGGACATTCCTTCCCGGTTAGGAATTTACAATAAAGGATATTCCTTCTAGGAACTACGATTATAGCGTATCCTAGTTACTAAGCCAATCTGTCCCTGTTCCTAAATGCGGTGCATGTATTTGAATATATCCTCATGCTGTATATTAACTTGCAGGCCCATTTCTTTTCCCTTACTGGCCAATTGTTCCTTCAACTCGGAAAACTCAACTAAACTCTGGGAAACATCTACTACCATGACCATGGTAAAAAACTCCTGCAATATGGTTTGGCTGATGTCTAGAATATTCACATTATTATTGGCCAGTACCCCGGAAATACCATAGATGATGCCCACCCGGTCATTTCCCAGCACCGTGATAATGGCTCTTTTGCTCTCTTCCACCTGCTCGACCTCCTATCCGTTCAATTGGGATAGTACCTGACTGCAGCGCCCACACAGGGTGGGATGTTCTGTATCCATCCCCACCGATGGTTCAATTATCCAGCAGCGCTCACATTTCTCTCCCTGGGCCGCCTGTACCTTTACCCATATACCTTTTACCTCTTCCAGGGCCAGCGCATCCTGGCTGCGCTCGGTGGATGGTTTGATATCCACCCGGGATACTATAAAGAGCTTCTCTAAAGCTTCTACTTGCTGGAGCCGTTGTATCCAGTCCTGATCGGCATAAATGCTAATCCAGGCTCCCAAGGAGTGGCCGATTACTTTCTTGACCCGAGCCTCCTCCAAAGCTTTGGTCACTACTTCTCTCACTACCAAGACCTGGTCTATTTTATTTTCCACTTCCTGGTTGGCATATTTATCCTTAGCTTCAGGCCATTCCAAAAGCTGAACACTAATGGGATCGTCTTTCTTTTTCAGTTGGCTCCAGATTTCTTCACTGGTAAAGGCCAGAATCGGGGTCAGCATAACCACTATCCCATTAATAAGCTCATATAGCACACTTTGAGCCGCTTTCCGCTCAGCATCATCGGGATGGGAACAATATAATTTGTCTTTTAATACATCAAAGTAGATACTGCTCAGATCAATAGTACAGAAGTTATGCACCGAGTGAAAAACCACATGGAATTCATACTCATCATAAGCCCGGCTGACCTTACGTACCAGTTTATCCAGTTTGGCCAGTGCCCATTTATCCAGCTCAGTCAGATCTTCATATGGAACTTTATCCTTAGCGGGGTCGAAATCAAACAAATTGCCTAGTATAAAACGGCAGGTGTTTCTGATTTTGCGATAAGCCTCAGCACTTTGCTTGATAATATTCTGGGATACTGCAATATCGGTCCGATAGTCAGCCGATGATACCCATAGTCTGAGTATGTCTGCTCCCATCTGCTTAATCATTTGCAAGGGATCAACCACATTGCCCAGTGATTTGGACATCTTGCGGCCTTGTTCATCCACCACAAAGCCGTGGGTCAATACTGCTTTGTAAGGAGGAACTCCTCTTACCGCTACCGATGTGGATAAAGATGAGTTGAACCAACCCCGGTGCTGGTCACTGCCTTCCAGGTACATATCAGCAGGCCAGCGCTGGTCATCCCTGGTTTCCAATACTGCCAAATGACTGGAACCGGAGTCAAACCATACATCCATTATATCTGTTTCTTTGCGGAATTTATGCCCTGAACAATAAGGACACTGGTAATTGGCCGGCAGTAGTTGTTCTGCTTCCTCCTGGAACCAGATGTCGGCCCCGTGCTGGGCGAAGAGCTCAGCTATCCGATTGATAGTATCATCGTTTATCACTGCTTCCCCGCAGGATTCACAGTAGAATATGGGAATGGGAACCCCCCAGGTCCTTTGCCGGGAAATACACCAATCCCCCCGGTCCCGGACCATGTTGTAGATCCGGTCCCGTCCCCAGGCCGGAATCCACTTGACCTGGTCAATGCCCTTTAAGGCATCCTCTCTAAAGCCATCGATAGAGGCAAACCACTGCTCAGTAGCCCGGTAGATTATAGGCTCCTTGCAGCGCCAGCAGTAGGGGTATTGATGGTTTACCTTGGAGGCATGAACCAAAAGACCCAGTTGTTCCAGCTCTACGATAACGTTTTTATTGGCATCATGAACGAAAAGCCCCTCAAATATTCCGGCTTCACTGGTAAATCGGCCCCTATCATCTACCGGAGAGATGACTTCCAAATCATATTCCTTCCCTACGTAAAAGTCGTCTTCACCATGGCCGGGGGCAGTGTGAACACAACCGGTTCCTGCTTCCAGGGTTACGTGCTCGCCTAAAACCAGCAGCGAATCCCGCTCAAAGAAGGGATGCTGGCATACTACTCTTTCCAGCTCCGATCCCTTGTATTCCTTCAAAATGGTGTAATTATCCCATCCCACTTCCCTTGCCACATTTTCCAGGAGTCCTTTGGCAATCAGGTATTTTTCATTATCTACCTGCAGTAAAAGGTATTCATAATCCGGATGCAGGCTGATAGCGGTATTGGCCGGCAGAGTCCAGGGAGTGGTAGTCCAGATGACAACAAAAGCTTCTTCCGGAATAAGCCCCCGGCCGTCTTTGACCGGGAATTTAACATAAATGGATGGAGATGTTTTATCACCATATTCCACCTCAGCTTCCGCCAGGGCGGTTTCACAATCTGCACACCAGTAAACCGGTTTTAAACCTTTATAGATATAGCCCTTTTTGGCCATTTCCCCGAATACTCGAACCTGTACCGACTCAAAACTGGGATGCAAGGTTAAATAGGGATTGTCCCAGTTTCCCCGCACCCCTAAACGCTTAAACTCCTCACGTTGAATACCTACGTATTTCAGGGCATATTCCCGGCAATGTTTTCTAAACTCCACCACATTGGTTTTATGCCGGTCTATTCCCAAAGCCTTTATAGCCTGCTGTTCAATAGGCAAGCCATGGGTATCCCACCCCGGAACATAAGGGGCATCAAAGCCCGCCATGGACCGGTGCTTGATAATAATATCCTTTAACACCTTGTTTAAGGTATGACCCAGGTGAATATCACCATTGGCATAAGGAGGCCCATCATGAAGAATAAACCTTTCCCGGCCTGAATTTTTCTCCTGTACCTTTTCATATATTTCGTTTTCTTCCCAGAACTGCAATATTTCAGGTTCCTTTTTAGGAAGATTTGCTCTCATGGGAAAATCAGTCTGAGGTAAATTCAATGTTGCATCATATTTACCCTTAGCCATTTTATAACCACCTCACCAGTATATTTGTTTACTTAAATAAAAAAACTTTTCATCCCCAAGGGACGAAAAGCACTTTCCGCGGTACCACCCTTATAGCATCTGTTTAACAGATACCACTCTATACTCTTAACGCGAGTAACGTTCAAGCTTTATCCAGCTCATCCCTTCAGCTTGACAACTCCCGGGTGATCTTCAACCAAAACTCGCTGCCGGGCTTACACCATCCCCGGCTCGCTGATGGCGATCGTTTTGGTTTACTGTCCCGTTCATAGTAATTAAATGTAAAATTTATGGTGTAAAAATATTTATTATTGTAGCACATTGCCTGGCTCCAGCACAACTCTTACCCCTAATTATTGCCCTTATTTCTCCATTCTAATCACTCAGGGCGTTATAGGGGCGACCTGCTGTCACCTGCCTGCCAGCGACCAATTAGCACTCGATGCCCGTAGGCGCGACCTGCTGTCGCCCACCTGCTAGCAACCAATTAGCCCTCGGTGCCTGTAGGGGCGACCTGCGGTCGCCCGCGCCTGGGCCGTTATTAATACACGTTTTCGTTATTAGGCCCGGGCGGACTCATATTCAATTTTGGGGCACAAAGGATCCAGCACACACTGCCCGCATTGCGGTGTACGGGCCTTGCAGACCCGGCGTCCGTGCCATATCAAAAGATGATGGCTCTTGCTCCACATTTCCTGGGGTATTAAAGCTTTTAATTCTTTTTCGACCTTATCTGCATTCTGGGTATGGACCAAACCCAGCCGGTTGGCTACCCGTTTAACATGGGTATCAACTCCCAGTCCAGGCAAACCGAAACCTACGGCCAGGACTACATTAGCCGTTTTTCTTCCTACTCCCGGCAGTTTAATCAATTCATCCAGCTCAGCTGGAACTTCTCCCCCGTATTCCTCAATAAGTTTTTTGGACATAGCCTGGATATTTTTGGCCTTGTTCTTGTACAAGCCTACTGCTTTTATCAGTTCCTCCAGTTCTGCCAGATCTAAATCAGCAATATCTCGAGCAGTGTTGTACCGGGAAAACAAATGGGCAGTAACCCGATTTACCTGGGTATCAGTAGTTTGAGCTGATAGGATCACTGCCACCAACAATTCAAATATGGAATTGAACTCCAGCATAGTGCCGGCCTCGGGATATTCCTGGCATAATAAATCTAATATCTGCTTAATCCGCTTTCTCAAACTCACATCCTCCTGCTACCACCCGCGGATAAACCAGCAGCTGTGTGGTCTCAACATCGAGTAGAGCCATTGACATTTTCATAAATGTTTTTTCACATTCTGCCGTTTCTTTTGCTGGTTTTACTAAACAGTACCAAGAAACGTCCCAAACCACCAACAAAGTATCAGTTTTGTCATCCTGAGTAGCCAAAAGCGACGACGGATCTCCTCAACAATAGGGTATTAATGGTGTCATACAATTAAAGAATTCTTTACTTATGCCAAGCCTGACACATTCCAGATACTTTTTCACTGGTTTCGATACGTTCCCATGTCTACCAATCTGTATAAAGGCTCAATTATCTTATAAAATGATAATTGAGCCTCATTGGGTTCAAAAACTTCGGTTTTTCCCTCTGGGATCCTTCCTGCTTTCACTTAGAGTACTTTGCTCAAAAATGCCTGGGTGCGAGGATTCTGGGGGTTGTCAAAAATCTGGGCAGGGGTTCCTTCTTCCATCAGTATTCCTTCATCCATAAAGAATACTCGATGTCCCACTTCTCTGGCAAATCCCATTTCATGGGTCACTACAATCATGGTCATTCCTTCCAGGGCCAGATTTTTCATTACCTCCAGCACCTCTCCAACCATTTCCGGATCCAGTGAAGAGGTGGGCTCGTCAAAGAGCATAACTTTCGGTTGCATGGCCAGGGCCCTTGCTATGGCAACTCGCTGTTTTTGCCCCCCGGACAGCTGGGATGGGTATACATGGTCTTTATCCCCTAACCCTACTTTCCTCAACAAACCGATAGCAATATCTTCTGCCTCTTCTTTGCTCATTTTCTTTATTTTTATAGGAGCCAGAGTTACATTTTCCAAGGTGGTCTTATGGGGAAAGAGGTTAAATAACTGAAAAACCATGCCCATTTCCTGCCTGATCCGATTAATATCTGCATTAGGAGCGGTAACCTCCTCCCCGTCGATAAAAATCTGCCCCTGCTGAGCTTCTTCCAGGCGATTAATACAACGCAAGAAGGTGCTCTTTCCCGATCCACTAGGGCCAATAACACATACCACTTCTTTCTGGTGGATGTGACAGTCTATACCCTTTAGAACTTCTAACTTGTCAAAGCTTTTATGGAGGTTTTTTACCACTATCACTAGGTAGCCAGCCTCCTTTCCGTCCAATCACCCAACATCGATATAACTTTGGTCATAATGAAATAGAATACACAGACCGCCCCCCATACCCATACGGCCTGATAGGTGCTGGCGTACAACATTTTACCAGTATGAGTTAACTCATGAGCTGATATGGCCGAGACCAGCGAGGTATCTTTGAGTAACATGACAAACTCATTGATTAACGGTGGAATTACAATCTTAAAAGCCTGGGGCAATATGATGAAACGCATGGACTGACCATGGGTCATGCCTAATGAACGGGCAGCTTCCATCTGTCCCTTATCCACTGCTTGAATCCCGGCTCGAACAATTTCTGCTACATAAGCTCCGCTATTCAAACCGCAAGCTATAATGGCGGCTTGTACCGGAGTAGCATCAAATACTAGAGGTATTACTCCAAAGTATAACAGCAATATCTGAACAAAAAGAGGGGTACCACGAAAGAAATCGATATAGGATACGGATATAAAATTGATTATTTTCATTCTGCTCATTCTGCCCAAAGCAGCGATAAGTCCAAGCACCATACCTATGAGTATGGAGAAAAATGTAATTTCTAAGGTTAATACTGCCCCCATAGCAAAATTGCCCAGATTGTTGACAACCACCTGAAAACCATATATTTCATTGAGTTTGTCCATAATCATTGTGCCAAAAAACCATTCTGTGTTAGTAAAACCAAAATCCATATTTCAGGTGTTCCTCCCTGTTACGAATCGAAATAAAGCGCGAGTTAAGACCCGCGCTTTCTCGTCTTATCCTCAATCAGGTATCATAAAACCTTTATAATTAGAGCCTATTCGAACCACTTGGCATAAATTTCATCATAGGTTCCGTTTTCTTTAATCTTAGCCAGACCTTCATTTATAAGATTTAAGGTAGCAGTATCTCCCTTTTGTACCGGTATTCCATAGTGGTCATCGGCCAGGAATATTTCTCCCACTGTCTTTACGGTGTCGGAAGCTTCGGTTTTAACATAGTAATCGGTAACCGGGAAGTCGTTTATTACGGCAACAACTCCGCCCTTTTGCAATTCCATAAAGGCTTCCCCTACATGGTCATAAGTTTTTACCTCAGTGGTCGGATCCTTTTCTTTCACTGACAGACAGGCATCGGCTCCGGTGGTTCCGATTTGAGCCCCTAATTTCTTCCCTTGCAGGTCTTCCAGAGTAGAAATGCCTTCGGTATCTTTAGCCACAGCAATTATTAAGCCTGAATCATAATATGGACCGGCAAAGTCTACTGCTTGCTGACGTTCTGGGGTTATGGACATAGCTGAAATGGCACAATCGATCTGCCCGTTCTGCAGAGCTGGGATCAAGGCGGTAAATTCCATACTTCTAATCTCCACCTCAACTCCCATAGCCTCGCCAATGGCCTTAATGATATCCATGTCGAATCCTATGTAATCTCCAGTTTTTTCGTCTACCATTTCAAAGGGGGCATATGCGGTTTCAGATCCTACCACCAGCTTGGTAATGGCTGGTTCCTGGCCCGCGTCCTGCCCTGACGGTTCTTTTTCTCCCCCACACCCTGCTACTGCCAACATGCCTATGCTAAGCATAAGAACCAGTAGCAAACTCAAATACTTTTTCAATACACTCAACTCCTTTTCCTCTTTCACCTAATTTAACTACATTTCATTATACATTCATATCCATACCTCGACAACAATAAAAGCGTTGTATCCACTTTTTTGTCTATTTAGGAATATGGATTTTATGGGTTTTGTGGTTTGTATTCTCGATGGTTCCACATTCTTCAGCATAAAAAAATGTATACAGACCAACATATTTATGCAAATTTTTTGGATAAACTTGGACTTTGGTCGGATTGTAAATAGGCCAATCATTTCTTCTGAGTACTATTGGCAAAAATAATGGGAACTAAAAATAATAACTCTAGCTTATTGATTTGTGCTGCCAATATGATAATGTAATAGAGTTAGAATTTGGCTGCAAGCTATATGGGGAATGGGGATTTTTGTCAATTATGCTTAATAATATCAACAAACGAACACAAGCAGAATTATCCATGTTGGTAGTAGCCTTTGTCTGGGGTACTACTTTCGTAATGACCAAAAACGCTCTGGATGATATTGGGCCATTTCTTTTCCTGGGCATAAGGTTCATTATCGCTTTTATTGTCCTGGCTTTGCTCTCATGTAAGAATATGCTGCAGATAAACCCTGCTGTCTTACGGAGTGGAGGGATAATCGGCTTATTCCTGCTCCTGGGTTATGCCTTTCAGACAGTGGGGCTTAAGTATACCTCTTCCTCCAATGCCGGTTTTATCACCGGACTCAGCGTGGTTTTAGTTCCGATTATCTACTCTATAATTAACCGCCGCCTGCTGGGTTTATCCATAATAATAACGGTGGTTTTTGCTGCCACCGGTCTTTATTTGATGTCGGTCCAACCGGGTACTTTTCATTTAGGTCGGGGAGACCTGCTGGTTTTATTCTGTGCTCTAGGCTTTGCCCTGCATATTATAGCCGTAGACCGCTATTCCCATCGTCATAACCCGGTAGCCATTACCGGAGTGCAAATTCTCCTGGTAGGGGTAGTATGTTTATTTATTGGCCTCCTTTTCGAACCAATTCCCCGGAGTTTTCCCCCCAGTGTTATCAGTGCCATACTGGTTACTGCAGTATTTGCAACTACCATGGCCTTCCTGCTACAAAACGCCATGCAAAAATATAGTACTCCTACCCGCTTTGCAGTCATACTAACCATGGAACCAGTCTTTGCCGGAATGGCCGGTTATCTGTGGGGCGGCGATATTCTAACCCTGCGTATTGTCCTGGGTATGGCCTTGATACTGGCTGCCATGCTTTTGTCCATACTGGGCAAAAAAGGCTGAGCGAATGCTTAGTTCAGTTGATTCACTTCCAAGCCCGGACCTTCACTCTACTCCTACCCTTCCCATCCCTGATTCTCCATACTTTGTTCATAGCCCCGGCTCTTATCGGTATATTTTCGGTAGACAGTTTTCTTACATATTGGTAAAATAAGCACGATTTATATATTAATGGAGAAGAGGTCATGACAGTGCAAAAGACTAAGCACATCAGCAAAAAGGGCATGGTTATTTTGGTGCTGATGGTGTACATATTAACTTTTGCCATGGGAATGCTCCTGGGCAAAGGCTTTCATAATGGATTTATGGTGACTTCCATGCAGGATATAGTGGTAACTGGCCGCTTAAATATTTTATTCATGGGCATTGACGCCCGATCAAATGAAGAGAATTCCCGCAGCGACACTATTATTGTGGCCAGTATCGATAAAAAAACCAAGAAAGTGGCCATGGTCTGGATTCCACGCGACACCCGGGTGGAGGTATCACCCGGTCATTATGACAAGATTAACAGTGTCAACTATATACAGGGTCCTGAAGCCGCCTGCCAGGTGGTAGGTAAGTTACTGGATATAAAATTAAAGTATTACGTGGTAACGAATTTTGATGGTTTTGCTGAAATAGTTGATATACTTGGGGGCGTACATATAGATGTGGAAAGTAACATGTACCATCCTGATCCTGACCCTCTTTTGCGTATAAATCTATCCAAAGGCCCCCAGCTGTTAAACGGTGAGGATGCCTTAAGATATGTAAGGTACCGGGGAGGACCTACTGCTGATATCGGTCGTACTCAACGCCAGGCCAAATTCATCAAAGCACTGGCCGATGAAATGATACAGACCAGCACCATTGTGAAACTACCGGAGCTACTCCCTAAATTGATGGAAAATGTCAATACTAATTTGCCGGTTAAGGAAATGGGAACCCTGGCCAGTATAGCTCGCCATTTTAACACTGACAGTATTATTACTCAAACCCTGCCTGGTTACCCCTACACCGACCCGGGCAACGGAGCGTCATACTGGAAGGCTGATGAGGAAAAAACTCCGGGAATGATTGATGCTCTATTTGGCGGTGAATCCTTTGAAGTTATGGAGGATCCGCCTAACCTGAACCATATGCCCAGTAAAGCTGTAAAAACCCAGCTGAAAGTTGACCCCCCTGCTGCGCCCGATAATAGCGCAAATCTTGATCCTCAAGACCTCTCCCCTACTGGAGAAGATGGCGATTCCCAAGAGGGGGATCCTGAGCAGGGAGAGGATTCGGATCCCCTGCCGGAAGAAGGAGACCATGCTGAAGAAAACCAGCCCCCAGAAGAGGGACCGGATACTCTGGAAGGTAATGGTGGAAATGAAAACGGAAACGGGGAAAGCAATCCATCAGAGAACTTTCCCAGGGCAGACTAGCCTATTTAGGTTGTCGATTGCCTACTATTCCCCTTTTAGATAATAAATACGTTAGACGGCGGGCGAGCGCAGCTCGCCCCTACGGATTTGCACCGTTGATATGGGAGTATCCGGTGTGGTTTATGTAGGGGCGGTCTTCGACCGCCAGCCCGTGCTTGCTACGGTATTCGAGTCGGGGCTGAAACCAGGCGGGCGACCACAGCTTGCTCCTACTCACTTACAATGGAGTTTATCGATCGTTAGACGGCGGGCGAGCGCAGCTCGCCCCTACGGATTTACACCGTTGATATGGGAGTATCCGGTGTGGTTTATGTAGGGGCGGATACCCTAGCCTTTGATGAGGTTAATGATATCCTGGGGTCCAACTCCTTTAATTTCCAGCAGTTTATGACGTGAGCTATCCCCTTTAAGCAGGGAGATATTTTTTTTTGGTACCTTAAAGCAATCGGACAGATAAGCTATTAAAGCCTGGTTGGCCTCTCCATCAACTGGAGGAGCGGTTAGTTTGATTTTCAAAACCCCTTCCTGCTCACCAGCCACCTGATTTTTCGAGGAGCGGGGCTGAACCTTGACCTCGAATCTAACTCCACCTGGTATCTCAGTTATATTAATCATTCTTTCCTTCACCCCAACTAGCCTGGGTTAGTTTCTCCAACAGTTCTTTCATATCGGCAGAGTAAAAGAATTCAGAAAGCTGGTCAATCTTCTTCTGGTTTTTTTCCAGCATATCCCTCTGTCCACTAACCTGAACCTTCATCTCTGAATTAAAGAGGTTCATACGTTTGATAATGTCTTGATATACCGCCAATAAATCAGCTATCTGTTTTTTCGCGCTATCCAAAATGGCCTGGGCTTCAAGGCGGGCATTTTTCTGATACTCCTGGGCGGTTTGCTGAGCCAGAATCAAGCTATTGTTCATAGTCTCTTCCATGTTACGGTATCTTTTTAGCTCAAATTCAAGCCTTTGAATTTCCTCTCTTAATCGAGAATTTTCACTATAAAGGTTTTCATAATCAACTGCAATCTGGTTTAAATATTGCTTCACTTCATCTTCTTTCCAGCCGCGAAATCCCCGGCTGAATTGTTGCTTTCTAATTTCCATCGCAGTAATCATTTAAAACCCTCCCTTAATAAAATCAAAAAGCTCTTAGTTATGCGTCCTTTTTGATAAATGTAGGCGAAGAGCTTAAACCTTCTGGAAATCGTTCCAATAGACGCAGGTAATTGCTTTCCTGATCCCAGTAGCCTTGCTTCAATCCCTCCAAGGCCTCCCCATATATTTCTACCACTTCCCTTAAGAGTGAAGCAGGGTAGAACTGCCCATCAATTCTAATATGTTTTAGACCAGTGGAGTCTATCCAGGGTAAATAAGGAAAAAGGCATAATTCATGAGGATAATAGATATAATTGCGGCACTTCAGGTCTGCCCGCACCTGATACTGCTCCCCATTAGGATCCTTCAGGGTATATTTACCAGTCGTGCAAAAAGCTCTACACGACTCTTCTGCCTCATGATTGCCCATTATCACACAATAGTCGCTGATTATACCACACAATGGCCCCTGCACCGTAATCTCAATATCACAAGGGGATTGACCCAGATTTCTTAGCTGGGCAAAGGGCAACTCCTGGGAAGCAGCTATTCTTTCCAAACCTTGAAGGGCATAGAAGCCGGCCGCCAGTTGGTTGGTAACATTCAGCCCATACCCTCCCCATATTCTATATCCCATTTCCTTTAGTATCTCAATGGCTCCCAGATCATTAGCTATTACTGCATGAACAGCATCCTGCTCTATTTCCCGCAAGAGAGCTTTAAAGTCAATGACATCGCTATTATTCAGTATGCGAGGGGATTCCAGAACCATTTTAAAACCCATTGTGCTCCCTAGCTCCAAGGCTTGGTTAATTTTGGCTCCGTCCCAGCTCTTTTGGGGGTAGCGCATGGGTTCACACCCCAGAACAATGGTATTAACCCCACTATCAGCCAGAGCCGGCAAGACATCCAGCTGGCCGATCTTAACGCTAATCTCCTCAATGCTTCCCTGGGGTTGAAGGGTATAATTTTGATAGTCCTCTGCTGTTTCTTTATGGATAGGCATGGAACGAGTGATAAAGAGGGGTTCCCTTTCCCCGCTGGCTCCTATTGAATCGGATGCAGGTTTACCAAACAGGCTACCGGCGCAAAAATCTCTAATTCTTCTGTGCTCTAAAATTTTGAGCCCTTCAGGATCCACCTGGTACTTGTCGGAGTCCTCTATTATCCGGTCCAAAGCCTGACGGTAAATGTTGACCAAATGGCTCAGGTACTCAGCACTGCGCATCCGTCCCTCTATTTTGAAGGAACTTACCCCGGCTTTATACAATTCCAAGAGATACGGATAGAGGCACAGGTCCTTGTTGGCCAGTAGATGACCTTTACCTATAATTTGCTCTCCCTTATGGAGTATGTACTCCCACCGGCAGGGTTTTATGCAAAGGCCCCGGTTCCCACTTTCCCCGGAGACAAAAGCGCTCATATAGCATTGCCCGGTGTGAGAGATACACAGATCTCCATGGGCGAAATACTCTATTCCTATGCTGCTGGCTTCCTTGATGGCTTTTATTTCATCCAGGGAGGTGTTTTTGGATAGTATGACTCTGGCTAATCCATCTTGCTCTAAATTTTGTACTGCGGGTATATTGAGTATTCCGGCCTGTACGCTTACATGCAGTGGGATATTTAGTCCCAGTTGCTTACAAATCCGAGCTGGTGCCAGATCCTGGATAATCAGAGCATCCACTCCGATACCCACTAAGAAAGATATGTATTCTTTAAGTCCATCCAGTTCCTCATCAAAATAGAGGTTGTTAAGGGTCACATATAGTCTTTTGCCTTTATCATGGAGATAATCCAAGGCTGACTTCAATTCATCCTGGTTAAAATTCATATCCGGCCTGAGGCTGCGCATATTGAACCTTTTGCCCCCTGCATATACTGCATCCGCTCCCGCTTCGGCTACGGCCTGCAATACTTCCCAATTACCAGCCGGGGCTAGCAGTTCTATCTGAGACTTGTTTTCCATAATTGACTCCTTTATTAAAAAATAAATAGAATTAGTTGAACCAGCAGCTTGTTTAATAGACCCAGGGCAAAAACGGCCAATATGGGGGAAAAGTCAATCCCGTAGCCCATGGGTAAGAGACGCCTAAAAGGAGCCATAATGGGTTCGGTAACATCATAGATAAATTTGATAATGGGATTATAAGGATTATGCCTGATAAAAGATAAAATACAGCGAGCTATAATCAAATAAATCAGAACCTGAAAAGCAATGTTAACTATTTGTATTAACTGATATGTAAACAAAGGTATACCCCTCCTATTTAACCTGGCCTAATTCAATTGACCTGAGATAAGCCTGTTCAACTGCATCGAAGAAAGCTCGTCGCAGTCCACCGGCTTCCAATTGCCTCACCCCAGCAATAGTGGTACCAGCAGGGGAACAAACCTGCTCCCGTAGCTGGGCTGGATGCTCCTCACTCTGCTCTACCATATCAATACTACCCCGAAAGGTGTCCACTACCAATTTTTTCGCCAGGGCGGCATCTAGTCCGACGTTGATAGCGGCATTTATAAAAGCCTCCAAGACCAGGTAGGCATAGGCCGGGCCACTACCCGACACTGCTGTTACTGCATCCATGTACTTTTCTTCCAGGATTAAGGCTTTACCCATACTGGCCAGCAAATCACGAACCCTTTCCAGCTCCTGAGGCTTAGCCTGGCTACCGGCAGCTACTGCACAAATCCCACTCCCGATCAAACAGGGGGTATTGGGCATAACCCGCACCACCGGCAGCCTGGTTTTAAGAGCTCGCTCCAGGTCAGCGGTTTTGATGCCGGCAGCTATGGAAACCAAGAGAGTCCCGTCTCTCCAACTGCCTTCTAATTTTTCCAAGACCTGCCATACCTGCTGGGGCTTCACCGCCAAGACCACCAGGTCGGATTTATCTACCAGTTCCCGACCAGATACAGCTAATGCCCCAAATTCCTGATTAAATAGATCCAGGCGCTGGGGATCAATGTCATTACAGTAGATGGCAGCAAAGCTTCCCCCTTGCTCTCTCTTTATCCCCTGCATCAAGGCATAGGCCATTTTGCCGCAGCCAATTATGCCCAAGGTTGAACCTGGCACTATTGTTCACCCCCACCAAAGGGTTTGGTAAATTTATTTCTCATCATTAGAGTGCGGGCATCTTTGGAAATTTCTACATTGCTGGGAGCAAACATAAAGACATGTTTTCCCAATTGCTGGCTGTTACCTTCCAGGGCATATGTAGCTCCACTAATAAAGTCAAATATTTTACGGGTGAGGTCTTCGGGGGTGTTTTCGAAATTAATGATAACCTGCTTTCGATTTTTCAAATGATCGGTAAGCAATTCCACCTCTTCAAAACTCTGAGGTTCACAAACAATAACTCTTAGACTCTTATTGGTATGAATGCTCACTACATTGGCAGTTCCCTTTTGTTGTTCCTGGTTATTATTTACAGGCATTTCTATTATCTCTTCAGTCAGTTCATCTTCCTCGGCAATACCCAGCCAGACCAAAAAATTATGCATTTTGCCCATGGTCTCTATCCCTCCACTCTGTCTTTATTCTTTAAAAAGAGCTGTACCAATTCTTACTATATTGGCGCCTTCTTCAATGGCCACTTCAAAATCATCCGACATTCCCATGGATAAGTACTTTAATTCAACATTAGTATAGCTGTTCTTACTTAGCTGCTGTTGCATCGAGTATAACTCTCTGAATATAGGCCGGCTCAGTTCTGCCTGCCCGGTCAAGGGGGCCATAGTCATTAGGCCATAAATCCGCAAAGATTTAAACTGGGCCGCCGATTCCAGTACCTCCTTTACCTCTGAGGCCGGGAAACCAGCTTTCTGCTTTTCCCCCGAAATATTAACCTCGATTAGAGCTGGTACCTGGACTCCAGCCTTAAGCCCTCTCTTCTCAAGCTCTTCAGCCAATTTCCACCGGTCTAAAGAATGAATTAGCTTAACCTGTCCCACCACATCCTTAACCTTGTTAGTCTGTAAGCGACCTATCATGTGCCAGGAGGCTTCAGGCAGCTCTGCAACTTTTCGCTGCAGTTCCTGAACCCGGTTTTCGCCAAAGTGTCTTATGCCAAGCTCATAAGCCATTCTTACCTTATCCGGGTCTACTGTTTTGCTTACTGCCACCAGGGTAATCTCAGAGGCTTGGCGCCCACTTCTTGCTGCGGCAAGTGCTATTCTCTTTTCAATTTCCTTAATATTTTCTTTCAAACCCACCTGTATCACCTTTTTATCTGCTCATTTCTATTATTAATTCATATATACCTCTATATTAAACCATCTTAATTGGCCAATGGTCGATTATTTTTATATCACCAGAAAAGATATGCCAAAAGTAGAACCCTTGCCGATCTCGCTGTTAACGAACACCTCTCCCCCGTGGGACTCTACAATATGCTTTACTATTGACAGCCCTAAACCGGTACCTCCCTGGCTTCTGGATCTAGCCTTGTCAACCCGATAAAATCTCTCAAAAACCCGAATCAAGCTCTCCTGGGGAATACCCATTCCGGTATCGGTAAAGGTGGTAACCATCCGGCTATCAATGCGTTTGGATCTGATAATAATCTTACCCCCTCGTGGGGTATATTTCACCGCATTATCCAGGAGGTTGATCAAAACCTGGTTGAGTAAATCTTCATCTGCTTTAATATAAGGTAAAGACCGGGAATAAATATATTCCACCTGCAGGTTTTTCTCGCTGATTTGTGGACCCAGAATATTCATCACATTGCGCATAGACCTGGCTATGCAAACCGGCTCCAGGTGGAGTATTCTTTCATTGGACTCCAAGGAGGAAAGGGTTAATAAATCATCGATTAAACGTTTTAACCGGTCACTTTCAGCGTCAATGATGGTCAAAAACCTGCGACAGATGGCACTGTTCTCCATAGCTCCATCCAGCAATGTTTCTACAAAACCTTTAATGGAGGTTAAGGGAGTTCTCAATTCATGTGATACATTGCCTACAAATTCGGATCTAATCTGAGCAAAATCCCGTACTTCAGTTACATCATAAAATATTATTACTGCTCCCTGTACAGCAGCCAGATTATCTTTTATTGGTGCACCATGAACCCGGTATAGTTGCCGGGCAGAAAAGCTTATTTCCTGGAAAATCTCCTTACCCTTATGCAGTACCTCACAGGCTAAAGCGATGATATCTTGATTACTGCATATATCCTGTAGCGGACGGTACAACAATGCCTTTTCCCTTTGCATGAAAATATTCTCGGCCGCTCGATTAGCCCTTATTATATAGGCATCCTTATCCAGGACCAAAACCCCTTCGGCCATGGTGGACAGAATAACGTCCATGGTTAAATGATTAGATGAAGGATAATCTTTTTCCAGATGCATTATGCCCTCCACTTGTCCGGCTACTCTTCTGCAAATCTGTAACCTACTCCGCGTACAGTTTCAATATAATCAGGATAGCTGAAATCATCGCTCAATTTTTGCCGCAGGTGGCGTATATGTACATCAACGGTACGGGTATCTCCAGAGTATTCATAACCCCATACTTTTTCCAACAATTGTTCCCGGGTAAATACTTTTCCCGGGTTGGTCAGCATCAAAGTCAGCAATTCAAACTCCTTGGGGGTTAGCTCCAGCTTTTTCTCCCCCAGAAAAACTTCGTATTTCTCCGGTACTACAATCAGATCTTTAAAAACGTGGATCTTATGTCCTACCGCCCGTTCAGCCTTTAAAATCCTTAAGGCTCTTAAACGGGCATTTACCCGAGCAATCATTTCTCTAGGACTAAAGGGTTTCTTAATATAATCGTCGGCCCCCATTTCCAATCCCAATATGGTGTCGAATTCCTCTCCTTTGGCGGTCAACATAATAATGGGTATAGCTTTTAAGGCCTGATCCTGTTTAACCAGTCGGCATACTTCCAAGCCATCCATGCGGGGAAGCATGATATCCAGAATTATGAGATCCGGTTCTTCAGTTCGCACCATATCCAAGGCTTTTAGACCGTCATGAGCTACAACAACCTCATAACCCTCTTTTTCCAAATTAAACTTCACTAATTCTACTATATATGCTTCATCGTCAACTACCAGAATTTTGGCATTAGCCACTATATCGCCCCCATTGCTGCAGTCCAATGGCAGCCATCATTCGTCCTGTTTTACCATTTTCCCGACGATAGGAAAAAAAGCGATCAGTATTGCAGGAGGTACACAATCCGCATTCCAGGATCTTGTCTGGCTCTATTCCAATTTGCTCCAATATTTTACGATTAGTAAGACTTAAATCCCAAAATATTTCACTATTCCTGTACATTATAACATCAAATTCAGGAAAGGCTGCACAAACTTTTTGCCCTAAATCAGCTTGAATTTGAAAACAACAGGGTCCTATTCCAGGACCGATGAAAACCTCCAGGTCTTCGACCTTGCTGCCATATACTTGTACCATTGTATTCACCGCTTTTACGGCTATCCGGCCCATGGTGCCTTTCCACCCGCTATGCGCTATTCCTACCACTCTTTGCCGGGGGTCGAAATAGAATATGGGCAGGCAGTCGGCGTAAAAAGTGGCCAGGATTATACCGGTCTGATCAGTCGTCAGGGCGTCCACACCCGGAATTGAGGTACCATAATCCTTGGCCCCCAGGCCAGCCATTTCTGAATTGACGCAGGCCACCTGGCTTCCGTGTATTTGCTGGCAACATACCATCTGCTCCAAGCTCAGGTCCCATATTCCAGCCAATCGCTTGCGGTTGGCCCATACTAATTCAGCCTGGTCTCCCACGTGTAAAGCCATATTTAAAGATTGGTAGGGGGGTGAACTAACCCCTCCCTGCCTGGCGGTAAAGGCTATAATAACCCCCTGCTCCCTCCAGTGAGGAATGGTAATGTAGTCTATTTCCTGTTCATTTTGCCAGATCCATTTATCCAATTGTGCCTCATTCCTTTTTAGCTTAAAATAGGCATAGGAGGTGAACAGTTATGAACTGCCCGTCCTGTAAAGAACATATGGAATCTTCCCGCTGTCCATCCTGCGGTTATGACCTGAGCCGGGAAAAGTGGATAAGTATAAAAAAGGTTTATCCTCCTGATGATTTAGTCCTGGTCAGCCTGCTTAGATCTCATGGAATTCCCGTTAAGATACAGAGCCTGGAAGTATCACAAATACCGGTTGGTATTGGACCTCTGGCTGAGGTGAATATATACGTACCAGAAATAATTGCCGCCCAAGCCTTAGCCCTGATTGAAGACCTCCCTGACGCTGAATGAGAATAAATCAAGTAGGTGTTATTATGCTTACAGTTAGCCAAATAGCGGAAAAATTCAATATCAGCAATCGCCAGGTTCATTTTCTGGTGGAAAATGGATATTTAAATGTAACTCAGCTTTATCGAAATAACAAACAGGGGATAACCTACCTGTTTGCGGAAGAAGAGATAGCCAAATTAGATATATATTCGCTCCTGGCCGAACTACAGAGTAATCGCAGTATAAGACCTCGATCTACTGCATCACCTTTTAAACAGCTTATAGGAACGGTGCGCCGTTATGACCACCTGATGGAAAGCATCCAAAGCCATCCTCATAAGGACTTTATACAGTGCTGCTTCTATCTCTTTCACCTCAACCACTATGCCAAAACTTATCCTAAAGACAGCACTTATCTTTATCGCTTAAAAACCCAGGTACTGAAGAAAATGTATCAGGATAACCCCGGCTTTCTGGCAGCTGCTTACCTTAACGGTCCTGACCGGTACCGGGTATGGCTCTGCGATGATTGCAAGGAAGCGGCACAAATGTCTGGTCTTTCTTATGCTGCTTATATCAAAAATGAAAACTTCTGCCCCAAATGCTCTTTACAGGCGGTAGATAAAGAATACTATTCCCTGATAGAATTCCGGGTACGTTCAGGGGACTTCAAATTTACTTTTCATTTACCCTTAGCCCTGGCTGAACCCTGGATAGGAAAACTGTCCGACCTTCCCCAATGGGATCGAAAAACCGGAAACTACAGTGACCGGATGTATATGTATGGCCGTCCGGTAAGCCCGGTGGAGGAGAAGGTCTTTCCCATCAATATGATTATCAGTAAGTTGGAAAACTACCTTAAAACCGGGCAATGCTGATGATGCTTTATCAATCCTGTTCCGGGGTTTCGGGCTGGCTTTTCAATTGTTCTATGGTTTGAATAAAGCTGTTGAGATCTGCAAACTGGCGGTACACCGAAGCAAACCTTACATAGGCTACATCATCGGTTTCCTTTAGTTTGTCCATTACCATTTCACCAATAATACGGCTGCTCACTTCCCGATCAAACTCATCCCGCAAACAGCGCTCAATTTCAGCCACCATGTTTTCAATCTTTTCCATACTTATGGGTCTTTTTTCACTGGCTCGGGTTATCCCATTCAGTAGTTTTTCCCGACTGAATTGTTCCCTTGTTCCTCCTCGTTTAATTACCATCAGAGGTTTTTCTTCCAGGCGTTCGTAAGTGGTGAAGCGTCTATGGCACAGTATGCATTCCCTGCGCCTGCGGATAGATGAACCATCTTCACTAGACCTGGAATCTACTACTCGGCTCTCCATCTCATTGCAATAAGGACATCGCATAACATCACCCTATCTTGCTGCTGCCTTTGATTCTGCTCAACTATGCCCTTATTATGACTAATAGCTCCATATATTGCAAGTTTAATCCCATTCTAATAACGTTCATCATCAAGATAATCCCGCCTAAAATCTTCCAGGTTACTGGCTACTGGAACTTCCACCAGTATTACATCCCGCCCGATTCTGACAATTTTGTGCCAGGGCACCATGATTTCCTCTCTCCGGGCAAAGAGATTGAACCGGCGTGCTTGACCCGGCATTATGAGAGATAATACCCGGCCGCTCTCCAGGTCCAAATCTATGTCCATAATGTTACCCAGTTTTTTGCCATCCAGGACATTAATTACGTCGCGGTTCCTCAAGTCGGAAATCTTTATCACCTGCTCACCACTCTCCCATTTATGTTTATACTTTTAATATATGATGAGTTTTCGAAAAGTTTCTTAGATGCTTCCGGCTATTAAAGCCTGGACCAATTTCTCATCAGATTTGCATACTCAATGCCAGAAGAAGCATGGCCCCAGTAACACCTTCTGTCCATCTCTGGGTACATAATGTGCCGCTTATCCTGCGAATTTTTTGCGCTTACTGGCAGGAGAATCAGTAGAAATACCCGAAAGCTGATTAAAATAATATGCTCATAAACTGCAACCATTTTCTATAGCCGGGGTATATTAAGTAGTGATTAAAAAAGGAAAAGAGTTATGGATATTTCCATTCATGTTATCCGACGCTGCAAACAGAAGGAACGAGAGGCCTTCGATATATTGCTGAGCTCTTATGAAGAACAGCTATACCGGCTTTGTTTCCATTATACTCGTAACCACGAGAACAGTATGGATATAATGCAGGAGGTATTTATTCGGGTGTTTCGAGCCATAGACAGTTTTGATGAATCCAGGCCTTTCTGGCCCTGGCTAAAGCGCATAGCGGTTAATAGCTGCCTTAATTATAAACGGGATGAAAAGCATCTATATACCGCCCTGGAAGATTTGGATATGGATAAGCCGGATTTAATCAACGTCATCGCTTCCCACCATAGCCTGGAAGAAGAGATTATTGTACGAGATACGGGGCGTATCATAGAAGAGTCCATACTGGCACTGCCGGAGCCTTATCGAATGGTTATAACCCTAAGATACCTGGAAAACATGAGTTACCAGGAAATTGCATCCTATCTGGATCTACCACTGGGTACAGTAAAAAGCACCCTGTGCCGGGCCAGAAACATCCTGCGTAAACAATGTCAAGCTCTGGGCTTGATGGAGGTGTGAAAATGTGTAACTTTAATAAGACACTCTTGCATGAATATATCGATGGAGAGTTAGCCCCATTAGAAGTTCAAATACTGGAAGAACACTTAAAAAGCTGCTCTGAATGCAGAAAAGAATTAAACCAACTAAAAATACTGGATTGGGATTTGCACCATCAGGATGCTATTGAGGTACCCTATGAGCAATTGGCCCAATTAAGAAAAAGTACTTTTGATGATTGCTGCCGGGAGTACTGGGAAAGCCAAGAAACGAGTAATCTGGCTGAAGTCTACAAGATTCAAACCTCTTCCATGCTGATGGCGGTCAATTATATGCACTACCTGCCAGGAGCCAGGTTGATCAAAAATGCCGGCAGCAGCACCAGAAACTACGTCGGTAAACGACTGAACTGGCGCCAGTTGATTGGTCCGAAAAGGTAGGGGACTATATGAATATTATTCTGTTTTTTCTGGCCATAATTACTGCCTTGGTGCTGGTAATATTGTTTACTCCCATCAAATATGGACTTGAAGCCAGCTATGAACAAAATTTGGAGTATTCAATCCGCTTGGGTGCTGGATTTTGGTGGAGATTTTCTATACAGCAAGAGCAGCAGAAGAAGAGTTGGCAGCTTAAAATCCTGGGTCTGACTGTTCCCCAGGGGGACCGGAAAGCTCTTGTCAAACCATCAAAAGCGGAAAGAGCCCCAAAGCAGCCTAACAAAAAGAAATCCAGTAACTCCCTGAAAACCTTAAAGTCTTTTGGGGAAAATAAAATGCATATAAGCTGCTGGCGACTCTTAAAGCGGATCCTGGGCGCAATCATTCCTGATTTTATCCAGATACGGGGGAGATATGGCTTTTACGAACCCCATTTTACTGCCTGGTGTATTCCCTTCTTGTGTGCATTGGACGGGATGGGAAAGATTTGTTCTATTGATCTCATAGCAGTATGGGAAGAAGAATGCCTGGAGTTGGAGGTAAAAAGCAGCGGCTCCATCCTCCCTGCTTTATTGCTTTGGTATATAATCAGCTTTTTTCTTCAGGTTTCCACCCTGCGCTTCTTCCTGGCCTTGAAGAAAAGTCGAAAAAAAATTCCGGCCGCCAGTGCAACCTAAGCTTTAATGAGCGGGTATATGAATTAAAGGTAGTTAATAGATAAAAAATGAAAAGGAGGAATATAGAATGGATTTCACGGCCAATATCAATTCTTTGTTTGAGAAGCTGGAAAATTTCTTTAAAACGGAAACTGTATTTGGGCAACCCCTGCAGGTGGGCAAGATCACTCTGATTCCAGTAATCAGCGTAGCTTTTGGTGCCGGTGGTGGCGGCGGTACTGGCAAGGATCCCAAAGGCACCGACGGGTCAGGAAGTGGCTCCGGAGCCGGAGGAAAAATTAGTCCCAGTGCGGTTATAGTTATTAAAGACGATGAAGTAAGTGTTATGCCTTTAACCAACCGGGGATCAATAGACAAAATAGTGGAAATGCTTCCGGAAATAATGAGCAAGGCATCCTGCCACAAACACGAGTAGTTGGAACTGACGGGTAGCCATACCAACGTTTTCGCCCGGTGTGATGAGGCCATCATGGCTTAGTAGTGCATACCATCGTCACACCGGGGCAGGGGAACACTGACTTTCGCTATCCAGTCCAGAACCCCCGACGCCTTTTAGCAGGCTATGTACATGCTGATTAGCATTTATAATTGGCGAAATCCAAAGGTCAGCGGCGAAAACGGACGCACCGTACTTTTTCACCAACAAAAGGGTGGAAAGACCACACCCGCAGCCCAGGTCAAGGATTCGCATATTCTCATTGATATTCAGGTGCGACGCCAATTCCTCGGCTAAGCGCATGGCGTTTGGCCCCATCATAGTGGCTTTCAGAAACTCAACAGTCTTATCATTTGACATAAACTGGTTGGTAAATGAATACATGGTATGGTTCCTTTCTAATTCCTATAATATTACTTTCCGGTGGGCTATAAAAAGCAGCCGGTTGAGCCTTCCGGGATTCTCCTGCACGAACCTTGAAACATAAGAATCAAGCCAGAGCCGCCCCGGTAAACTGGCTGTTATATAGTTCGGCATAGAATCCGCCCCGGGCCAGCAGATCTTTATGGTGCCCTTGTTCAATAATAGCGCCCTGGTTCATCACCAGTATTAAATATGCTTCTCGTATGGTTGATAGCCGGTGAGCAATGACAAAACTGGTTCTTCCCTTCATTAAAGTGCCCATGGCCTCTTGAATCAGTACTTCGGTTCTAGTATCAACATTGCTGGTAGCCTCGTCCAGTATAAGGATGGTTGGATCAGCCAGGAACGCCCGGGCGATAGTCAGAAGCTGTTTTTGGCCTTGGGATATATTGGATGCTTCTTCGTTTAAGACCGTATCATAGCCCTCGGGCAAGGTCATTATGAAGTGATGGGCATGGGCTGCTTTAGCCGCCTGGATAATCTCTGCTTCGGAAGCCTCGTCCCTTCCATAGGCAATATTATCCCGTATGGTTCCATTAAACAGCCAGGTATCCTGCAAGACCATACCAAACATGGTACGCAGATCTCCCCGTTTTATATCCCTGATATCTACCCCATCTATGGTGATTCGCCCTTCCTGAACCTCATAGAAGCGCATGATCAGGTTAACCAGGGTAGTTTTTCCGGCCCCGGTAGGACCTACAATGGCAATAGTCTGACCGGCTTTTACGTTGATACTCAGGTCTTCAATAAGGGGAACATCCTCTTTATACCTGAACTTAACGTGTTCGAATTTAACCTCACCCTGGGGAAAGGGAATTACTTTGGCATCTTCACTGTCTGCCACTTCTTCACTTTCATCCAGAATTTCAAAAACTCTTTCCGCCGATGCCACCGTTGATTGTATTATATTGGCGATATTGCCCAATTGCATGATGGGCTGGGTAAACTGCCTGATATACTGGATAAAGGCTTGAATATCACCGATTTGTATGACTCTTTGGGCTACCAAAACCCCACCGGCAATACATACCAATACATAACCTACATTATTAACCAGATTTAAGACCGGGAAGATGACCCCGGACATAAATTGAGCTTTCCATCCCACCTCATACAAGCGGGAATTGATGGTCTTGAATTTCTCTATGGAATTGTTTTCTTGACCGAATACCTTAACTATCTTATGGCCGGAATACATTTCTTCAACATGCCCGTTTAGTTCGCCCAGACATCTCTGCTGCTGAACGAACAATCTCTGGGAGTACCTGGTAATAAACCTGATTATAATAATACTTACCGGCAAGCTCACCAGGGCAATAAGGGTTAAAAGCGGACTGATGCTGAGCATCATGATTAATATACCCACTACGGTAACCAATGAGGTTATCAGTTGGGTAAGACTCTGCTGCAGAGTATTGGCTATATTGTCCATGTCATTGGTGACCCGGCTCAGGATTTCCCCATGTGTGCGCTGATCGAAATAACTGAGAGGAAGCAGGTCCAGTTTGTGCTTAACATCATTTCGCATACGATAAACCGTTTCCTGGGAAACCGTGGCCATTATATAAGCCATGGCATAAGTGAAAAGGGCACTTATGATATAAAGTCCCATGAGCAGCAGCAAAATTCTCCCCACATATTCCAAATCAAAAGTCGGAGCCTGCTTTTCCAGCTGCTTTATATAGGCTATGGGCAGGTTTTTTTGAACAGCAGCCTGCAACTGCATCATATAGTCATATCTGGCCAGAACTCCTTCACCCAGTTTGGTGGTAGCCATACCCATAATCTTGGGCCCGACTATAGAAAAGAGGGTACTGCCTATAGCGAGAAAGAATACCAGTATAAAACGATACCTCTCCACAGCCAGGTATTGAGCCAGCCTTTTCAGGGTCCCTTTAAAATCGCGGGCTTTTTCCGGCGGCCTCCCCATAGGTGGCCCGCCATGTCCCATAGGTCCTCTTCTGTTCTGGGGCCGGTCCTGATTTTGTTCTTTGATAGACATAACTATGCAATCTCCTCTTGAGATAATTGGGACGATACTATTTCATAGTATACCTGGCAGTTTTTCAGCAGTTCCTTATGCTTACCGATCCCGGCTATCCGGCCTTCATCCAATACGATAATCTGGTCGGCATCCATAATTGTGCTTACTCTCTGGGCCACAATTATAAGGGTAGAATCCACGATTTCCTTTTTCAGGGCAGCTCGAAGCCGGGCATCGGTTTTAAAATCCAAGGCGGAGAAACTGTCGTCCAGGACATAGATACCTGGTTTTCTGATCAGTGCCCGGGCCATAGCCAGACGCTGTTTTTGTCCCCCGGATAAATTAGTGCCCCCTTGAGCAATCACCGATTGGTAGCCATCCTTCATAGCCTGGATAAATTCGCTGGCTTGAGCAATCTCAGCAGCGTGGTGCACCTCGAGGTCGGTAGCATCAAGCTTACCATAACGGATATTGTCGGCAATAGTTCCGCTGAAA
This sequence comes from Syntrophomonadaceae bacterium, assembly GCA_012520725.1. Taxonomy (GTDB): domain Bacteria; phylum Bacillota; class Syntrophomonadia; order Syntrophomonadales; family Syntrophomonadaceae; genus JAAYJK01. Next base: position 6,720 of record JAAYNQ010000061.1, on the reverse strand, counting down.
AGGATAGGACTCTGCGGCACAAATCCAATTTTACTGCGCAGTTCCTGCTGCCTCATCTCCCGTACATCCACTCCATCCACCAGGACACTGCCGGAAACCACATCATAAAACCGGGGGATCAGATTAACCAGAGTAGACTTGCCGGAACCAGTGCCGCCGATTATAGCCGTCACCTCTCCCGGTCGTACCTTAAACGAGATGTTGCTTATGGCCGGCTTCTCAGCCCCTGGATAAGCAAAGCTAACATCCCTAAATTCCACATATCCTCTCTTATCGCCGGCAGCTTTGGCATCTGCAGGATCAAGTATTTGGGGCTGCACATCTAGTACCTGGTTTATGCGTACCGCCGATGCTTCAGCACGAGGTATCATAACAAACATAAAAGTTACCATAATAATAGAAAACATGATCTGCATGGCATATTGTATAAAAGCCATCATATCACCTATTTGCATACTATTCTGGGCAATGCGCAGTCCTCCGAACCATATAATGGCTATGGAGGTAAGATTCAGAAAAATCATCATAAGCGGATGCATGGAGGCCATGATCTTGTTGACCCGAATGGCTGTGTCGCTTAAATCCCGATTGGCTTTATCAAAGCGTACAGTTTCCTTTTTTAAGCGGTTAAAGGCACGGATCACCCTGATGCCGGTTAAATTCTCCCGCAGCACCAGGTTGACTTTATCCAATTTGCTCTGCATGGCCCTAAACAGGGGAACCACATACCTGGCCAGGATAGCGATGAAAGCCAGCATAAGCGGAAGTACTACCACCAATATCAATGTCAGGTGTTTATCTTTGGAATAGGCCATAATAATTCCCCCGATGCACATAATGGGAGCACTGACCATAAAGCGCAGACCGATTACCAGCAGGGTTTGCACCTGGGTAATATCGTTGGTAGTCCGGTTGATGAGGGAAGCGGTTCCAATCTGATCGAATTCATGCAAAGAATAGTTTTCTACCTGGGAAAACACCAGGTTGCGAGTATCTCTACCGAAACCCATTCCAATAATAGAGGATAGATAGCTGGCTGCCACGGAACAGAGGCTGCTCAGCAAGGCCACTAGCAACATGTAACTGCCGAACCTCCACACGTAGCTGCTGTCACCTTTCATCATCCCGTTATCAACCAGATCTGACATTAGGGTAGGGAGATACAATTCAGCTAGTGACTGAGCAAGAAGAAATATAATAACCAGGAATAGACTTAAAGTGTATGGTTTTAGACCAGGTAACAATTTAATCATAAATGTAAAACTCCATCCGGTATTAGTTAGGTACTACTCTTGGTTCCTTTATTTAGACCTTTTAAAACCTGCCTAAGGTACGTTTCCATTCTTTTAACCGCCTTAAAAATACTTCCGGTTTAATACCGTGCGGTACGTTTAAGTAGCACCTTTGAGAATGGTCTGTATCTTTTTAAGGGCTATTTCAAGTTCGTCTATTTGGTCTTCCGGCAGAACACTGATTTTTTTTATAAATGCCCTTTTGATGTCGGTCTTTAGCTCATCATGCAGTTGGACACCTCTCTCAGTAACTTCTATTAGCACGACCCGCCGGTCATTCTCGTCAGTTTTCCTTTTAACCAGCCCGGCATCTATAAGCTTGGATACCAGAGGTGTCAGCTGCTGCTTGGATATCATCATCCTGCAGGCCAGTTCTTTCATAGGTAAAGGTCCTTTACGCAAAATAGATATAGTATGGAACTGCCCGGGGCTCAGCTTGGACCGGGTAATCTGCTCCGCCGGCCGAAAGTAGTTCATCCGCATATAGCTGAGTAATAAGAAGAATTCTTCGACGATCTTCTCGTATTTATTCATCTCTTCACCTGCCGTCTTTTTGATCAAGATTAAGTATAGATGTTTTGAGGAAAATAGTAAATAACAATTAACTGTTAATTCCTGTTTACTATTGTCTTTAGATGAATGCTGTAGTAGCTCACTTCATTTTGGCCCTGAGATAATAGCTATACCGGTAATTATATGCAGTCAAAGCGACCAAAAAAAATACCCCCGGGAAAACCGAGGGTATGGTGTATAAATTATAAAAACCCTATATTGCTATTTACTCTGTAAATCCTTCTTCTCGAGATTAATTTGGCCCTGGTTCCAATGGCTTTATACCCAATCCAGCCTGGTTGGGGATGAACTATGGGTAAGATCATATGACTTCGGCCCTGGGCCGTATCCACTTGGTGTGTTTAGTTCATAATGTCCTATTCATAATGGTTTTTGCTGTCAGGATTTGGTCCTTATTGCTCATTTTCCTTATGTCACTGGGTTAGTACCATCCCTGGCATATTATCATTATTATGACCTCCAGGGGTGTATCCCTGGCTTTTGGCTATCGCTTTTACTGTTAGTGTGGCTATTTATACCCGGTTTTGGGCTATTGTTTTTATTGCTGTTGAGATTTATCCCTGTCCTTTGACTATCGTTTTTATTCTTGCTGTTGGATTTTACTCCTGTATTTTGGCTATCGTTTTTATTGTTGTTGGACTTTACCTCTGGTTTTTGGCTATCGTTTTTATTGTTGGTGTTGCGATTTATCCATGGTTTTTGGCTATCGTTTTTTCGGTTGTTGTTGGGATTTATCCATGACTTCGGGCTATCGTTTTTGTTGTTAGGGTTGGGATTTATTACTGGCCATTTCCTACCGTTTTTATCATTGCCGTTGAAGTTTGTCCCTGGCCCTTTATTATCTTCTTGATCGTTCTGCTTTGGATTTACCCCTAACTTCCGATTTTCATCTTGATTATTAGCGTTCTTAGAACTAGCCCCTTTATTATCTACTTTCTTATTACCCCCAGAGGGCTGCTGGGTCTTATTCTTTTTGCTAAGGCCATATACGATTTTATCTTGCTGGCTGCTCTGCTTTTTTAGGCTATATTCGTTACTATCATCTGAGGAATTAAATTTTTTCAGCTTTTTATCAATTCCCGGAGGAATGCTTTTTTCTTTATCGCTTTTTTGTATCGAGACCATTATTTCCTTAGGAGAAGAGTCATCACCTTGCTTAAGTGACTCTTCCAGCACCATTTCCAGTGCTTTTTCCAGATCTTGGCCTTTTGGCTCTATAGTTCGTAGAATTGACTCCCCCTCGGTATTTATGGCTGAAACTGATATTACCCTATTCCAACGATTAATACCCATTTCTACCCCTGAAGAAACTCGAGCATAAGCAAGCACATTATAAAAGTCCAGGGTGCCTAGCAGCATTATTATTATCGCTGCTGCAACAGCCATATACCTGGGGTACAGAGAATAAGCCCTTCCCTGGTATATATCACCCGGCATCAGGAAGCTACGGCTCCTAAACTTCCGGTATTCTCCATTTTCCAGCAATACCAGGACCCAACCTGGGCCTGATTCCATAACGATGCCATTCACCTTTGACATTTCAAGCTCCCCCTTTAAGAAGGCAAAACATAGGATTTTAAATAGCTAAAGTCGTATATGATAATTAGGGCATTGGCGATAATATATCGTCGATATCTATCCACTAACTTCCGGTTTATCATTTCTCGTTCTTCCAGCATCTTAATCGGCAACTGTTTCTTTTCCAGTAAATAACTCTGATATAGAGGTTCACTGGCTATTTTCAAGGATATTTTTTTGGCCTCTTCCCGGGTTTTATTGTGCCTGGGGCTGGAGCGAGGCAGATCACTAAATTTGATATTATAAGCCTGCAATAAACGACCCAAGCTTTCTATCTCCTGCTTTCTAGCCAATTCCTCAACAATATCATCAATTTGTCTTTCCTGGATTATAGGCAAGGCAGCATCCACTTCCCATAGGGATAAGAACTGCTTTTTCTTTTCACTTCGTTTAAAATCTATAATCCGGTTTCTGATTACTCGAGCCAGATATACCAGTATTTTGCCTTTATTGGGGTCATAGCTGGAAAAGGCCTCCAGTATGGATAGATGAGCTATACTCGATTCTTCATCATTGTCATTGATGAACCTGCCGCAAACTTTGGAACATACCCGTAAGCAAAAGGGAATTAATTCATGATATATATCCTCAATAGCATTGGTATTGCCGGCATCATACTCTTCCCATCCCCGGTAGATTCTATTTTCCAGCTTTGTCGACTGATCCCCCAACATCAAATGCCTCCTGCTAATCCTAAAACAGCTCCAATAGCTTCATCTTTAACTATAACTGTTTTTGGCTTTTGCATAAACTACGGTAGGGCTGTACTGGTTTACAACCCTACCTATAGTAATAAGTTTTTGGATTTGAGTCTTAAGCTGCTTATGAAGGAGTATTCATTTTGATCCATATAGGTTTCTCATCCTTATTCAGCAGCATTTTTACCTCTCCTCCCGTTTTAATGCTTTCCAGGTCTTGAAAGGCAAGCCTTTTACCATCATAATATAAATCCAACTCGTCCTCTTGGTCTATGGTAAAATCCCACTCTTTATTATTGCTGTCGACTATATTTAGATAAACCACCTCATCATCAAATACTAGCTCCGACAGAGTACCTGTTACTAAGGTATAATCCTCTTCCTGTTCCGGCCGGGCAATTTTGAGCCAGATAACTTCTTGGTCCTTATCCAGCAGCACCCGTACTGATCCACCGGCCTCTATTTGGTCCCAATTATCAAAGGCCAGCTCTTGACTGCCATAGTACAAATCAAGCTCATCCTCTTCCTCGAGGGCGAAAGCCCACTTTTTACCTTTACTATCGACTATGTTCAGATTCAGTACCTCATTGTTCAGTTCTGCCTTCTTTAAGGTTCCTTCGAATAATAGGTAATCTGCTTCTTGTTCTGGGGGAGCTATTTTGATCCAGACCAGTTCTTGCTCCTTATCCAGCAACATCTTTACATCTCCTCCGGCCTCAATCAGGTCCCATTCGTCAGATTCCAGCTTTTCAGCTCCATAATATATGTCTGCTTCATCATCTTCTTCTACGGTGAAACTCCACTCTTTGCCTTTACTATCCACTATATCCAGCTTTATTACTTCATCATCCAGGTCTACTTTTTTCAAGGTTCCTTTGCATAACAGGTAATCTTCTTTCTGCTCCGGTGCAGCTATTCTTATCCAGACTGCTTCCTGATTCTTATTCAGCAGCATACTTACCGCTCCGCCAGCTTCTATTTGATCCCAGTCGTCAAATTTCAGTTTTTGATCGTCATAATAGAGTTTAATATCATCATCTTCCTCTATGGAGAAATTCCACTTCTTGCCTTTATTATCGGCAATCTTCAGTTTTAGTACCTCTTGCTTCAGTTCAACTTCTGACAGAGTCCCCTTCAGCACATAAGAGGCCTTATTACCGATGCAGTTATTATATAGGTAATTGATCATCCGTGCTATTTCATTTCGTTTAACCACCCGCATAGGGGAGAAGGATCCGTCCGGATATCCATTGACCACTCCTAGCCAGGCCAAATTCTTTATGGACTTGTGAGCCTTAAGGGGGAATATGTCTTTATCTTTAAATCTGTTCAGATATCTATCGTCATCCGGGTTAATATTGAACTTATCCAAAAGGTTCTGCATATAAATACAGACTTCATATCTCTTGGCTCCCTGGTTGGGGTTGAAAGTCTTGATTTCATCTTCAAATATGATTCCCTCTTTCAATGCTACCGCCACGTAAGCTTTAGCCCAGTCAGGAACCTTCTTTAATTCTTTATAGTCCTTATTACTTAACTGGTAGTCCTCAACCAGTTCTTCCAGTCCTGCTACTCTTATCAGTATCACTATCGTTTCCAGACGACTTACTGGTTTATTGGGCTGAAAAGTCCCATCTTGATAGCCCTTTATAAATCCTTTATAGCTTGCTTCCTCTATATCCTCCCTTGCCCAATCCCGGTCTACATCTTTGAATCGCTGAACTTGGCTGATCTTAACGGGTTTGCCTTTAACACCGTTAGCATTGTGGTCATTTTTGGCCAAAGCGATCCCACTCCAAATGCTAATAGTAAATACACACAGAGCGATTATACTAATTACTTTTCTCAATGTCTTTCCCTCCTGTTTTTTTCTTTATATATAAATGCGTCCATAAAAATAAAAAAAAGGGGTCAAGAGAAATTATTCTGCTGCTTGGCAGCCAAATTTCAATGACCCCATTTGGGAAGTGGAGAGAACTGAGCCCTTGCTTCAGCTTTAACTTACTTTTTTCTCTTCCCTTAATTATTGCATTAATCATTTCTGCTATTATGGATTAGCTACTCTTCTTTCACAGCCTATTGAAACAGAGCACAGGTATCCGTGTTTATTAACAAACACGGTCCTACCGGCAGGGAACTTGAATTAGGGAGCCCTATCCGGGATTGACTCATCCCAGGCTTGTACCCGGTTTTTTCCCTGCTCTTTGCCATAATAAAGGGCATTGTCGGCCCGGCTGAACAGTAGTCCTATACTGGTATCGGAAGCAGGTATCATGGCAGCCAGACCTATAGTTACTGTCTGGTAAGGACAATCTGATGAGCATTGATGCTCTACCTGCAGATCCTGGATTTTTTCCATCAGGTTTTCAGCTATGTTCTTGGCAGTGCTTAGATCACAATTGTGCAATAAGACAACAAATTCATCTCCTCCATATCTTCCCACCAGATCATAATCCTGTCTAACATTGCTTTTTAACACCTTCGCTATCATGCACAGCACTTTATCCCCGGCCATATGTCCGTAACTATCATTATAGTCTTTAAAAGAATCTACATCGATTATCAGTAAGGCCAAAGGC
>JAAYNQ010000060.1 GCA_012520725.1 Syntrophomonadaceae bacterium | reverse complement strand
TCTGCTTCTTCCAAAGCCACCGCCATATCTATCACCTGATGTACACGGCCCCCCGGCTTTAGCTGGTAAATACCCGGATACTTCACTTCTCCGCAAACATAGACCTGAATTAAGCTCTCCTCTTCCTCTTCTTGTTCTTCCAGGGCGGATTTGGGCAAATTGAGCTCTTCCAATAGAAGCTGTTCCTCCTGCCTCCTGCTTTCGTTATAGGATTGGTATTTTATTCCCCCGGCAAAAGCCACTAATAAGATCAGGGCTATAGCCGCCAAGTAACGCCGGTCCAAATTTATTCCCACATCCATCACCCAAATAAATATTTTAACTTTATTGTTAATAATTATACAATATTTTCAAGATCTGGGTATCATATTTAAAAAAAGAAAATCTAGGCCCCTGGAGGTGATAAGAGGCCTCTTTCAATAAATTAATTAAAATATGAATATTGTGTTGCATTTACAAAGCTTTTTCATTATAATAATTTTCAGTCGTTCAATTATATACAGGAAGCTTTGAACCGGAGTAGTAGATGGGCGATGTTCAGAGAATCGTCGGATGGTGCGAGACGATATAAGGCCAGTCGAACTCGCCGGCGAGCTTCACAGGTGATATTCAGCCTGTGACGGTAAATGCCGTTATAATTCCGAGTGGACATGACGTGGGGCTATGGCGCAGTTGGGAGCGCGCTTGAATGGCATTCAAGAGGTCGTGGGTTCGAATCCCACTAGCTCCACCATTATTGTATCTGTCAATAAGGGTGGTACCGCGGGAAACATCTCTCGTCCCTTACCGGGGATGAGTTTTTTTTATTTTCTGATATTGGTCCCAGCCACCCCCCCAGTAAAACTGCTTTGTATGCATAAACAGCTTGGAGCCGTCTGATACGAGATGATTTCACCCTGCCACCCCCACTACTTTAATGCTTTGCTTCATAAATTAAAGCGGCAATAAAATGCGAAAGCCAAGCAGCAAAAGGGGCAGGAGATCCTATGAGCGGAGTGATTTTCGGTCCGGTATCCTTTCCAGCATAAAGGAGTGACCCGGATGGCAATCCAGGACCGGCAGATGGACTATGGCGACGAATGTTTATGCATCCAAAGCCGCGAAATATAACTTTCGCAGAAGTATCCTATATTAACAAGGAGGAGACTATGAACAAGAAGTATGATCACCATGCGATTGAAAGAAAATGGCAGGAGTACTGGGAGAAAAACCAGTTCTATAAGGTCATCGAAGATCCTAATAAACCTAAATATTATGATCTGGAAATGTTCCCTTACCCTTCCGGCAACCTGCATATGGGACATGTACGCAATTATGCCATCGGTGATGTGGTAGCCCGTTTCAAAAGTATGAATGGTTATAATGTTCTACACCCAATGGGTTGGGATGCTTTTGGGCTTCCAGCTGAAAACGCGGCTATAAAAAATGCTACCCATCCTGCCATATGGACCAATGCCAACATTGACAATATGAAACAGCAGTTAAAGACTATGGGCATCAGCTACGATTGGGATCGGGAGCTGGCTACTTGCAAGCCTAATTACTATAAGTTTACCCAGTGGATGTTTGTGAAACTCTATGAAAATGGCCTGGCTTACAAGAAAAAAGCGGCGGTTAACTGGTGCCCCTCCTGTCAGACTGTTTTGGCTAATGAGCAGGTAGTAGATGGAGCTTGTGAACGTTGCGAAGCGGTGGTGGAAAAAAAGCAACTGGAGCAATGGTTCTTTAAAATAACTGACTATGCCCAGAGGCTTTTGGATGATTTGGAGCAACTGCCCGGCTGGCCGGAAAAAGTCAAAACCATGCAGAGAAATTGGATCGGTCGCAGTGAAGGCTGCCAGTTCTCCATGCCTATTGAAGGTCTTGACCAATCCATAAGCATTTTTACTACTCGCCCGGACACGGTATTTGGTGTTACCTACATGGTTCTGGCTCCAGAACACCCTCTGGTGGAACTAATCTCCCAGGGCAAACCCCAGGAAGCAGCCGTGAAGGAATTCGTGAAAAGTATGAAAAACCTGTCCGAACTGGCCCGAACCGGCAATGAAACCGAAAAAGAAGGGGTATTTACCGGCGCTTATGCCATTAACCCTATGAACGGCGAAAGGGTACCGATTTGGATTGCCAATTATGTATTGATGGATTATGGAACTGGAGCCATAATGGCGGTACCAGCCCATGACCAGCGGGACTTCGAATTTGCTCGTAAATACCAGCTACCTATCCGGGTAGTAATTAAAAGCGCAGATTCCCCGGCTGATTCCTCTGAAATGACCGAAGCCTATACCGGAGATGGAGTAATGGTCAATTCTGGAACTTTTAATGGCCTGGAGGTAAAGGAAGGTATAGCAGCAGTAACCAATCATATGGAAAAACACGGTATCGGAGTGGGTACAGTTAATTTCCGGCTACGGGACTGGTTAATATCCCGCCAGCGCTATTGGGGCGCTCCCATTCCCATAGTGTATTGTGAAAAATGCGGTATGGTTTGTTTAAAGGAGGATCAACTGCCGGTTCTGCTGCCGGAGGATATTGAATTCAAACCCTCGGGGGAATCACCGCTGAAATACGTAGAGAGCTTTACCCGTACCAACTGTCCTGAGTGTGGGGGAGAAGCCTGCCGGGAAACTGACACCATGGACACCTTTGTTTGTTCCAGTTGGTATTTTGATCGCTACTGCAGTCCCCATGAAGAAAGCCTCCCTTTCAGCAAGGAAGCGGTAGATTATTGGATGCCGGTAGATCAGTATATAGGCGGGGTTGAACACGCCATACTTCATCTGATGTATGCCCGGTTTTTCACCAAATTCCTGTACGACATCGATATGCTCTCCTGCCAGGAACCCTTTACCAACCTGCTGACCCAGGGCATGGTATTAAAAGACAGCTCCAAGATGTCCAAATCCAAAGGCAATGTAGTCAGCCCGGAAGAAATTATTAACACCTATGGGGCTGATACTGCCCGGCTGTTTATTCTTTTTGCATCTCCTCCGGAAAGGGATTTGGAGTGGAGCGATCAGGGAGTGGAAGGAGCCTATCGCTTTTTAAACCGGGTCTGGCGCCTGGTCATGGAATATGCAGAAATCATTTCAGACCTGGAATTGCCTGAAGGCTTTGAAAATCTGGATGAGCAAGCCAGGGCTCTGCGCTTTAAAACCCATGCCACTATAAAAAAAGTAAGTGAAGACATAGAAGGACGCTTTAACTTTAATACCGCAATAAGTGCTATAATGGAACTCTTTAACAGCCTGAACGGGTACAAGGATAAAGAAGGAGCCAATTTGGCAGTGATCAAAGAAGCTTTGCAAAATATGCTGATACTCTTAACCCCTTTTACTCCTCACATATGTGAGGAACTCTGGCATCGCTGCGGGTATGAAGACAGTATTTGCCGTCAAGAGTGGCCAAAATACGATTCTCAAGCCCTGATTCAGGATGAAATTGAAATTGTGGTACAGATAATGGGCAAGGTCAGAGACCGTTTCTGGGTACCGGTTGATATCAGTGAAGAAGATTTAAAAGCCCGAGCCTTGGAATTGGAAAAGATTAAAGAGCAGATCCAGGGTAAGAATATTGTTAAGATCATAGTGGTTCCACAGAAATTAATCAATATAGTTGCCAAATAAGGAGTCAAGCCATGAAGGTCTGGTATGTATTTGATACCGCAAAAGGCAGAGCAGCTTGCTTAATGGAGGATGATATCCTCCATCGCTTCCTGCTGCCCCAGACTCATCTGGATATTGGCCAACTGGAAAGCGAAGCCCCATCCCAGAGAATTCAGATCTTGGACCGGGAGGATGATTCACTGCCTCTGGCCAATAAAATAAGGGCTTATTACAAGGGCAGTATAATAAATAATTGGGAAGTAAAACTTGATATTTCTGCCCTACCTCCCTTCTATCGACGGAGTCTGGAATATGTTTTTACCATACCATATGGGAGCACCCTGACTTATGGAGAGGTAGCCCGAGCTATCGGCAATCCCCGAGCAGCCCGGGCAGTAGGTCAGGCCAACCGCAACAACCCCATTCCCCTGGTTATACCCTGCCATAGGGTAGTTGGTCGAAATAGTCTAGGAGGTTTTTCCGGCCCCGGGGGATTACAGCTGAAGCTGGAAATGATTAATATGGAAAAAGATCGCATAAAACATTACCAACAGAATTATCTCAATTAAATATAGCTATCCAAATAGAAAAGCACCATCCTGAGGCAAGGATAGAATGCTGCTCCTTTTAACTGCCCTAATCGGCAGGGACAATGATCTGAAACAATTAAGGCCTGGCCGCTTCCCCGCTTCCAAATTCCAGGACCTGGGCATCGCCCCATAGGTTTTCCAGATTATAATATTCCCTTTCTTCCTGACGGAAAACATGGACAATAATGGAACCATAATCCAATACCACCCATTTACCTTCACCATGGCCGGCCCGGCGTAAAGGTCTCACCCCTGCTGCTTCCAACAGCTCTTCAATGTGCTCCACTATACTTCTGACCTGAATAACACTTCGGCCGCTGGCTATCACGAAATAATCAGCCAGTACGGTAAGATCGTGTACATTGAGTACCGTGATGTCTATGGCCTTTTCATCCTCACAGGCTTCGGCTATCAGTTTCACCAGATCTTTAATCTTTTCCAATAAGAGCCCTCCTAGTAATGTGTTCTACACTTATTTAGCCTGACATGCTTCCAAGCCAAACCATGGCTAGCGCTTCTCTGATCCGCCACCGGTTACCGGTGGCTAAACTGCGGATTACCGGCAAGAGATCATATGGCCTTCTGCTATTAGTCTACCATAACCCAGCACAGCAGATATAGCAGGAAATAGCTGATGATAATTTAGGAGCCATCTTTATTCCTCTATTATCCAGGCCCATTCACCTTCTTCAGAAAGGTATTTCTAACCTCTACGGTCAGGGGGTGCAGTATTTTTCTGGTCTCCAAACAATACCTGATACTGCTTTCCAGGGCTAACAACATAGCCCGATCCAGATCCAGAAAGGCCTCTCTTCTCAATTCCCCCACTCCTGGATAGCAGCGCCCAGGTTCAATCATATCGGCCAGAAACAGAATTTTATCCAATTCATTCATCTGTACTGAGCCCAGAGTATGACAACTGATGGCCTGTAATACAGCCGCCGGTATGGACACTATTTCACTTGGCAAAAGACAGGCTGCTACCGGTCCATGAAGCAGATCGGGAAGCTCTGATTCCAATTCCAGCTTAATCAAGTCATAGCGCCCGGCAATAGACAATATCTGCTCGGGGGGCAGATCCCGGGCATAATCATGGAGAATACCGGCCAAGTAAGCCCAGGATTCATCCTCTGCATAGCGACGGGCTAAAATAAGGGCTGTATCTGCCACCCGCAGGGAATGCCGGTACCTATTAGCTGACAGGCGCTGTTTAATTAAGTCCAAAGCCTCACTATATTCCATTAATCTTTACCCTTCCCGGTAGATATTGTTCTGCCTGATATAATTTTCCACTGTTTCCGGCAACATATATCTAATGGGCTTGCCTTGAGCCACCCGCATTCTGATATCGCTGGAGGATATGTCCAGGCCGGGTATAGCCAAAAAATTAGCCTGAGACCAGAATTCCGCCGGTAAGCGTTTCCGGATCCCCACCTCTTCTTTGATATTATAACCAGGACGGGTAACTATGATAAATCGGCATAATTGGATCAAACGCTCTACATCCTTCCAGGTATCCAATATGAAAAGAGAATCAAGCCCCATAATAAAGAAAATTTCACTGGACGGATAGTGCCGGCAAAAATACTCCAGGGTATCAACAGTATAGGATACCCCTGCCCGCTTCAATTCCAGGTCCGAAACTCGAAAAGCAGGATTGCTCAGCACTGCCATTTCCACCATGCGATATCGTTCAGCCTGATCTAGTATGTCCGATTCTTCCTTATGGGGAGGGGTGTGGGCGGGAACAAAGAGCACCTGATCCAGATTGAACTCCACCCGGGCACACTCTGCAGCAATAAGATGTCCATAATGTATGGGATTAAAAGTCCCTCCTATAATACCCAAGGAAGCAATACTCATAGCCCATTACTCCTTATGCCGGTGTATTGTTAACATCTAAGCTAAATAATAACTTTAAGGCTTTTAAAATGCAAATATCAAAGCCAGGGACCTCCTCAACTGCTGTAGGCATTTGGTAAATAATAAGACCACCTTAAGTAATTCTACTCAAAGTGGTCTGAAGTATAAGCAACATAAGATATGTCATCCTAATTATATTTATGCGGGTATATATAGAAAGCTTTCCAGCTTAAGCAAGATACCTTTTTCTTCAACTGTCTAATTTGTAAATTAATACATAGGCGCTAATCACATCCCCTTCCCTGAGCCTGGCCGGGTCTGGTATGGTATTGACATTGCGAATAGTCACTCTATCCTGAGCATTAAGATTCAGGATGGTAGCAGCAACCAGGGTCTGACCAGCTGAGTTGAATCTTGCTCGAGCTACTCCATTAATAACCACGGCCCAATCTTGGGGATTGTTTTGGCTGGTATAAACGGCAAATTCAATTTTATAAACACCATCCATGGTAACCTCAATAGTAGGTCCACCTGGCATATGAACAATCCCATTTAATGGACCGTTATCAGTAAAAGTTACATTAGACCCAACTGCTACCGTTTGAGAACCGAGCTGGTACACATAGCCCCAAGCCCCTAAACTTGAGGTATTGAGGTATGGTGCTTCTAGAGACTCACTGGGGGTTATCCCGGCCAGTGGTGTCCGGCTAGTGTTTATGTTTCTATTATTGGTTCCTGCCTTTGCTTTTCTATGGCCAGCTGGTTTGCTTCGACCTTGCCGGTAGCGAACTCCTTGTGCACCCGCAGATATATCCCATATTTTCATAGTCTATCACCCCATTCAAACTGTTAATAATAGACTATGAAAAATAGAAATACAATGTTCATGGAACTGTAATATAATAGTATTATTGGTTGGAGGAAGTATCATGATGAAAGAAATTGAACTGGTTTTCCACAATGAAGGCTTACGCAGTTATATTGAAGTAGACCTATGTCGGGAGTGTCCCAGACAGGATAATAAGGGCTGCTGTGGCCATTATTCGCCGGTTTTTTATCCTAGCGATTTCGCTTATCTGCTGGGAAACCATCCTGAGGTAATGAACTACCTGATGAATATCGAGGATGTAACCGTATTGGATGCCTCTTTAACGGTTAACAATTCTATTGACGGAGATAGCTATAAATGCCACTTTCATCGCGCCGATGGGGGATGCCTGCTTAAGCAGCTACAGCGGGAATCTGTCTGCCGTCATTTCGTATGCCCCGGCATTGACTGGGAAAAAGAAGCAAGTATGCAGCATTGGAAAGACTTTTTTATTCAGCTGGAGGATTATGAAATAGAGTTAAATCATAGAATTGCCGATATCCTAAAAGCTCAGGGATTAAGTCTCAGAGATAAAGATAGTTGGCCACTGTTTTTTGAGCGCTTGTTGAGCATTTTCCAGTCCGAAACCAAGGAATTACCCTCATTCTTACTGTCCTGCCCCAAGGTAGAACGCTTTACCATTAAGCGGCAGATATATTTTCAAGAAGAATGGCGGTTATAGCCTATTATTATGATAATATATTAGAAGTCAGTCAAAGGGAACCTTTCCTTTGGCTGGTTTATAACTGTTTGCGGCAGGTGTCTTTTATTTATTAACGAATACTATAAAAAGAAATACTTTAGAAAAATAAGTTCACGGAATTATAGCTTAGGGAGGGAATGCAGTTTGAACTGGAGTTCAAGACAGAAAATACTGGATAATGTACTGGAAGCGATAGGACACACACCTTTGATTCGCTTAAATAGAATATCAGCCGATATCAATGCTGATATTTGTGTAAAATTGGAGTATACCAACCCCAGTGGTAGTTTAAAGGATCGAGTGGTACACGCTATAGTTGAGCAAGCCGAAGAAAGAGGTGAGCTTAAACCAGGCATGATACTGCTGGAAGGCACTACAGGTAATACCGGAATAGCTGCTGCCATGGTGGGAGCGGCCAAGGGTTATCAGGTAATCATAGTGATGCCGGAAGGTATGAGTGAAGAACGAAAAAAGACCATAAGAGCTTATGGAGCCGAACTGATACTTACTCCGGGGGCTGAAACTGATGTAGACCTGGTGCTGGAAGAGGTACAGAAAATTAAAGAGCGTTACGGTGAGAAAATTTTCGAAATCGGTCAATTTGTTCGTGATGACAATGTTCTGTCTCATTATGATAATACCGGCCCCGAGATATGGGAACAAACCGAAGGAAAAGTTGATGTTTTCATTATGTGCCAGGGAACAGGAGGCACCATAACTGGAACGGCTAAATATCTGAAACAAATGAATCCGGACATTAAGGTTTATATATCTGAGCCCCTGGAATCTCCCATACTGGCCCGGGGAACCATCGGACAACACCAGGTACAGGGAATTGCTGATGGCCTGATACCGGTGATATTGGAACTGGAGTATGTGGATGGGATTGTACTGGTTAGCTCCCAGGATTCTATTGACATGGCTAAAGAAATCGCAGCCAAGGAAGGAATCTTTTGTGGCATATCCTCCGGCTGTAATGTAGGAGCTGCCAGGAAGGTAGCCCGGCGGCATCCGGATAAAAAATGTATTGTAACCATGATCAACGATAATGGTCTCCGCTATCTATCCACCGCCTTGTGCGGCAGCTCCAGGCAACGCAGCTTGTTGGATCGGGAATATAAACTAAGCCAGGAGGATCAGGCTAAACTGGCTCAGTATTCCTTTGAAATAATCGAGTAACCCTTTAAGGGTGGGTATTATTGATAAAGCTGTAATTAGGGGCGGTCAAAGACCGCCCCTAAAAGTTTTTCACGTCAAAAACAGTAGATGGAGATTTATCTTTATTGGCTACATCCCTTCTATCTGCTTTATCTTATTGTAAAGGGTCTTCCTGGTTATACCCAGTTCCCGGGCCGATTGGCTTATATTGCCATTATTCCGGCTCAGGATTTCCTTAATAACTGCCTGCTCTATCTCATATAGTTTGGCTGACCTGAATTTTTCCACTGTGGAATTTCGCTCAATAATATAATAGGGCAACATATCGGTAGTTATCAGGCCCTCAGTGGCTAATACCAGACTGCTTTCGATAACATTTTGCAATTGTCTGATATTCCCCGGCCAATCATAATCAGACAATGCATCAATGACATCTTGCTCAAACTCCACCTTGCCCAGATTGTTTTGGGAACAGCATTTTCGCAACAAATATTCGGCCAAAAGGGGAATATCATCCTTACGCTCCCTTAAAGGCTGCAACTTAATATTCACCACATTCAAGCGGTAAAACAGGTCTTCACGAAAATTACCTCTTTTTACTTCTTGCCATAAATCTCGGTTGGTGGCGGCAATTATACGAACATCGTATTTCCTGGAATCTTTCCCGCCGATACGAGTGACGGTTTTATCTTCCAGTACCCGTAACAAGGAAACCTGCATAGGCAGAGGCATTTCTCCAATCTCATCCAAGAACAGGCTCCCCCCATGAGCCAGCTCAATTTTTCCAGGGTTCCCACCCTTCCTGGCCCCGGTGAAGGCACCATCTTCATAACCGAACAATTCACTGTTCAATAATTCACTGGGAATGGCACCACAGTTAATGGCTATAAAACGACCTTTACGCCCACTCTCCTGGTGAATGGCGTTAGCTATCATTTCTTTTCCGGTACCGCTCTCTCCTTCAATAAGAACATTGGAATTTAAACGTGCAGCCTTCCTGGCATAGTCAAGCACTCGCAGGAAATCCTGATTATGACCAATTAGATCAGCAAAAGCATCTTTCTTTTCAGGCATCTGCTTAGCCAAATGCCGGTTTGCCACTTCAAAAGTAAACATGAATAAAACATTATTATACTCCAGTTCAATCGGACGTCTATCTATACGGAATATTTGTTTGGAATCATTTCTGCCTCCCAGATTCTTAATGGGAAGATAAAATGGACTTTCTTGTTCCAAGTAGGTAGAAAAATAATAGGAAGCTTGGCTGTCCAGGCTGTTGGTCAAGGTATTTCCAATCAGATTATCCGGACTGGCTTGGAAGAGATGCAAAAACGCCTTATTAGCACTTATAACCGTCCCGTCTTCATTGACTAGTATGGCCGCCTGGCTCATACCATCCATTATGCTGGATGATACATTCATTAAAAATTGCTGCTGCAGTAAGCGGGCCTCTATTAGATAGGCGGCCAATGAAACAGTTTGCATAGTAAAGGGGCGACATTGACCGGTAGTATTGAGTAAAGCAAGAGCTCCCACCACCCGGTGGCTCCCGTCATGAATGGGCACTCCAATAGTATGCCATTTATGAGCCTTGGGGCGGATGTGCTCATAACCGCTTACTTCGGTGCCTACCCCATCGGCCAGAGCCAGGGCCGGGCCGCTGGTACCACAGTGGGTCTCATTACAGTGGTGTCCAAGACTGACTATATTATTACCATAATTAATGCGATAATTAACCACTCCATCGCTATCCATAAGCATCACGGAAAAGCTTTGCATATTAAGGTTATGAATATTAACCAAATCTTTTATCACCGGTTTGGAGATATCTATTAAAACCCGGTTTTTCATTTGCCTCTGTTGCAATTCCCGGTCCGAAATGGTTATCCCCGGCTTTTTTTGCTTATAACAGCGGCGCCAGGATCTGGCAATACCTGGTTTAACCACATTGTCGGCAATAACCCCTTCTCTCACAAATAATCTCCAGGCCTGTTCCATATTCTGTACCAGTAAAGAGGTTTGTTCATTCGTCATAATTTACCCCACATTCTATTCGACATCAATCACCATGGCGTCTTAGACTGCTTCTTAATCCCCGAACATAGTACGCAGAAATAAACTAAACCTGTATATTCTTAATACTATTCTATACTTCATAACGAATTAAAACAATCTGCTAATATTTAAAATTTCGACATCTTTCTCTTGTGGGAGGGCAATTTATCTAACCGTAACGGTAACTAATCCCAAATGTTCCCCGTGGATATTCCCACTTTATGATTCCCCGGTTTGTGCACATGACCCGACAGGTTCCACATTCCAGGCAACCTGCATAATCAAAGCTAATATCCCCGTTCTTATCCAGTCGGTATAATACCGCCGGGCATACCAAGAGACAAGGTCTTTCCTGACACCGGGAGCATATCTCTTTATCTAATACGATATGAGCCTCTTCCTCATCCACGTTGAATTTATTCAGGCTCAAAAGCTCGGCTGCTTCCATAACCCTTATGCTCATATTGACCTAACCCCCTTAAAACCGTCTTTTATCATTTGCCAGAGCGTAAGACCGCTTTCATCTATGGCTTCCATGACCTGTTTTTTTAAGTTTTGGGGTATTTGACCGTCCACCTTATAAAGCCTTTGCATCACTCCGATGGCCAGCTGAGGATAATTGGAGTATATTCTGGGTATATCCAGTAATTGCGTATATCCATCACTAAGCCTCATAGTCGGCAAGAGGCAGATTTTTTCCATTTCCGCCAGGTAGGCCGGCCCGATCTTACTACGGTCGTTTTCTCCCAGTATAGCTCGGGCTGCAGCTATACCGCTTAAGATAGCCAGGTCCATCCCCCTTATGGAATAACCGGTGTTAATGACCAAGCCGGCACTATCACCGACCAAAAGCAATCCTTCTTTATATAATTGGGCCGGCATTCCCCGAAGGCCGGCTTCACTTACTAAATGAGCCGAATATTCAACCGTTTTCCCATCTTGAATCAGTGGATAAATGGCTGGGTGCATTTTTAACTCTTGAAAAATATCATGAACCTGTTGTCCATGCTGCACAATCTCCTGGGGCATAAAAACACAGCCCAGGGAGATGCTTTCCCGGTTGGTATACAGGAATCCCCCACCATGTATTCCCTGGGTACAGCCCAGTATCATCCGAGCCGAACCTTCATTCTGGCTGAGCTTAAAGCGTTCTTCGATGGTTTTGGCCGGTAGCTCAATCACTTCTTTTACTCCCACCCCAACGGTTTCTTTTTTGAGGTCGGAGATCAACCCTGCCTTCTGAGCCATTATTGAATTTACTCCATCGGCGGCAATCACCATCTCAGCATAGATTTCATCTTCCCCGGCTATTACGCCTACTACTCTGCCTTCCCTTTGAATCAAATCATCAACTCTAATTCCGCAGACTAGCATTGCTCCCACTTCTTCTGCCTTACCGGCCATCCATTGATCAAACACCGCCCGGAGAACAGTGTATGATTGAATGGATTGGTCCCCTTCCGTCAAGGAGGGATCATGATAATCTATGGTAATAGACCTCTTGCCGTCTATAATCATTATCTCTTCATGGCTTACCTTTCTTTCCCAAGCGGCATCCTCCAAAAGCTCTTGGTCCAATAGATTTAAGGCATAAGCATATATCCGTCCGCCGGTAACATTCTTGGCTCCCGGAGCATCGCCTCTTTCAATTATCAATACCGCTTTACCTGCTTTAGCCAAGAGGTAGGCGCAGGCCAGTCCGGCTGGTCCTGCTCCCACCACAACAGCATCAAATTGATTCTCTTCTCCCACGTTAGCACCACCTTTTAAGTTCTAGGATCATCTTAGGCTTTTTTCAGTTCTTCGATCAGCAGAGGGATTATTTCATACATATCACCTATTATCGAATAATCCGCTGCTTTAATAATGGGAGCCTTTTCATTGCTATCTACGGCAACGATTATTTTAGAATCCCTTATCCCTACCACATGCTGAACCTGTCCTGATACCCCCATGGAAATGTAAAGGGAAGGTTTGATTTTAGCTCCAGATATTCCAATATAGGATTCAACCGGCAGCCACTGCCGTTCTTCAGCTATACCCCGGGTGCAGGCGATTTCTGCCCCCAGAAGTTGGGCCAGCTCCTCCGCCATTTTCATATCTTCCTGTTTATCCAGACCCATGCCAACACATACTACTTTTTCCGCTGAGGCTAGGTCAATCTTATCCCTTTTAACCGGTAAGGTTTCAATTAGCCTTACCCTTGGATCTGCTTGCACCTCCAGGGATACTATGCTGACCGGAGCATTCTCCTTTTTTACAGCTTGAAGATTGCCTGCCGGTACAGTAACTACAGCCAGCTGCCTGATGATTTCTTTTTGCACTACCGAACCACCATACATCAAGCGAGTACTTACAATCCCCTCATCTTCAAATACCAGTGATTCTGCATCACTAACCATGCCACAGTCAAGATATCCTGCTGTCTTGGCTGCCAATTCCCTTCCTCTAACCGTGGAAGCAACCAAGAACAGCTCTCCTTCTTCATTTTTAATCAACTCGGCGATGCTTTGGGCATAATTCTCCGGCAAGGGGCTGTTGCCATTTAATATAATTATTCGTTCAGGTCCATACTCTTTTAGTTCTTGGGCCTGATTAGAGTCCAAGCTTATGCAGCAAACCTCTTTCCCGGATTGAGCCGCTAATCCGATGAGAGCTGCAGCTTCCTGTACCTTATCTGAATATACGTATATACCTGGCATCAAATAATCCCTTCTTTCTTTAAACTGCCCACTAAGGCTTGGACTTTGTCAACGGCAGTTTCGCCATCCAACACTATATTCTTTCTATTCATTACATAGGCTTTGAACTCAATAGTTTCATTTCTGGCCCCTAAGTCACTATCAAGCAGACCTAATTCTTCTATCTTATATTCCCGGGTGGGCTTCTTGCCAGCGTCCAAAACCGCTTTCAGTCCGGGAATGGGCGGCCGGTTGATTTCAGGCAGAATACATACCACTGCCGGTAATTGGGCTGCTACTATTTCAATACCGTCCTCCAGTTTCCTGCTTACCTTAACTTCATTTCCGGAGAGCTCCATTTTGATGGCCGATGATACACAGGGAATGCCAAGTCTGGCGGCAATACTGGGTCCCACTTGACGGGCAAAAGTATCACTGGCACCTTCCCCGCAAATGATCAGCTTATAATCTCCTATCTTATCTATGGCCGCTGCCAGCACTTTAGCACTTGCAGCCCCATCCGCTTGTTCAGCCATTTCACTGTTGACCCAAAATCCTTCTGCAGGCCCTCGGGATAAGGCATCTTTTAAAGACAATTTGGCTTTTGGGCTGCCAAAAGTCAGAGTAACGGCCAGATCCCCGCTAATTTTAGCCATCTGAACCGCTGCTTCGATAACATTTCTGTCATAATCGCTGATTTTCCCCTTGGCTTTGGAAAGATCAACCGACATATCCGGATTGATCTTCATATCCGCTTCGTCTGCCACCCATTTGTAGCATGCTATTATCCTGGACATAATTAACCTCCTATCTGTTCAATGAATGAACAGGATGAAATTTTTATTTAACTCCTTTATTATTTTGCAAGAACCATGCCACTATTTATACATAAGTAATGACTGCTTTTTACCAATCTTAAGGGATATGCCAAGTGTTTACTTATTACCCACCGTTTCATTAATACCCAGTCCAAACGGCTGACAGCAATACCCCAAACTAATCACCATTTATCTACAACAGGGGAATTAATGCCCCTGCTACTAAGGACCATTTTTGGTCTTAAGCTCTGTAGCTTGCTGGCATATTTATTGCAACTATCTATTTAAGGGAGTAATAAGCTAGCAGATGTGGTCTCATAATATTGGTGAGACGCATTTTCTCCTGTGAATTTGGGCCGATAGGAGGGATGATTCAGATATTTCTTACAGCAATGATTAAGTCCTATCAAATTAAAAGGAGGTAATATAATATGTGGTTTATGACTGAAGAACGTGAATTGATGCGTAATGTGGCAAGAGAATTCGTCGAAAAGGAAGTCCTGCCGGTAAGCCTGGAAATGGATATGAAGGAAGAATATCCTCTCCACCTTTTCAGGCGAGCTGGAGAACTGGGTTTGATCGGAGTAGTATATCCGGAAGAATTTGGTGGACTGGGAGGAGATTGGGTTACCAAACTGCTCATAACCGAAGAACTATCCAAAGGATCCCCTACCTTAAACATTGCTATTGGTGCCCATAGTTCCTTGGCTGGCGGAGCCCTAAACCTCCTGGGCACTCCTGAGCAGAAGCACAAATATCTTACTCCGGCCGTTAAAGGTGAGCAGATTCTGGCCCTGGCTTCTACCGAGGCTGCCGGTTGCTTTAATATGGGTGAATTCCAGAGTTTTGCATATTTAGATGGTGATGAATGGGTAATTAATGGTAGTAAGATATTTATTACTAATATTGGAGTCGCAGATACCTATATAGTAACAGCCAGAACCGCCGACCATTACGATCACGTAACCCGCAAGGGATTCAGTATGTTCATAGTAGAAAAAGACAACCCGGGCTTGGAACTAGGAAAATTTGAAAATAAACTGGGATGGCATGGTTCCAATACTGGACCGGTTTATTTCAAAAACTGCCGGGTACCCAAGGAAAACCTGCTAGGCCCATTGCATGACAGTGTAGGGGCTTTTGCCCTCAGTGCCTGTGATGAATACATGTCTTGCGGTGCTGTAGGTCTGGGCATTGCCGAAGCCTGTTATGACAGAGCATTAGCCTACACCAAGGAGAGAATGCAACAAGGTAAATCCATGTACGAAGCCCACCAGGTTATCCGGCATAAATTTGCCCGCATGGCTACCGAGATTGAATGTTTAAGAGCCCTTTCTTTTAATACCGCAGCTATTAGAGATACCGGTACCTATCCTCTGGCCTTGGCCCGTATGTGTAAGACCAAAGGGTACGAAACAGCAATGCTTTGCGCCAATGAAGCGGTACAGCTTTTTGGAGGACTGGGTGTAGTTCGGGAAACCGGTGTGGAACGCTATCTGCGTGATGCCAGGTTACTGGGTATTGCCGGCGGAGCTATTGAAGCACTCTTTGATCAAATCAATATGTTCAAAGATAACAATATGGAATTTATCAAACGGCAGGGCTAAAGGAAATATAAAGGAGGTTGAACAGATGATCGAATTTAAAGGGAGAGCAGTAGCTATAACTGGAGCCGCCAGTGGATTTGGCCGGGAGATGGCCAAGAGATGTCATGCCTTAGGGGCAAAATTAGCCCTGGCCGACATCGATACTGCAGGTCTGGCAACTCTGGAAGCAGAACTCAAAGAAATGAACGCAGATTTTTTTACGGCCAAAGTTGATGTCTCCAAATTTGAAGAAATGCAAGCCTTTGCGGATAAAACATTTTCCCTTTATCCTGATCTAGCTCTATTCTTCAACAATGCCGGGGTAGAGATTTCAGGTACCATTTGGGAATTATCCATGAAAGACTGGGAATGGGTTTATGGAGTAAATGTCTTTGGTATTATCCATGGCCTTAAAGCCTTTGTCCCCAAGATGCTCAAGCAGGATAAGGAAGCAATCATCATCAATACCTCCTCTCTGGCCGGGCTGATTTCAGGACATAATTCACCTATTTATTTAACTGGAAAACATGCGGTAGTTGCTTTAACCGAAGCCTTGGAACTGCAACTGCAACAGGTCCAGAGTAAAATAAAGGCTTTTGTTTTCTGTCCCGCTTATGTAAAAACCAATTTACACAAAGCAGAGCGCAACCGTCCGGCTGAACTCGCAAATGAGAATTCTGAATACTACCAGAGCGAAGATTACAAGAAGAAACAAGGTATGATGCAGTATGCGGTACCTAACGGGATGGAGTTGGACCAGGCCATGGATATAGTATTTGAGGCCCTGGAAAAAGACTTGTTTTATATTCAGACCAACCCCGAATTTTTACCCCGTATTGAACAGAGATTCAACAATATCATGCAGAACAAACGACCCGTATTTGCCGGCTAATGCCTATACCGGTTATATTCACCTGAATATTTCAATGCTTAAGGAACTGAGCACGTGCTGGGCTCAGTTCCTTCTCATGGGCTTGGTGGAGACCAATTTATCCAAATACCAGCCTTATTAACTAACGGTACTGGTCTCTCTCTGTAGGGGCGACCTGCGGTCGCCTGCCCGTTATGATTACCGATATCTATCCGGATAAACCATTTCCGTGTAAATCCTATTGGGTAACACACCTGATCAAATAATTTGTGCTTATGCCCGGCGGGCGGTCAAAGACCGCCCCTACACATCTAGACGTGAGATCCATATTTTACGGTGCAAATCTGTAGGGGCTACCTGCG
>JAAYNQ010000059.1 GCA_012520725.1 Syntrophomonadaceae bacterium | reverse complement strand
GGGGTGATGCTGGAATGGCTCAGCTTAAAGCTACGAATAATCGTTTTTTCTCTATTGCTGGGTTCTCCCTGCTTTTTGCTTATCTTCTGTCTTTTCTTTTTGAAGGACAAGTGCTCTATAGCATGCTGGCCTATAACAATGTACTTGGCTCTCCCTATATATTAGTCGCTATAATTGCTCATTTTGCAGGATTATTTTCCTGTGGTTTTCTTGTGGGGCTTCCAAGAACTGCAAAATACACTATGCTTGGCAGCATGGTTATATGTTTGGCGGCGGCTGTACCATTTTATTTTTCTCCATCCCCTCTGTGGTCAGTTGGATTGATTATAAGTGGGTACGCAGGGGGCTGTGCTGTAGCTTCATGGGGATATTTTTTGAAGACCTTTACCCCTAAAGATCAACGGATTAAATCCTGCGCGGATGTTCTTATCTACTCAAATATCATTATGATCGCCATCAATGTAGTAGCCATAAATCTTTCACCGTTTATTGGACTTACCCTTTCAATCTTATGCCTCGCCATAGGTATGGTGTGTATTTGGGTACTACCCATCGAAGCGGAGAAGGATCGGCGGCTAGAATCGGAAAACCATCGGTGTAGAGACATTAATAAACCGCTAATACTACTATGTCTGTTTGTTTTTGTTATAACTATCAATTCCGGCCTTATGTATCAAGTAATAAATCCGGCCTTTGAACATCTTACCGGGCTTACAAGCTGGTACTGGGCTGTTCCTTATATTATTGCACTATTCATTATGCGGAACCTGCCTACGAGAGTGAATCGTGCCAAAATTTTATACGTTGGGATGGCCATGATTGTGGGAGCGTTTATCAGCTTTATGCTACTGGAACGCAACGCGTCAGATTATCTTGTGGTAGATACTCTAATGCTTGGGGCGTGCGGGATTTTCGACCTTTTTTGGTGGAGTATTATCGGTGAAATGCTAGAGTATACTGAAAATCCCGCGAAAATTCTTGGTATTGGGCTATCCGCAAATGTACTCGGTGTCTTATCTGGTAGTGCTTTAGGCATGATAATAACCTCCATTCAGCTTCCTAGCGCAAATGTTGCAGTCATAGCCCTTACGGTTGTTTGTGTTACCTTGATTATCTTACCACCCCTTAACCAGCAGCTGCTTATCTTGCTTAAAAACCACACCTATCTTGCCGCCTATGATCGTATGAGCGAAAACCAACAAACCAATATCATTCTTGGCATGAAAACTCTTGAAGAGTTGACAGTAAGGGAACAGGAAGTACTAGAACACATATTAGCTGGTGAATCCAATCGTGAAATAGCACGGGCTTTGTCTATCAGTGAAAATACTGTTAAAACCCATGTCAGAAATATTTTTTCCAAATATGAAGTAGGTAGCCGGGCCGAGCTTATTAGCACTTTATTTAGAAATCAAATCGCATCGTCGTAACCCTATAGTCATATAGATACTGGTAAATCCGGCCTCTCATACCAAAGAGTGAGAGGCCTTTTTTTTGTGTTTTCATCCTTTGGGTTGATGATAAATATTCTGCCAGGTCTTAAATTTAAAGACAAAGGGGAGGGATGCCCGTGGAGGCAATCCGCAAATGCTACAAAATTTATGTTGCACTATTAATAATCAGTGTGTTTTCTACAGTGTGGTTTTTAGGAAGGCTTGTGATCGAAACTGTTATTGTTTTTGGATGTGCAAATATAGTATTACTTATACTCCTCATTAAACAAAAAAAGCTGTTAAAAGATGCTGAATTAATCTGGGATAATCTCATCTTAATGGTGCCCTTAGCGGTTGTTTCCACAGAAAACGGCATAGAAAGGAGAGTTGCCGAACAAACGGTATTTTCCGTATTTGGTATTCTTATAGGCAATAAAATTTATAAATGGGGTACTGATGGTATAAATGGGGTAAGACTATCTTCGGTTGTCATTGAAAAGGCTCATATGCAGTTGACTTTCGGTGACGACACTAAGACCATGTGGGTGCGCCTGCTCCATGGTATGGTGGATGAGCAGGAAGTATTTGAAGTAAAGGAAAGACTATGGCGGGAAACCGGTTTAACAGCCAGAGTGAGTGGTTGGTAATGAAGTGGATGAAAAATTAAGGGGAGGAAAAAAGTGGTAAGAGAGAGGCTTTTGAGTGTAATGCTTTGTTTGGTTTTTGTTATGACCATGTTTCCTTTTAGCGCAGCGGCTGAAAGTGACCATTTTGTGACAGAAGGCGATGAACAGGTTATCTCCGTATCTGAAGATGTATACGGAGAAGAGGATAGTGATATCGATAGTGGGAATTATGAGGATGAACAGGATAACTCTGAAGATGTATATGAAGAACAGGGTAATGAGGGTAATGATATGGATAATAGGATTGTTGACAATTCTTTGGATGATACAGACACTTCAGATGAACTGCCAATACCCCTTCCAACCCCAGCAGGTGTAAATAGGATGCAAATGATGGCAACAGAGGACAATGGTGAGGACTCACCAATAAGTGAAGACCCGCCAATATATGGAGTGTCCGATATAAAAACATCATATGAGTTTGCGGAGATAACAGGATACTTCGAAGTTCATGTTCCCGAGGAAGGTGATGAGGAGGAATATTATACCTATTGCGAGGTAGGTTTTACTCCAATTATTGAAGAAGGTGAAATTCCGTTTTATATAGCTAATGGTCTATATGGACCAGAAGCAGTGTTTACCATAAGAGATAGTGATATATATGAGAGAGCAACTGTTGACCTGGAAGATATTAATATTGAAAAGCTTGATCTGGTAGAAGCAGATGAACCGCGCATCATTTACGAAGAATATGACCCATGGTTTTATTTTATTATTTTCGAGGTGGATTTCTATTCCAAAAAGGTTCCTAATGAGTTGATTGGCACATTAAGGACCGAGGTACAGGTATATGATTCGCCTTATCTTTGTATTGAAGTTGATTATGAGGGGCAAATTAGCGCATACGATGATTATGATGTATATTGGGCAAAATACATTAAAGAAGATATCTGGAATTCCACAGTACAGGTGACGGTTACCCGCGAAACAGACGATCAAGTTAAAAGAGAGCCGGTGGAAGGGGTTCTTACCAACATCTATTATTATTGGGGGAGGCAGAGTTCTAATAACAATAAGCCTTATTGTATTTTTAGGCCCACAGATCGCTGGGAAACAACCAATACCGACGGGATAGCCACATTTACAATAGGCAGCGGCGATTTTCTCATTGACCGTGAGATAGGTGTCGTTGCACCGGCTTTATATGGAAAGCTTGTAATAGGATTAGGGCAAAATGATCTGTATGATCTGTCCCAATATTACACTTATCCAGATTTAAAGGATTTTGAAGGTATTATTGAAGTTAAAGTTGTCAATACAGCGGGAGAACCATTAGAAGGCAGGACAGTGCAGTTTTGGGGCGGGGCAAAATACGATGACGTCTTAAGCAACGGGGGAACAACCAATGAAGAGGGTATAGCAGAAATCAGATACCCGTATAACACTACATCAGAGGACCGGACCGAACTCACTATGACAGAGTTGCCAACATTTGAGCTTAAATGGAATTTAACCCAAGTAATAGATAACCCTTCACGTATAGTTAAAGGTCATAATGCACCCCTGTACCTTTCTCCGGAAATTAAAGTTTCTGAGGGGTACTTTAAAAACCCATATACAGAAATAAAAGGTGTAAAAATTCAAGTATATGATGTTGATCACCCTGAAAAAACACTAATAGAAACTCCGCCCATGGCGTTTAAAGAAAAATATGATCCCCAGCGGGATATTATTCTCCGAGGCTCCCACCGTGCCTATATTAAGATAAGTCCAGAGGATTTGGCAGGTAAACATTTAGGTATCAGAGCCGTGGTTCGCAATAAGGACGAGGGAGTCCGGGACAAAGAGCAGGTTAGAGGGTATATAGAGGACCCGGTTTCTAGTCATCAACTCTATGAACCTAAAAAAG
>JAAYNQ010000058.1 GCA_012520725.1 Syntrophomonadaceae bacterium | reverse complement strand
GGGAACACCCAGCCCTATCAGGTTAATATTACGGCTGAAACAGGCAATATCGAGGCTAATGGAACTACCATTAATTCAAGGAGCGCTGAAAGTGGAATAATCAAACTGGCAGCCCAGAATGACATTAATTTAACTTCAGCTGATATCAGTTCTGCTGGTGATGATGGAGTAAATATACAGTCAGCGGCTGGGGATATAGATGCCAGCAATGCCAGTATCGTCTCCACCAATGGTGCCAGGACTGCGGCTGTGGTTCTTAAGACTCCGGGATTTATAAATCTTAACGGAGCCAGGGTAGAATCAAAAGGCAGTGCTCAGCCCCCGGAGTCGGCTTTGTTGATTGAATCGACTGCTAATGGTATTAGTGCGAAAAACGCTCAGGTGACCTGTACCAACGGGGGAACCTATCTGGAAATTAGAGCCCGTGATTTTATTGATTTGGAGCAGTCTTCCATTATCTCCCACGGCACCCATGGGCTTAAATTAATATGCATAGAGGGAGGAATAAATGCCGGCAATACCATCATTAAGTCCTATAATCAAGGTCCTAATGCCAAAATGCTAATACAGGCTGCAGGTTCGATTGATTTGGATGGATCGATAGTAGAATCCAATTCCAGTATCCAGCCCCCTAATCCGGCTCTGTTAATCGAATCTACTGAGCAAGGGATAAAGGCCAAATATGCCAGTATTACCAGCACTGCCTATGGGGGACTTCTGCAGATTCTGGCTCAGGGGTTCATAGAATTGGATCAGGCTACCCTTTCTTCCGGTGGAAATATGAATATCCAGAGCCAGGCAGATATTAGTGCTAAGTCAGCCAATCTGTTTAATAATGATGCTTCAAAAAATGGTCACGGCATTTTGCTTAAGAGCATAAATGGGGCTATAGATCTGTCGGCCTTTGAAGTAGTGGGTATACCCCAGACTATCATCAAGAGCCCTGATGGTAATGTAGAGATATTGGCTAAAAAAAATATATATGCCTTATCGGCTAAAATAACTACTGAAAACAGCAATTATAATATCGAACTGAACAGTAGCAACGGGGAGATAAATCTGTCCTCCAGTAGTGTAGCCGGATTAGCTATTACAGATCTGAGAAGCGAAGGTAATATCCTTATTGAGGCGGGGCAGGATATCCATTGTATATCCTCCAGGCTCACAGCCTCCAACAAATCCGGCAAAGAGCTACGCTTTGAATCCACCGGAGTAGGCCGCAAACTGTATGTAAACAATGCCTATCTGGGCGGAGCCAGCATCCTGGCGGTGGGCCTGCAAATCGAAGGAGTCCCCGCCAACGGGAATATTCAGTAGGCGTGAGAAGAAGTTCAGGAATTTATTAGTTTTGTTTCTAATCTCAACCTTAGGGGTTGGATTACTGGATGAATTAGCATATAAATTTTCGGGTCGCCCCGCACATACCTGCTGAACATCCATATTCACATACTAGTCTGTAGGGGCGACCTGCGGTCGCCCGCCCTTTCATCCACCGATATATCGTAGCAAACGCGACCTCGGCGGTAAACACCGTAAATTCAGGCGTTATACCGCGGGCGGTCGAAGACCGCCCCTACAATTTTCGGGCCGCCCCGCACATACCTGCCGCACATACATATTCACATACCGGTCCGTAGCCAGCTGGCCAGCAGCTACAAATCCCGTCGTATGAATTGCCGCACCGTAATCCCCATCCCCTGCCGTTATTGCAGGGAATTTTTTGCTCCCTTTTCTTCCAATGGATACTATAATAGGGTTGGTTTGGTAAACAAATTAGTATATAATAACAATGTATACCAATTTTGCAATTCGATTAGATTATCCCAGTAAACGCTATAATTTTGGGTATTTATCGAAAAAGATGAACTATAAGTTTAGGTGGGCGTCTTTCACACGGCAAGAGGGAGATACAATCGGCTGTTTCAATTATTACAAGCAGATTTGTTGTGTAAATATATATACATAACACCTCTTCAAACAAATCATTTGTAGAATAACTACCCTCAAATGTGAAAGGATACAGAGCCGTATAAGCAGCATTTTTTCACCTTAAGATCATGCACCTCATAAGTTAACAATAGAATGAATAAATATAATACTGCGGAAGCAATAATCTGTGAGTGTTATTTGGGCGTCTAACTCACAGTAGCTGGAGACGCAACCGGCCGCTAAATTAATGTAGTGGCTTTTTGTTTTGTTTGGATATTTTTCCCGGGTGCTGAGGAGCTCGTATGCAAGATTGCTCAAAGAGATGGGCACATAGCCCAGGTGAAAAATAAGAGTCGGATCAACGGGGCAAGCGTATGCTCAGCTATGACCATAGATCTAGATCTTAACTAAGGCCAAAGCTCGATAAAGGATAGGAATCAGAAACGAGATCTCTCTGGGTACCTTGACTGGACTTCAATGGTTTTAACTAAAGGTGATGACAGTAAAAACAAGGAAAAGGAGGATAGAGTCCTTGTTTGCAGCTCAGTATAATACCAAATATGCTACTTCTTTATGCAGACGGCGTCGCCCTGACCCAAGACGCTGGTTGGCTCTATTCCTGCTCTCCTGCCTCTTTTTGTTCTGCACCCTGGACCCGATTGGCACTTTTTCCCGGTATTTTATAAGTTTTGATAACGGTTTTTCTTTGCATACCAGCAGTTTTTATTTTAAGCCATCCCTCACCGACCCCAATGGCGAATCCTTTCCAGCCAACTTTCAGTTTAAATGTAATGCAGAAGGTTTTACCGAAAGTTTCAAGCTGATGGTGGCCAATAGTATTGAGGGTGAGGTTACCGACGGTGATATTTCATATAGCATCACTCTCAATGAAGCCGGTGCCAATCCCCTTTTCGACCTCTACGTGGATGAAGGTGAAGGGGGTAAAACCCCGTGCG
>JAAYNQ010000057.1 GCA_012520725.1 Syntrophomonadaceae bacterium | reverse complement strand
GTTATAAACTCACAATTGGATGCCGTATTACTGTTTTTAACTTCTCAGGCGCAATCTTGCGCGGGTCACCAAGGTAAATTTCATGGTGTTGCCGCAAGCCAGTCATCTCTGTGCGGTATCCATTCTTTTCAATAAATTCTTCCAACACTGCGACGGTAGAAGGCTCCTCGTCATAGGAGCCGATGTGCATAATCTGGGCACACAAGCCCTCAGTGAAATCTTCAAGCCGCGCTATTGATGTATTAAGTTTCGGCTTTTTCTTTAATAAGGTCACCTTAGCGTTTTCAAATACCTCCGTAGTGACGAACTCCGGCTGACGGATCATCATCACCCAATTAAACTCTTCCTTTCTTCCAATAACACTGCCATCAAAAGGTTTGCCCTCGAACCACCACAGCCCTTCCAACGGCGGAACCACGTAATCAAAATATCCCTCTGGCTGAGTGCCTCCCCCCTTGTTCATCTTAATGAAATAGGACAGACCATACAGCACTTCCACTGCCTCCTTGTAAAAA
Source organism: Syntrophomonadaceae bacterium (assembly GCA_012520725.1). Taxonomy (GTDB): domain Bacteria; phylum Bacillota; class Syntrophomonadia; order Syntrophomonadales; family Syntrophomonadaceae; genus JAAYJK01. The sequence continues at coordinate 3,261 of JAAYNQ010000057.1, read as the reverse complement.
GGGGAAGTGTTAGGATCGCCCTTTCCATCTACCATAATGAAGCGCATTGTCGGCACATCAATGATAACTGGTTTATTCTTGGGCAGGTACAAGTTTTTATATTCTTTTTTGAAATCAAATATCGCCATAAATTGTTAGTCCTTTCCTATGATAGTAGCGGTCAAGCCTTCTCCAAAGCCACTGAGTCATCTCACAATCCTTTCCAGTGTAAACGGTGCCTTTCAACGGACGGCTATCAGTAGTATACATTGTACTCTGCAAATATTCTAACCCTGGGTGCCTGACTCTTGATAAATAATCCAGTTCTTCCAAAGGTTCATTAGCCAGCAGATATGAAAACAACTATCAGTATCCTTTTTATGAGATTTTCACCTCCACGAACCTACTATTATAGTTTCCTGAAGGTGTATGAAGACTGCCCGGTTAAGAAGTTTGTTGAAGTAATCGCTCTTCCCCATCACTTCTCATTCCTCCGATTATTCCAATTGTCTTCATATATATTACCTCCGATTAAATAATAATTATGCCCACCGGTAAAAACTTAAAGTTTACAGCAAGTCGAATCTTATATTACCAAACCTTTGCATTTATCCTTTATGGTCCAAACTGCACAGACCTCATTGAAATATTTGTTACACTAAGAACGTCCGGGTGTAACATTAATACATCTGGCCCTGATAATTACGGGTAAACCAATTCCATAACCTTACTTCACCTAAGCCGGGTAAATGAACCAAATCTAAGTCCTTTAGTTTAAGCAATTCTTTGGTAGGTCCTGTTACAACTACACCGTATACCTCAATGCCGTGAGTTTTAATATAGTCATATCTTGTGGCCAACTGCAAATTTTCGCTAGAACCACGGTAGACTTTCCTGGCTATGGCTTCATTTTGTATTAGAAACTCCATGGATTCCAGCAAATATGTTTCGTGTACAGAATGCTCATCGGAAATAGTGGAGTTACTTCTCAGCATATGACGGGGTAACTCAGGAACTCCCCATACTCCATGAAAGGCTGAGAGGGGAGCTTGCCTATCCGGGCAATATGGATTGCCCTCGATTCCGGTAGATACCGCATACCAGGTTATATCCACATCATAATCTGCAAACAGTTTCTTGACCTCGTCGATAGAAAAAGTCCCGGTAAGGGATAGAGACAGTTCCGCTACTGTTCCTTCCGGCAATGTGTCCAATGCTTCCCAGATCTGATCAGAACTATTGGCTATCCCGGTATCATTATTTGCGGGGTCATTCAATTGCTCAGGATGATAAAAATACAAATAATCTTTGAAGCTGTTCTCCTTCCATTGCCAATTAACATCCATGGAGGAGAAGAACTGATTGATATCTAAGTGACCAATGACAAATTCATCCTTGCCCACCCGCTTTTGGATGGCATATTTACCGTTAGCAACAAAATAAGGCTTAATATTTATACTGCTATGCCCCCATCCGGCTCCAGATAGTAACAAGGGAAAAGGGTCAAAATGTGTTGGCACGGTCACATTAGGAAAAGTAAACTCTGTGATCAAAGCCGCTGTTTTTTGGGCTTTATAAAGGCGCCCGGCTTCACCGCCCCAATTGAAGTACAGACTGGAAAGAATGCCCCCCGCAATATTGACTAGTATAAAAAGGGCGAGTAAAAATAATGCTATATTAAACCTGTTCTTATATTTGGCATGGCGCAGGATTTTTTTCTGTTGGTCTTCATCAAGTTTATAAGTGCTATCATCTAAAGTTGAAAGATCTAATTTTGCTTGTTTACTGCTTTCTGACATTATTTTATCAAGTGTTTCACGGCAGTGAGGACAAACCTCCAGATGTGCTTCTATTGCCTTCTCTTCGGCAGAGGAAACATTTCCTTCTAAATAACGGACTTTAAGCTTTTCGAATTCATCACAATTCATCCCTGATCACCTCACGTATTTTTTGTCTGGCGCGGTATAGAGTAATCTTGACGCTGGAAACGCTTATGTTTAAAATTTCTGCTATTTCCTTATAAGAGAACTCATAGTAATCTCTAAGCAATAGTATCTGCCGACTTTTCTCCGGCAAAAGCTTGCTTACCTCAATCCAGGTATCAAATCCTTCCTTTAGCAAAACAAGCCTTTCAGGTCCGGGATCCACGGACGGGTTAAGTTCAATCAATATTGTAGGATCAGTCTGAATCTGGCGTTTTTCCCTCCTATACCAATCAACATAAATGTTATGGGCTACTCTGAAAAGCCAAGGACGTACTGTTTCCCCTTGATAACTTTCCAGGTATTCATAGGCTTTTACAAAAGTATCATGTAAAAGGTCTTCAGCAGTTTGAGGATGACCAGAAAGTCTGAGCAAATACTGATAAATGTCGTTCATATAGTACTTGTATAGAGCTTCTAAGGAATCGACTCTCATCATCATCCTCCTTCACTTAAAGAACGTTTTAGCAGTTAAATTAGTTACATATTGGAACTGCAATTTAAACTGAACTTTCTTTCCACAAGCATTAGAATTCACTTACTCAGATTTTAAACCATAACAGAATAGAAAAGCTCAGGTTTTCTCACTCATGAATAAATCCCAGCCTGCACCTGAGTAAGGAATCCTGCCAAATTAATCATTCCTTTCTTTTTAGCCTCATTAATGAAGCCTGCACCTAAGCAAGCCTTTCTCTGTTATATCAAGATACTTGCCTTATCCTCATCCGATCATCTTTTAAGGATTTAATACAGGTTATTGTTATGACCCTTATTATCTGTTAGTATGGATTTGGCTTAATGCCTTGGGGACAAATCGGATGATACCCTCAGTGATTATACCGAACCAAGACCATGGCAAAGCAAATATATTAATCTCCTATTGCTTGTACCTGCCAGGACTAAGACGAAGGGAGTGTAGAACTGTATGCTTCCGACCAATAGGTGGAAGCTTTTCTTGTTTATTAAAGACAAGTTTTGGGCAATCACTATGAGTATCAGATAACTACAATTATAGGAGGGTTATCAATGGCTAAAAATGCTCAACTCTGGGAAACACAAGAGATTGCTGACAAGTATTTATCTGGAGTCAGAGGAGCTATTCCACTTGCAGCCGAACAAACAGAAGTAATGCTCAGACTGATTAAAGCTGCCAAGGTTAAAGTCGATAGTTTACTGGATATTGGTTGTGGGGATGGTATTTTAGCTGCAACGATCCTTGAACACTTTCCTGACGCTAAAGCGGTATTAATTTATAACTCTGAACCTATGATTCAGGAGGCCCAACAAAAACTAAACAAGT
>JAAYNQ010000056.1 GCA_012520725.1 Syntrophomonadaceae bacterium | reverse complement strand
TAAATAACAATTATGTTTTGAAAAGAGATTTTGAAAAGAGATTAGTATTACATATAAATGTAAAAATATGACGGAAATAACCATTTTGGCCATTTCTAGCGATTTATCTTAAGGAGGTGAAAATATAGAATTATTAGCAATCACTCCTTGTATTGTGACTAATTAATAACAGGGAAATGATCAGTTCGAAAATGGTCCAATTCCAGTCCTTAATCATTTAACCCCAGCTAAGAGATAAGAGATCAATTAACTGGGAAATTGCAGGTAATATTGGAAAGGAAGTGACAGTAGTGGCAAGAGAAGTAGTAGTAGCAGGTCTGTGCCGTACACCAATTGGAACCTTTGGAGGTACCCTGAAAGATGCTAAAACCGTAGAATTAGGAAGAATAGTCATGGAAGAGTCGATAAAAAGATCCGGAGTGAAACCGGAACAGATCGATGAAGTTATCTTCGGTTGTGTCCTACAGGGGGGTCAGGGGCAAAACGTAGCTCGGCAGTCCATGATCCATGCAGGTATTCCCAAAGAAACTACTGCCTTTACCATCAATAAGGTATGTGCCTCAGGAATGAGAGCAGTACAATTGGCAGCTCAGATTATTAAAGCTGGAGATGCGGATATAATTTTAGCCGGTGGTATGGAATGCATGAGCAGCCATCCCTATTATCTGCCCAATGCCCGGTGGGGATATAGAATGAATATGTATAAAGGCGATCTTATAGATGGTATGGTTTATGATGGCTTATGGGAAATATTTAATGGATATCATATGGGTATAACGGCAGAAAATATTGTGGAACAATACGGTATTACCAGGGAAGAACAGGATGATTTCGGATATATGAGCCAGATTCGGGCAGCAGAAGCCATTGCTTCAGGTCGCTTTAAGGATGAAATCGTGCCTGTAGTGATTAAAACCAAGAAAGGTGAACAGGTATTTGACACTGATGAACATCCCCGGGCCACCACTAGAGAAAAAATGGCTACCTTAGCTTCCTCATTCAAAAAGGATGGTACCGTAACCGCTGGAAATGCTTCCGGCATAAATGACGGAGCCGCAGCCATGATTGTTATGTCCAAGGAAAAAGCGGATCAATTGGGAGTCAAGCCTATGGCTAAAATCGTCAGCTATGCTTCCGGCGGGGTTGATCCTTCCGTAATGGGTTTAGGCCCCATTCCGGCTACTAAGAAAGCCTTGGAAAAAGCCGGCCTTGGCATTGATGATATTGATTTGATTGAAGCCAATGAGGCCTTTGCTTCCCAGTCCTTGGCGGTGGCCAGGGATTGCGGATGGGCTGACAAAATGGAAAAAGTCAATGTCAATGGTGGTGCCATAGCCCTGGGACATCCCATCGGTTGTTCCGGAGCTCGAATTATAGTAACCTTACTTTATGAATTGCAAAGACGCCAGCTTAAGACCGGCTTAGCCACTCTTTGTATAGGTGGCGGAATGGGTTGTACTACTATTTTTGAAAGACTGTAGACAAGAATTTTAACCGCTACTTTATCAGATTTCTAGATTAGTCTTTAGTTGGATAAGAATAGCATATCTTGATTATGACGCTTCTGTCGCTCCTTTTCCTGAAATAGCAAATAGGACAGAGGCGTCTTTCCTTTCTTAATTCATGGGCCTTAACTCTATCAATTTCAGAATAGGTTTATTTACATACAGATAATAAAGTTTCATAGCTTGAATGGATCAGAGTATAGGCAGTGTTCAAAAACTGTCACACTGTCGTCAGAAAAGGGGTCAATGTTACACTTATGTTACAGTGATGTGACAACATTCGAATAAATGCGACAATGCTATAATGTTCACTATATCAGTCAAAGGGCATTTTACTGGTTTTTACAGAGATTCAGTCCTTGCTTTATCGATTGGCATGGGTTTTGCATTTAAATAAAGACAAATAGACAAGTAGTTGTAACGGAGCAAGTGAATGATGTAACAAGGACAAATGCAATCCCTGATTGTGAAAGGAGATGAAATGTATGGCTAAAGCATTAGAGAAAATGTCGAATTACGTTCTCGAGTATTCAGACCATGATTTCCAAATCAGATCCTGTCCACGCTATTTGAAGGAAGTTTATGATCTAGGGGCCGATCTCCAGTATTACATCGGTGATATGTATTTACAGTTGGCTGAATTAAGCCAGGTGAAAATAAAAGCTACTTACCAAAAGATGGCGGTGCACCAATTAGAGATGAGGCAGAGGATAGAAAGGCTAAATGAAGCTCATTTGAATGAAATCCTGACTCACTTCTATAACAATGGAGGGAAAGTTGTGGAAGCCCCCTTGGCTTCTGAAGCGGCTAAAGAGTTGCAGCCTTTTTTCAATCGAATGATGGATACTTTCTTGAAACGCTTGGAGAGCGCCCTAGTATTAGCTGCTGAGGGCAGCATTTCTCCTGAGCAGTTGGGTAGTATGATTGATAACGATATTACTGAAATGTACCGGAACTTGGGCAAATTATTCCAAGTTGAACCAATAGTTCGGGGTTTTGAAGCAATGATAAGGATCAGGGAAAATCTTCGCTAATAATAAGATTAGAAAGGTGGGAACCAATATGTTGAGCAAGAAAAGTGTTATTATCCGCTACGCCATATTTCTAGTATGTTTCCTCTTATCCGGTACTGAAACCGTTACCGGTTGGACCGCAACCTTCTGTGGAGTATTCGGCACCATAGAACTGGCCAGCGCTTTACTCAGGTATTCACCATTAGTTGAACTATTGAGCATGTCCGGTCTTAAAGTTCCTGAAATAGTAATGGTAAAAGATTTCAATTACGCTTACTCAGACAGTAAAAGCACTTTGGCTACTGGCTTAAAAAAGTAAACCAACAACTAACATAAACTCTTCACACTCTCTTGAATACCCCGGTAATATAATTACCGGGGTATTTAAGTTTCTGGTTTTTTTATTTGCTCGCTATACATAGTATTTGATTCTTAGGGGTATTATTAGACCAAAATACATCGGGAAGGTTGTTTAATATGCCATCCACAGACAATCTCATTTTTTCCTGCGTATTAAGTGTTTTATTATTATTATTCCTCTTCCGTCATAGTGCAGTTGAAAGCATGATTATTAATATAGAAAGCCAAAGCGATACCAGGATTAGTGCTCGCTACCAGGCCTGGTTAAGGTTTCTGTATACCTTTACATTAATAGTTTTAACCCTTACACTTTTTTGCTGAATTAGCTGTAGTCCATAAAAAATACCAAAAGCAGAAAAACATCCATACTGTCAAGGAAATCTTCTAATAATTATAGGCTATTTTTCCGGCTTGAATGGTGGTTCCGGGGCCCAGGGATAAAAATCAGGCATATCCTTTTGAGGACTCATAGTGAAATTAGGCAGCCTTTTTTCCAAAAATGCTGAAATCCCTTCACCGGCATCTCGTTGCTGTCCCAACCAGTGATAAGCTTTTGATTCCAGGCGGTGTGCTTCCATGGGATGATTGGCTGCAGTCATGCTCCATAACAATTGACGAGTAAGGGCCAGGGAGACTGGTGCTGAGTTCTGGGCCATTTCCAGGGCTAGAGCCCTGGCCCTTGGCAATACTTCTGAAGGTTCCACCACTTTGCTTACCAGTCCGCAGGCCAAGGCTTCCTGGGCCGTAAAGACTCTTCCAGTGAGAGCCCATTCCAGGGCATTGCCTATGCCTATTACCCGGGGTAAAAACCATGAAGCACAGGCATCAACAACGATGCCCCGGCGCACAAAAACAATACCCATCTTAGCTGTGGTGGAGGCGATGCGAATATCCATAGGTAAGGTCATGGTTAGTCCTATACCCACTGCTGGACCATTTATGGCGGCAATTATGGGCTTCTTCAGCCTATAAATACGCAAAGCCAATATACCCCCGCCATCCCGGTGCTCATCCTGGGAGACTTCATCATAATTAAAAGTAGAGCCACCTTCTTCCAGATCCATGCCGGCAGAGAATGCGCGTCCGGCACCTGTGACAATGATAGCTCTTATCTCATCATCTTCTTCAGCCCGGTCCAGGGCAAGTATAATTTCTTCCCGCATGGCTTTCAAAAATGCGTTCAAACGCTCGGGACGGTTAAGGGTAATGGTCAATACTCGTTCCTCGACTTCATACTTAATGTACTTATAACTCATAATTCTGCCTCCTCTATTAAATCTAGCGCAGGAACCTAACGACTCTATTATTATATCATGCACTTGATTGGCATATCCAGGTGCTGCCAATTACCCTAAGACCGAAGCAGGCCATTTCTTAGGTGATTTGCATCTATCAATTTTGCTGGCAAACCGGGGATTCACAATAGGAATGGCATCCCCTAAGCAGAGAAAACGGTCTGCTACTAACAACGGCATGAGTCTGACTTTTGCTGATCCAGATTCATCTGAGCCAAAAATTCTCTGAAACCAAGAATGGGATTATAATTAAAAGGTTCATGTGTTAAACTTCCTTTAGAGGTGGTATTTATGAAGAAGAAAAAATATGCAGAAAGAATTAAGCAAAAGCAACAGTATATCGACATCCTTACTATGGGGATCCTGGGCTGGGGATTGGGCAGTTTTGCCAGTTGCATCTATTATTTATCATTATGGGAAGCCTTAAAAGGTTCACTTTTAGTGCTATTAGCCATAATGTTAATGAATTCCTGGGAAGAACCCTACGATTACCGTTTTACCTATCTAAAGTGGCTTATGATATTGCTATTGGTACCTGCAATAGCTTATGTCGGTATCTTTTTCTCGGTTTCCCATCCCATAAGCCTAAAGTTACCTTACCTTGCGATTAGCCTGTTTTTTGTAGCAGCACTGTTTTCCAGAACCTTAAAGGCTAAAAAGGATCTGGGTTTTTAGTCAAGCTTGGAGTTTACCTTATGTTTTAATTGGTGGTATTATTACCTTACGCATAATTACTTCATTAATATTAGGAGGAGTCGAATTTATGAATAAAGTTGAGAAAGCATTGATTCATGCACTGTTTGTTCACCTTCATCACAATACCGACAAGGCTATTGATTTTAATCTATTCAAGCAGCTTAATCAAAAAATAGAAGCGACCTGGCCTGGGGCCTTGCTGGTAGGTCCGGATGCTAATGATGATGCAGCTGTTTTCAGAATCCCCGATTCTGATTGCTTTATTACCGCTAAAATGGAAAGCCATTGTTCGCCCAGTGTGCCCCGGCCCTATGATGCTGCGGCAACTGGTGCGGGAGGAGCCATGCGTGATGTGGTGGCCATGGGAGCCAGACCCATTTTCCTTTTGGATTTTATTGGGACTCGCCCTTTGGAAGATGAGGTAATAGTGGGGCCTTGCGGTTTTGATGGTCACTGCAGCTGCGGAGAGTGCCAAATAATGAGCAGCCAGGAAAGGATTAACCTGATGCTGAAAGGTTTAGCGGACATGTGCGAAACCATGGGAGTGTTTGTAGTAGGAGGAGGTTTCTCCACCTCCTTTAGCGATATTGTTCCGGCAGTGGTAGTTGCAGTAATCGGGAAACAAGTAACTGAAAAACCTCTTACCAAACCGGCCAAGTCCATTGGCGACAAAGTGATAATAGTAGGGGAGACAGGCACCGATGGCAATGACACTCTTTACCGGGCCGGCCTAGTACCGGTGCTGCAACCTGCCATAGCTTGTTTTGACGAAGAAAGAACCACTATGGAAGCTACTCTGGCCGCCTTTGCTACCGGTAAAATTAAAGCTTGCTCTGATTTGGGGGCAGCCGGAATTGGAGCAGCGGTATGCGAATCCGCCCGATTTGGTGGCTTGGGAGCCAGAATAGAGTTGGATAAGGTTCCGGTTAACACGGAATCCATTACCCCGGAAGAAATATTTATTTGTGAAACCCAAGCTCGTATGCTGCTTCAGGTAGCACCTGATGATGTGGATGAAGTGCTGGCAGCCATCAGAAGTAAGAACGGCATATGCGCCGTAATTGGTGAAATCACTGAAAAAGACTTTAATCTTTTCACCTACGCCGGTGATATTGTAGCTACCATTCCTAATAAACCGACCCCGGAACAGTTGAAAGGTTTAAACGATTAAACTTTTTCATCATTAAGGATTTCCAGCCCGGACTGTTACCGGTAGGTTTTAGATAATAAATAAAGGTGGCCATGTTTCCCATGACCACCTGTCTGTTTTAACTAGTAATGCATCTGAAACGCTGGGGCTGTTACAGGAGATCGATTAAGATAAAACAAACTATTTGAAACTGTTTAATCGGTATTAAAATAAGACCAGCACTAGCTGGAGGGCTAGTGCTGGTTTTATATTATAATTCTCTAATGGTAAGCTGAAAACTGTAATTGGAATTTGAAGCGTGTAAGAGTTCCTCTACTGATTTAAGAATGGAGTTGACTACCTGAGGAGATTCCTGAATAGAAACGGAAAAGAGCATTTTTTCCTGGCTGCTGCTATTAAACATAGTTAGCGGTTCTGCTTCAAAGTCCAGAGGAGTTCTATAATCTGATGCCGGTTTAAGTTCGCTGGATTTTTCCTGCTTTTGCTTATTCTCATTTTGCCCTTGATTATCCTGGTTCAATTTTAGTTTTCTAAGCATATAATAATATTTGCTGCGGGAGAGATTCCATTGTTTTAATATACCTTCTACCCCCATAGTGTTTTTCATCTCCTCATGAATTGCTATCTGTTTTTTCCGGGGTAATTCCTTGAACTGTTCCAGTGATATACTAGTCATCTAAAATACCTCCTGTTTATTGTTAATTCCATTATTTCCTAATCTATAGAATTCTATAACTATATAAACAGAATTTATCTATCTCTGCCTGAGAGGTTCTGGGGGTTTATAAATGTTTAATTTTATGACCTTTTTTCATAGGATTAATGTTAAGATAAAAAAAGCAGTAGTAAGTTTAAGTAAGGAGGTAATATGCATGCGAAAATGTTTGGTAGGGTTAGTTACTCTAATGCTTTTGCTGGTCTTTAGTGTTCCGGCGTTGGCAGCGGATCTCACCCTGAATGTTAATGGCCAGGTGTATAAACCATTAACACAGCCTCAGCTTCAGGAAGGAACCACTATGGTGCCTCTCTACGTAATTGAACGAATTGGCGGTGCAGATATCAGCCAATCCGAGGAAGAGATTACTATTCAGAAAGGTGGCAATACTATGCTTCTTACTCTGAATAGTACTCAGGCCAGTTTAAACGAGAGTTTAATCACCCTGCCTCAGGCTCCGGTACAAGTAAATGATGTAGTAATGGTTCCTATACGGGCGGTTATGGAAGGTCTTGGAGCAACTATTGATTGGGAAGGGGAAACCCGCACCGTACTGGTATCTTTCCAGGAACAACGTGATGGAATGAGTCCCGAGGATTTACTCGTAAAATCCACCGAAGCTCTAGCGGCATACAATACCTACAAGGCCAGAGCAGAAATGACTCAAGATATGCAGATGCTCAATCCTGATACCGGGGAAAGAGAAGAGATACAGATGAAGATGTTAATGGAAATGGCTATGCAGAACGAACCCATATTGGTCTATGCTAAAACTGATACAGTCTCAAGCAGTCCCGAATTACCTGAAGCGGAGGACTTTAGTACAGAAATAGTAGTAAATGAAGACGGTTTATACATGACCATGCCTGGAGAAGGATGGGTTAAGTTAAGTATACCCGGCATGGATCTCCAAACTTATCTGGAGCAATCCAACCAGGACCCCTTAAAATCTTTACAACAGCTATCCGAAGCTGGAATATTGATTTGTTATGGCCAGGACCAGGAAATAAACGGTCAATCTTATTGGGTCCTGAATGTAACCATGGGACCAGATAGCTTCAGCCAGCTGTTTAGCCAAGTGATGGAAAGCCTCCCCTTGCAGGAAGTAGAGGATCAGAATACTGGTGAAGAACTATCTATAATCCTGCAGAAGCTATTTGAAAACATGAAAGCAGATATGTTCTACAATATGTTGATTAATAAAGAAACTCTGATTCCGGAATTTATGAATCTATACAGTACTATGGAGATCAAAACCGAAATTCCAGATCCGGATAACAATAATGAATCGATACCCTTGGATATGAACTTGCAACAGACCGCAACTTATGAGTATTATGGTTTTAATGAAGACTTCACCGTGCCTGACCTCAGTCAGGCCAAGGACCTGCAGGAGATTGATTTGAACAACCTGGTCGAACCAGCACCTGCTCAAGAAAACCAGTAAAGCAAGGTTACAGCTGTAGATTGACTAGTAGCAATTTAAAATTCGACCGGAGAATATCCATTAGTCGGTAGCCGACTACACTACAAAAGATGCTGGTCAGACATGAAAAGCGAAGGATCACTTAATCCTTCGCTTAATTTTCTGGTGGTTTTATCATTGATATGCATACAAATTATTGGAAACACTTTATATTGCTGATATTTTTTGAAGTGACTGTAATCTCATGGACTGTTAAACGTATACATTATAGCAGTAATACCGTGTGGTATTATGTATAATCACCTTAAGAGGAAATCAGCCATACGACCATTAATGTTTGGGACTGGGGCAGGTTACACTAGTACTTGGTAATCTACTGACTTGGTTTGGATGCTCGTTGTATTATGAAATTACTTAAGTATAGGGCTAAGCAGAATTGGAGGAATCTAAATATGAAGAAATTCGGTAAACACATAATCATGCTGTTCTTATTGCTGGTGGTAGCGGGTTGCTCATTTATGGAGTCTCCAGAGCCCGATCCGGTTCAAGAACCACCGGAGACCATGGAGGTAGCCGTTTATTACTTGAAAAGCGCTAATAATGAAATGTACCTGGTTCGGGAAGTACATGAAGTAGAAAAAAGCGAAGCCCCGGCCCGGGCTGCATTAAATGAATTGATTAATGGCACCCCAATCACAGAAGGAGCTATAAAGGTACTTCCTACTGACACCAAAATTCTTGGTATTAAAATTGATCAGGGCTTGGCCACAGTGGATTTTTCCAGCGAGGTATTGCAGGCTAATGTTGGTTCCAGTGGTGAAGCTCTGGGTATAGCCAGTATAGTAAATACCCTGACCGAGTTTCCAAGTATCCAAAAGGTACAACTCACCGTGGACGGCGATCCCGAAAAGGGTATGGACTGGTGGGGACATGTGGGGCTTTATGAACAGCCCTTTACCCGGGATATCAGCATGGTTTATGAACCGGTTATCTGGGTTACTGAACCAGTTGCCCAGCAGCAAATAAAGAGCCCGGTTATTATCAAGGGTACTGCTCGAGTATTTGAAGCAACGGTAAGCTATCATCTAAAGGATGCTGAGGGGAATATCCTGGGCAGTGGTTGTACTATGGCCAGCGAAGGAGCCCCTGGACGGGGTGAGTTTGAGGCAGAACTGGTTTTCAACCCGGAGCAGGCTGGCAAAGGACAGCTGGAAGTCTTTGAGGTCAGCATGAAAGATGGAAGTGAGATTCATAAGGTAATTATCCCGGTTGAATGGAAATAGCATTTATTAAGTCAACTTAGGGGCCTGACCCCTAAGTTGATTTATAAGCACAGGAGTAGTAAATGAGGATCCGGAAAACACTGGCCCTGGCCTTATTGTTGATGCTGTTCTTGGCTGTAGCGGCTTTTTATAACGGCCTGGTGCTTAAGCGATACGAAATCAATACCAACAAGTTAAAAGCTGGCACATCTATTAGAATAGTTTTAATCAGTGATTTACATAATCATATATATGGAGAAAAACAAGAGCCCCTGCTTTCCTTGATCCGAAGAGAAAATCCGGATCTTATTGCCCTGGCAGGGGACATAGCAGATGATCGGGTCCCGATTAAGGGTACTGAATTGTTTTTAGCCGGCATTCAAGGGATAGCCCCGATTTATTACGTTACTGGCAATCACGAATTCTGGTCTGGCGATATAAAAACCATAAAAGCTAGCATTGAGAAGTATGGGGTAAGCATTCTTGAAAATCATTATGAAGCAGTCACGATTGCTGATTCATCAATTATCATTGCTGGGGTTGATGATCCGGATGTAGTGCTCGTTGATAATACCCGGGATTGGGAGGGGGAATTATATACAGCCTTTTCCCCTTTGGAAAATTATCCTGGCTTCAAAGTGCTGCTGTCTCATCGGCCAGAACTGATAGATTTATACCTGAAAACAGCTTTTGATTTGGTTTTATCCGGTCATGCCCATGGTGGACAGGTGAGAATTCCATTTCTTTTAAACGGACTCTACGCTCCCAACCAGGGCTGGTTTCCCCAATATGCGGGCGGTATGTATTGCTATGAGAATTTAATTCACATCGTAAGCCGGGGTGTTTCTTTTAACCCCCGCTTGCCCCGGATATTTAATCCTCCTGAGGTAGTGGTCATTGATATTATAGGAAAATAATGGCTTATCTAAGCTTACAGAACCCCTTTATTCCTGGCTACAATTCATCTTGCCCAGCTAAATCTTAACTAAATACCCCGCCAATGGTAACCCCTCCATATTTTGTTAAATACTAAAACACAATATAAGCCATCCCCTGCATATACATATACATATAGCAACATTTGCCGGGCACATTAGCCAAAACCCAAGGGAGTTGGAAAGGGGGGCGGAGTGTATGGACTTTAATTTTCAAGACTTGATTTTAAAGGATCGAGATGCCAGGCAGCATCAACATTATGATGTAAGCTTCCTGGAATATTTAAACATGGTTAAGAAAGATCCCGATATAGCCAAACTAGCCCATAAACGAATGTATGATATTATAGTGAGCTCAGGGGTGGAGTCCATTAAAACCGAAGACCATCAGCGTTTGAAGAGGATATACGGAAAAGAAACCATAAAGAGGTACAAGTTCTTTGAAAGTGATTTCTATGGCATTGATAAAACCATTATGGAGATTGTTCGTTATTTCCATTCTGCAGCCATGCGAGGGGAGGAATCGCGCCAGGTATTATATATGGTGGGACCGGTGGGGTCCGGCAAGTCTTCTTTGATGGAAAGCCTAAAAAAAGCTCTGGAACAGCATCCTCCTATCTTTGTACTGAAAGATTGCCCCATGCGGGAAGAGCCCCTGCATTTAATTCCCAAGCACCTCAGGGATGAATTCTCCCAAATCCTGGGCGTGAACATCGAAGGTGATCTATGCCCGGTCTGCCGCTACCGGCTGATTCATGAATACCAGGGAGAATACGAGAATTTCAGGGTTGTAACTACTGACTTTTCTATCCGTTCTCGTAAAGGTATAGCTGTAGTACCTCCGGTGGATCCAAATAATCAAGATACCTCAGTTTTAGTGGGATCAGTAGATATATCCAAAATGGACTTGTATCCTGAGGATGATCCCCGGGTTTTGTCCCTAAACGGTGCTTTTAATGCTGGTAATCGCGGACTGGTAGAATTTATTGAAATCTTCAAGAATGATGTGGAATACCTGCACACTATTCTGACCGCCACCCAGGAGAAATCAATCCCATCTCCCGGCAAGAATTCCATGATCTATTTTGATGGGATAATACTGGCTCACTCCAATGAATCGGAATGGAACAAATTTAAATCCGACCATACCAATGAAGCTATACTGGATCGAATCGTGAAAATTGAAGTTCCCTACTGCCTGGAGTTGGATGAAGAGGTTAAAATATATCAGAAAATTTTAAAACGCAGTAATTTCAAGGCCCATATTGCCCCCCATACTATTGAGATGGCTTCCATATTCGCTATCATCAGCCGTCTGACCCCATCTTCCAAAGTAGATATTATCAGTAAAATGCACCTGTACAATGGGGAAGAGGTTTTGCAAAAAGATGCTACTCAAAGAGTAGATATAAGGGAATTGAGAGAGGAAGCGGGAAGAGAGGGTTTTGAAGGTATTAGTACCCGTTTCATAATGAAAGCCATAGATAATGCTCTATCTGAGTCAGAACACGATTGTATCAACCCCATTATACTGTTGGATTCATTGGCTAAATCAGTGAAGGCCAGTGATTTCGGAGAAGAGGAAAAGAAAAAATTAATGGCTTACTTACAGGATGTGGTTAGAAAGGAATATAACCGGATACTGGAAAAGGAAGTAACTAAAGCCTTTATTCATGGTTATAGAGAACAAGCCGAAGCTCTTTTTAATAATTATCTTGATCATGCTGAGGCCTTTGTCAACAAAAGCAAACTTAAGGATATAAATACCGGTGAAGAGCTGGATCCGGATGAAGAATTTTTGTCCTCCATTGAGGCCCAGTTGGGCCTAACCGGTAATGCCGCCAAAGGATTCAGGCATGATGTCACCGCCTATATGTTTACCCTTTTACGCAATAATAAGAAGATTGAATATGAATGCTATGAACCTCTTAAGGAAGCCATTGAGAAGAAATTAACCGCTTCGGTTAGAGAGCTGTCCCGTATTATAACCCAGGCCAGAGTAAGGGATAGCGAACAGAGTGAGAAATACAATCAGATGGTGGATGAGATGAAACGCAATGGTTATTGTGAACACTGTTGCAACGTTATCCTCAAATACGCCTCCAATAATTTGTGGAAAGATTAAAGATCAGCTTCCTGCCGATTATTAGCATCAGCTTGGCACTTAGTTGTCGTGGGCTCAGATGCAGAAAAACTTAGGAGAGTGATCCATTTGGCCATTTTCCGTGATTATGATGGCCAGGGCCGGGACCGGAGCGCTGAAGACCGGAGACGTCACCGGCAGCTGGTGGAAGAATCCATCAAGAAAAATATTGGTAATATAATTGCAGAAGAGAGCATTATTGGACAGAGCAAAGACAAGATCATCAAGGTTCCTATCCGGGGCCTTAAGGAATATGGCTTTATTTATGGTGAAAACCGCCCCGGGGTGGCACCAGGAACTGGATCGGAAAAACGGGGTGATCGTTTTGCCGGATCGGCTGAAGGGCCAGGTACCGGCGATGGAGCAGGAAGTGCAGAAGGGGATGAATATTATGAACTGGATATAAGTTTGGAGGACTTGGCCCAATACCTGTTTGAAGATTTGGAATTGCCCTATATGGAGAGAAAAAAATTCTCCTGGTTGGAAAGCGAAAAAAGCTCTAAACGCTGGGGTATACAAAAAAAGGGAATCCCACCCCGATTATCCAAGAAGCGCTCTATGCAGGAAAGAATAAAACGGAAAAAATCCCTGGAAAGATCCTACCGGGAAATGGATATGGAATTCAATCATGAAAGGTTTCCTTTCCACGAGGAGGATTTACGTTATCACCGGGTCAAAGAACAGCTACGTCCTCAATCCAATGCAGTGGTAATGTGCCTTATGGACAATTCCGGTTCCATGTATCAAGAAAAAAAGTATCTGGCCCGCAGTTTCTTCTTTCTGCTTTATCATTTTGTCAAATATAGATATCTTAATGTTGAACTGGTATTTATCAATCATACCACTACCGCTAAGGAAGTTAATGAAGATGAATTTTTTCGCCGGGGGGAATCAGGGGGGACTTTTATCAGCAGTGCCTATCAGAAAGCCCTGGAAATCATCGAGGAGCGCTATAACCCGGAAATCTGGAACATATATGCCTTCCATTGCAGTGATGGTGATAATTGGCCGGAAGATACACCTTTAGCTATTGATCTGGCTAATGAGTTATGTTCGAAATCCAACCTCTTTGGCTATGGTGAGATAAGAATGGCTATCGGCTCATATCGCAGTGCCAGCAGTTTGTTAAAAAAATTTGATAAAGCCATCACCGCCCCCAATTATGTAGCAGTATATATTGACAGCAAGCAGGATATTTGGCCGGCGTTTAAAAAGCTCTTAACGGTTAGCGATAGGAGTGATTAATCTGGATTACCATATTAGCGACATGGAGTCATATACCCGTATTATTGAGGAGGCTGCCCGGGACTTTGGATTGGACTGCTACCCTCAGGAGTTTGAAATCTGCAATTATGAGGACATGCTTAGCTATGAGGCCTATTCCGGCATGCCTTCACGTTATCCCCACTGGAGTTTTGGCAAAGCCTGGGAAAGAAAGAAAACCTTTTATCGTTACAACTTAGTTGGTTTGCCCTATGAAATGGTAATCAATTCCAACCCCTGCCTGGCCTATCTGATGAAGGAAAACACCCTGGCCTTGCAGGTCCTCACCATCGCTCATGTTTTTGGCCACAATGATTTTTTTAAAAATAACCGCTTATTTAAAAATGGAACCAGGGCAGATTATACTGTAGAAATGTTTAAATCCCATGCTACGCGTATAAGTGATTACATAGCAGATCCCAGCATCGGCTATGAAAGGGTAGAAAGGATACTTGACGCTGCCCATGCCCTGCGCTTTCAAGTTTATCGTATCAGTAATGAAAAGCATTTAACCCCGGAAGAGATCAAGGAATCCCATATGGAAAAATACTATAAAGCGCAATCCAGTAAGGATCCATTGTTCAAGGAGAGTAAAAAGGAGCATCCTGATTGGGATAAAATACCCCTGGAGCCGGAGGAAGATATTCTTCTCTTTTTACTGCGCTATGCTCCTTTAAGTGAATGGGAAAAAGACATTATCAGTATCGTACGTTCAGAAGCCCAATATTTTATGCCCCAGATTGAAACCAAGATTATGAATGAGGGTTGGGCCAGTTTTTGGCACTATAAGATTTTAAACCATATCGATTTACCTCCATCTCTTCATTTGGAGTTCATAAAACGGCACAATCAAGTGATTGCCGCTCGACCGGGAACCCTTAATCCCTATCACCTGGGCTTCAAAATCTTTTGCCGGCTGGAAGAGAAAGGGAAACAACTATTTGATATTAGAGAGCAAGAAAGGGATGTATCCTTTATTCGGAGATACCTGGACCAAGAGCTGTGCCAGGAGTTAAATCTCTTTGAATTCCAAAAAGATAAGCATGATTATGTGGTAAAAGAGATCGCTGATGAGGGTGGTTGGAGAAAAGTACGTGATGCCTTGATAATGAACCTGGGTATGAATGGTATTCCATTAATAAAAGTTGTTGATATAGATTGGGCCAGGATATTGTATTTGGAACAGGAATGGGATGGCCGGGAATTATTACTGGACTATGCCCACCAAACCATTAAATATATTGCTC
>JAAYNQ010000055.1 GCA_012520725.1 Syntrophomonadaceae bacterium | reverse complement strand
GCTATCTCCTCCATTCGGGCATTGTTGTAGCCCCTGCGGGTAAAGACCTCCACCGCCGCCATCAGTATCCGTTCTCTTTTATTTACAGTTTTTCCGATGATATCTTTCAAAATAAAATCCTCCTTTTTCTTTAATCGCTCCTATCCAAGGCTGATCTTGGACTAAGCCCGGGCCAACATTATATCAGCCCGGGCTCCTCGGCTTGATCTCGATATTATTACCAGCTTTCACCAGCATTTATTCCAGTTCCAGACTTAACTCGCTTTTGGCTCTTTTGGCTTTAGCCTTTTTATCCCGGCGACGACGTCCTATATCATCCAAAATGGAATATACTACCGGTACCAGGATCAGGGTAATCAAAGTGGAGACCAATAATCCCCCTATTACCACCGTAGCCAGTGGAGCCTGGTATTCCCCACCTTCGCCTAAACCAAGAGCCAGGGGCAGCATGGCCAAAATAGTACTGAAGGCAGTCATCAATATGGGCCTTAGCCTTACCCGTCCCGTCTCGATTATGGCTTGGTCCCGTTCCATACCTTTTTCCAGCTGCTGTTTCAGATAATCCACAAATACTATAGCATTGGAAACGGCTACCCCTACCAGCATAATAATCCCGATAAAGGCTGGAACACTAAGGGCTCGCCCGGTTATGAACAGTGATAGAATTATCCCTATTAGAGCGGTAGGCAGAGAGAACATGATTACAAAAGGATTGAAAAAGGACTCATACTGTACCGCCATAACCGCATAGACCAGGATAATTGCCAGTATTAAAGCCAAAGCCAGATCGGCGAAAGTATCCGTCATTTGCTGGCTCTGTCCGGCATACTCGACTTCATAGCCGGACGGTAGTTCTATCTTATTAACTCCAGCCTTGATATCATCCATTACACTCTTCAGATCCCGGTTGAAAAGATCGCCATTGATATTGGCTATTCTCACCTGATCGTAGCGGTCTATGGATATAGGACCCTGTTCCACTTTGAACACCGCAATCTGGGACAGCTTTACCTTCATGCCCAGGGCATTGCTTAAGGTCAGGTTTTTCAGGTAGTCAATGTCCTGTACCCCTTCCCCGGAGTACTTGACCCTTACGTCTACTTCTTCACCTTCCACCCGGTATTGAGTAGCTACGGTTCCTTGCATGGCGGCATTAATGGTCGAAGATACCTGAATCGGGGTCAGCCCATAGGCAGCCGCCTTGTCACGGTCGATATGGATTTGCAATTCAGGAGAACCATCGGTAAGTGATGAAACTACTTCCCTGGTTCCGGGTACCTTGCGGACCACCTCGGTAATCTGAGCAGAGAGGTCCCTGAGTACATCCAAATCGTCACCCCTGATCTGAATACTTATAGCACCACCGCCACTGGACATCATGCTGGCATTGTCCATTACTCCTACTTCAATCTTGGCTCCGGGAATATCAGCCAGGATCTGGCGTATTTCCTCGCAGATTTCATTAACATCTTTATCCCGCTCCTTACGGGGACAGAGTTTCACATACATGGTGGATACATCGGTGTGGGATCCTGCACCCATAAGCATTACTGAAGAAGAACCTACACTGGCAAATACCAAATCCACCTCAGGAATAGTGCCCAGGCGTTTTTCCACCTCTAAGCTTACCTCATCAGTACTTTCAATACTGCTACCTTTATCCATCTCAATATTGATTGATATCTCTCCGGTATCCATAGCCGGCATAAACTCAGCTCCTATTACCGGAACCAGAGCTAAAGAGGCCAGCATAAGCAGGGTCACACCAACTATTACCCGGCGCCGGCGCTGTAAAGCTACCTGCAAGAGTCGGCTATACCTATCGCCCAGTCCGTTCAGCCAGCGGCCGAAGCGGTCTCCCAGTTTCTTGCCTTCTCCCAGTTCCAGTTTAGCCAGTTTCTCCATGGTCTCATCAGTCAACAAACGAGAAGCCAGCAGGGGAATGATGGTCAGAGAAACAAATAATGAAGCCAGTATGGCACAACATATGGTTATGGCCAGGGGCTTAAATAATATGGAAGTCAATCCCTGCACATAGGCAATGGGAGCAAAAACCGCTATGATGGTCAAGGTAGCTGCTATTACTGCTCCCCCTACTTCCGCAGCCCCTTTCTGAGCGGCCTGCATCCGAGGTTCACCCATCTGCCGATGCCGATATATATTTTCAAATACCACTATGGAGTCGTCCACTATGCGGCCTACCCCCAAGGCCAGTCCCCCCATAGTAATCAGGTTCACGGTGCTGTTAGTAAAATACATCAAAATAAAGGTGGTAATTATGGATATTGGTATGGAAACGAAAATAATGAAAGTGCTGCGCCAGTTGCGCAAGAACAGGAATATAACCAGTATGGCCAAAATGGCCCCTTCCAATATCATCTTTTCCGTGTTATGAATCGATTGCTGAATATACTCAGCCTGGTCCATAACCACATCTATCTTCAAATCCAGGTTCAATTCCTGCTTGATTTTTTCCAGTTCTGCCATCACCTGCTTGGAGGCAGCTACAGTATTGGCTCCGGTTTGTTTCATACAGTGGATTCCTACTGCCGGTTCTCCATTGACCCTGGTATACTGGGTAATCTCTTCATAATCATCCTTAACTACTGCAATATCCCCCAGGCGAATGGCCTGTCCGCTAGCGCTCAGTATACGCACATCTTCAATGTCCTTGATGGACTGGAATTGCTGCAGGTTGCGCACATAGTACTTGCGCTGCCCCTGTTCATATTGCCCTCCGGACATATTAAAATTTTCGGCCTGCAAGACGGAAGTAATTTGGGAAATGCTTAGATTGTAGTTTTCCAGCTTTACCGGGTCAACTTCAACACTGATCTGACGTACATTGCCACCGGTTAAATATACCGAAGCTATTTCAGGAATCCGGGATAGCCGGGGCTCGATTATATCTTCCGCTATGTCCTGGATCTGCTCCAGATCTCCTCCGCTTACACCGATCTGTAAGATAGGCATCATATTGGGGTCCATCTTCACTACCATGGGTTTACCGGCTCCCTCGGGCAGGAAGCTCTCTACAAAGGATATATTTTCCCGGATATCCAGCATAGCACTGTCCATATTGGTACCCCAGTCAAACATCAAAAGGACCACCGAGCTGCCGTCGCTGGAAGTGGATTGGATCTCCGTGACGCCACTGAGGCTGTTTAATGATCCCTCCATTACTTTGGTAATCTGGGATTCCACCTCTTCCGGCCCGGCCCCGGAATAACTGGTGATAACAGCAGCCATAGGGAAGTTCATTTCCGGTAAGAGGTCAACCGAGGTACGGGAAAAGGAAAAGAACCCCAATATCAATATAACGGAAACAATAATGACGATACTGACTGGTCTCCGGGTGGAGAAATTAACTATTTTCACTATTTTTCACCTCCGGTAACCACCCTGACCTTGCTGCCGTCGCTTACCAGAGTATTACCTTTTTCTATAACCTCTTGGCCTTCCTTAAGACCCTTGCTTATCTGGATGTACTTGCTGTTTTCAATACCGGTTTCTACTACCTGCATCCGGGCCCGGCTCTCTTCATCCACTATGTAAACCACGGACTGGCTCCCTTTGGGTATAACCGCGTTGCGGGGGACGCAAAGGGCATTGCTTTCAGATACGGTAGACAAGAAGACCTGGGCAAACATACCTGATTTGATTTG
>JAAYNQ010000054.1 GCA_012520725.1 Syntrophomonadaceae bacterium | reverse complement strand
TGGATTTCATCACCCATCCCCGGTACCAACACAACTAAAACGGTATGGGCATGATTGATAATATCAACTTCCTGCTGTCCTACACCTACCGTCTCTACCAGGATAATATCCTTGCCCATTACATCCAGAACATGAATACCATCTCCCACTGCCTTGGACAAACCTCCCATGGACCCTCTGGTTGCCAGGCTGCGTACAAAAACTCCCTGGTCTTCGGCATGCCTGAGCATACGAATCCGGTCTCCTAGAAGAGCCCCGCCAGTGAAGGGACTGGTTGGATCTACCGCTAATACTCCTACGGTTTTTTCTCTCTGACGCATGGTATAAATCAGTTGATCGGTTATGGTGCTTTTCCCTGCTCCCGGTGAACCAGTTATACCCACCACATGGGCTCTTCCCGTATGGGGGAAGATATGTCTTATAGCCCGGTTGGTTTCGGGTATATCATCTTCAATATTTCTTATGAGGCGGGAGGCCGCTCTAATGTCTCCCGCCATGGCTTTTCTTCCCAGTTCTTCCATGTCCTCAAGCCCTCGGTTTAACGTTTTCGTTAATCCAGTCCACAATAGAATCCAGGGTTGCACCGGGGGTAAAGAGGGCTTTTATACCTGCGTCATAAAGGTCCTGCATATCCTGCTCGGGGATTATTCCACCGCCAACCACGGTAATATCACCTGCACCTTGGGCTTGGAGCTGTCTGGCCACCTCTGGGAATAGATATCTATGGGCTCCGGAAAGGCAGCTCAGTCCTACCATGTCCACGTCTTCCTGTATTGCTGCCCCAACAATCTGTTCCGGGGTCTGGTGACAACCGGTATATATCACTTCGAAGCCAGCATCCCGGAAAGTACGAGCCAGTACCCGGGCGCCACGGTCGTGTCCATCCAGACCGGGTTTGGCAAGCAGTATGCGTATCTTTCTATCAGCCATATTGTATAACCTCCTTAAACTATTCTAGTACATTCCAGGGTCCCGGTATTCGCCGTAGACTTCCCGATATACATCGCAAATCTCCTGGACGCTGCAGTAGTTCTTCACTGCCTCGATACAATAAGGCATGACATTTTCGCCTTTCTTGCAGGCGTTTCTGATATCATCCAGACATTCCCTTACCTTGCGGCTGTCCCGTTTTCTTCTGACTGCATTCAGTCGTTCAATTTGCTCCTTCTCCACGGTATCATCAATCTCCAGGAATGGAATTTCCACATCCTCTTCGGTGACGTACTTGTTAATTCCGATCATAATCTTCTCTCCAGAATCTATCTGACGCTGGAACTTGTAGGCGGCATCAGAGATTTCCATCTGGGGGAATCCCTTTTCAATGGCTTTGACCATACCGCCCATATCATCGATTTTATGGATGTATTCCCAGGCCTGTTCTTCCATTTTGTTGGTTAAGGCTTCAACAAAATAGGAACCTGCCAAGGGGTCTATGGTATTAACCACTCCGGTTTCCTCAGCAATAATCTGCTGGGTCCTCAGAGCAATTTGTACAGCATGGTCGGAGGGCAAACATAAAACCTCATCCAGAGAATTAGTATGCAGGGACTGGGTGCCGCCCAGAACCGCAGCCAGAGCCTCAGTGGCAGTTCTGATGACGTTGTTATAAGGCTGCTGGGCAGTAAGTGAACATCCGGCGGTCTGGGTGTGGAAACGCATCCACCAGGATCTTTCGTCTTGAGAACCGTAGCGCTCACGCATAGCCTTAGCCCAAATTCTCCGGGCCGCCCGCAGCTTGGCAATTTCTTCAAAGAAATCAATATGAGCATTGAAGAAGAAAGATAAACGGGGGGCAAATTGGTCAACATGCAAGCCTTTACGTTCCAGCACGTCTTCAACATATTCCATGCCGTCCCGCAGGGTAAAGGCCAGTTCCTGAACCGCAGTAGAACCTGCCTCACGAATATGGTATCCACTGATACTGATGGTGTTCCAGCGAGGCACATACTTGGTTCCGAATTCCACCGTATCACTGATGAGTTTTACCGAAGGCTCGGGTGGACACATCAGAGTCTTCTGGGCAATAAATTCTTTTAGCATATCATTCTGAATGGTGCCTCCGATTTTAGTCAGAGGTATGCCCTGCATTTCCGCCGCCGCACAGTACATAGCCCATAATACTGTGGCTGGCGGGTTGATAGTCATGGAGGTAGTAATCTCACCTAGTGGAATACCTTTTATCAGGGTAAAGAAATCTTCAATGGTATCTATAGCTACTCCGCACTTTCCACATTCACCCCGGGCTTTGGGGGAATCGGTGTCATAACCCATTAAGGTAGGAAAGTCAAATGCAGTGCTGAGTCCGGTCTGGCCTGATTGTAATAAATAATGCCAGCGCTGGTTGGTTTCTTCTGCACTACCCATGCCGGAAAACATCCGGAAAGTCCAGTATTTACCCCGATACCCGGTTACCTGGTTACCCCGTAGATAGGGATATTGTCCAGGATAGCCGATATCTTTTTCAAAATCCATGTCTTTAATGTCTTCCGGTCCATACAGGCGCTTTATTTCCAGGTCGGATACGGTAGTCCACTTTTCCTTTTGATCAGCATGTTTGGCCACCGTCCTTTTAACTGCATCCTCCCACTTTTTACGCATAGTGCTTGATTTATCCAGTAATTCTTCAGTAAACAACTATCGATCCCTCCTCAAATAAAAAGTTGTCACTTCTAGTTATTAAGGACTTAATACTCGATACCAGCTCGATCTTTGATACCAGCATTATAGTGGTGTTTTATTTCTCTCACCTCACTGACCATATCAGCCAGATCCTGAATTCTTTGTGATGCATATCTGCCGGTTAAAATCAGGTCCAATTCCGCAGGTTTGTTTTTAATCAGCTCGATAAGATCTTCTTCTGGAACCAGACAGAAGTCTGCAACCACATTGATTTCATCCAGTATGACCATATCATAATCGCCACTCTGAATTACTTCCTTGGCTTTGGCAAATCCCTCTTCGGCCAACTCTATATCTACCGATGCAGGATTATCCCGCATTACGAAGCTATCGAGCCCAAATTGATAAAACGTCAACTCGGGTAAGTACTTTCTTGCTGCTATTACTTCTCCATAAACTCGTCCCTTCATGAACTGTATCATACATACCCGAAGCCCCTGGCCAATAGCCCGTAAAGCCTGGCCAAAAGCAGATGTCGTCTTGCCTTTGCCATTACCGGTAATAACCATTACCAGTCCTTTTTTCGATGATTTTTTTGCTGCGTTTTCGCTGGGCAAGTTTTTCATCTCCTTTTCAGTTAATAATCCAGGTGGATAGCAATAAATGAAGGTGTCTGGCTGCACTGACAAGCAGCTCAGTTTTGATAAAAATGTGGGGCACTAATCCAAAGGACAGTATTTAAGGATTAGAATGCAGATAAATATATAGACTATAAATAACCATCCGAGTATTGGTTTAAGCTTGGTTCAAAAACCTACTCCCACCAGTATTAATTTCATTCAATTAATATGGCGATATGGTTAAGAATAAATTAGGTCGGAAAATGATAGTATCTCATAAGTAATCTTGCAACCGGTACCTGCTTACCGGTCCCGCGTCACCTCAGCAGACATAAAAACGGGATTTACGGGTATCCAAGCCTTTTATTATTACCGGTTGTTGATCATATTTTCTGGTTTCCACCCCCTTTCAAGCAAATACCCCCGAAAACAGGTGTTCAGGGGCTCGAAGGCTCTCTACTATAAAATATATTTTATATCAGAGCGGAATTACTAAATATTGTATATTGGAATGGTATGATTTATTACATTAATAATTGGTTGGCAATGCGGCAAGTTTTCTGTGTATTTTATTATATCATCAATACTATGTTTTTTGCCCATTCATTGCAAGAATATTTTGTAGACCAAACAATTATTTTCTTCGCTTATTCGCCAAATTCACGAAATACTTTGTATTATTCAACAGCATTTTTTTCATTTTAGGCAATCTGTGTTGTTATTTGCTGTATTATGAAGAAAATCATCCTGATGCTTCTACAAAAATCATCTTAAACTGCTTATTTGTATCTTCTTAAACATCAGGCTTTTCCTACCCTTAAGTGAAACTTTAATCTCCAATCCCGAAGCCAATGTCACCGGTGGCTTTCATGGCTGCTGCCATTTGAAATTTTTCAATTACCGCAATCAAGCATCAACAAGATGCTGGGCATAAGCGGCCGGATTTATTCTTTATTGCCAAAAGCGTTGTCTATCTGCTTTAATACAATTACTATAGCTTGAGTCATGCAAGTTAAGTAATCAATTAAGCGTATTATATACAATTGCTTATCTCTTCCAAAGGAGGGTACTGGTATGGCATTTTCTAATAGTTTCAAACCCTGGTTTACCCTGATGACTCTGTTGTTGATCGTTACCTTAATAAGCGGATGCTGGAACCAGAATGCTGGTGAAGACAGTTTTAATTCCAAGGCCCAGGCAGCTGAGTTTGCCAGCTATACGGACTATCCCGTAAACGTCACCCCTAATCTGCTCCCCTATCAGGTGGCAGAAGATTTGGGCAACATCGAAAATATCAGCCGTTTTGAGTTATCCCCCGCAGCTCGGGAGATGCTGGCCAAGAACTACTTTTTTGTTACGCCCTTTTGGGGTGAAGAATTCTTTGCTCTATATGAACCCAATCGCTATGACGGTATTCCCAATTTTATTACCACTGACTCCATGCTTCACAATTATCATCTCTTTTTCAATCACCTTTTAGAAGTTACGGAACAGGAGCATTTTATTCCAGCCCTGAAGGATCTCAACCAGCTTATGCTGGATCAGAGTCTTAAACAATACCAAAAACTTGAAGGCAGCAAATGGGAAAACGCAGCTAAACGCAACCTGGCCTTCTTTGCAGTGGGCAGCCGGCTGCTTGATCCCCAGGTTCAAGTGCCGGATACGGTTCAGACTATAGTGGCCCAGGAAATAGATTTGATTAAAGAGCACCGGCAAATGGCATTATCTCCTCTTATGAGTATGGGTATTGCTGCTCCTAATGAGATGGAGGAACTGAAAGAAGATTATACTCAATATATTCCTCGAGGTCATTATACTAAATCAGAAGAACTCGAAAAATACTTCCAAAACATGATGTGGTATGGACGCATGACCTTCCGTCTCAAGAGCGAAGATGAAACCCGTTCCGCCCTGTTGATCACCCTGGCCCTCAAGCAGGAAGAGAACCTGAAAAACTGGCTGAAGATCTATGAGCCTACTAGCTTTTTGGTGGGAAAAAGCGATGATCTGAGCTTCTTTGAGTACCAGGAGCTTTTAAGTCAGGTGTATGGGAATTCAATAAAACTCCAGGAATTAAGTAAATCAGAGGATAAATGGCAGGAATTTTTGGAACAAGCCCAGAAACTCAAGCCCCCGCAAATCAATTCCATCCCCATATTTGATGAAGAACTGCAGCCGGATAGGGAAAGCGAGATAAAAGGATTTCGTTTTATGGGGCAGAGGTATACTCTGGATGCAGATATATTCCAAAGGCTTATCTACCGGGAAGTTAAAGAAAACAAGGCGGGAGAAAGACGCCTGCTGCCCCGGGGCCTGGATATCCCGGCCGCCATGGGCAGCCAGGAAGCAGTTGCTA
Organism: Syntrophomonadaceae bacterium; assembly: GCA_012520725.1. Taxonomy (GTDB): domain Bacteria; phylum Bacillota; class Syntrophomonadia; order Syntrophomonadales; family Syntrophomonadaceae; genus JAAYJK01. Next base: position 5,698 of record JAAYNQ010000054.1, on the reverse strand, counting down.
TTTTGAAGGATCTGGGAGATTGGGAATATGCCAAATACCCTGAGAATATGGGTAAAATGCAATCATATATAGATGGCCTGGATAAATCCAGCTGGACCCAAAACCTGTACTGGAGCTGGCTTTATACCCTGAAAACCTCCCTGGGCCATAAAGCAGAGGGTTACCCCTCTTTCATGCTTAAGCAGGCCTGGGATAGAAAAGAGCTTAATACCTTCCTGGGCAGTTGGACCGAATTAAAACACGATACCATCCTCTACACCAAACAGGTATATGCTGATGAGATGGGCGGAGGAATAGAGGGCCAGGTGGATGACCGGGGTTATGTGGAACCTAATCCCGAACTCTACGGCCGCCTGGCATCTTTATCCCGTATGACCCGGGAAGGACTGGAGAAGAGACAGCTCATATCCGATCGGGATAAAGAAAACCTGGAACGTATGGAAACCCTGGCCCTGGCCTTAAAAGAGATTGCGGAAAAAGAGCTTGGCGATACTCCCCGGACTGAGGAAGAATATGATCTGATCCGCAGTTATGGAGGACAGTTGGAGCACTTCTGGCTGGAAGCCCTGCGGGATGAGAACAGCGACCTGCCCCCCAAAGCCTGGGAAAACCCGGCCGCTTTGATTGCCGATGTGGCTACCGCTCCCCCTGATCTGGTGCTGGAAGAAGGAACCGGTTATATTTCGGAAATCTACGTGGTAGTTCCCCTGGAGGGCAGTCTGCGTATTGCCCGGGGAGGGGTTTACACCTATTATGAATTTCCCTGGCCGGCCTCTGATCGCCTTACTGATCAAAAATGGAGACAAATGCTGCAAGACCAGCAGGCTCCTGAAGCTCCAGCCTGGACCAAGGTCTTTACTGCCGAAGGCCCTTGTCATTCGCTAATGCCCCAGGCTGAATGACTATGAATAAGCTTTTTCGCCCCGGTAAGCCTGAGATATGGATCTTAATAGCTATGATCTTGCTGCTGGCCGGGGCCGGCTTATGGGCCAGCAGAACAGGCAGTGCCATATATTACCTTAATTGGGGCCACAAATCCCAGGAAGAAATTTCCCTGGATCTAAATAGCAATGGGATTGATGAATCTTATAAATTGGATGGACACCGCCTTCGCATCAGCGAGAAAAATAGGGAGCTTTGGACATCACCACCGGAATGGCAGATAAGTTCCCTGCTTATAGGCGATGCCAATCATGACGGAAAGGAAGAGCTCTTATTAGTGGTATGGAAAAGAGGAAGCTTCGGCAAAGATAAGCCCTTCTGGGTGGAGGAAAATGACCATAAGCTACGCTGTCACCTGTTTATGTTTAAGCTGAACGGGGAGCAAATCAAGGCCATTTGGATGTCCTCGGCTTTACACCGGCCCATTTATTCACTGCAGTTAACGGACCTGGACCAGGACGGAAAAAAGGAACTACGGACCCAGGAAGGCAGCTATTCCCTCTTATCCATCTTAATACACGCCTATGATGACAGCCCCAGCCTCTGGCAGTGGCATAGCTGGGGTTTCCGTAAGCTGGAAACTGCACTCCCCCTATAGGGAACCTAATACAAGAAAAGGGCGGTTTTAAGCTTAAATTAAGCATAGCTAAATTAGGAGTTAAGCGGGCTTTGACATTATTGTGCTAAAGCATCGATTATTTGGAGACCAGAAACAGTGGAACAATTAGTTATTGAGACAAGAGCGTTGAGCAAAATTTTTATGAGTTTGGCGAATTAAACCCAAGAGGGCCAAAGGGTGATTTATACGGTTCTCTCGGCGGTGCTGGGAAATCTACCACTATTAGGATCATTTTGGGAACCTTGGTCAGCGTATTAATACAGAAGGAGAAGACAAGTGGTAGCCTTTGAAGTGGCATATAGACAAATTTTACACTACAATATTATTCATACGGGGTAAGATGACAAGAGTGAGGAGGATATGACTTGAGTTCAACTAGAAGCAAAACTGAGCTGAATCCAGACCCCATTGACCTGGGTTCCGTTCCACATTGTTTCAGTTTTATGCAGGGCCGAATACTGGATTACATTGAAGGTGAGAGTCTAACCATTGGATTTCCGGTATTTAGGCATTACCTGAACCCATCCGGTTCGATGCAGGGTGGATTTATTTCTGCTGCTGTGGATAACGTCTTTGGTCCCTTATGTTATTCGGCTACGAAAACTCCCCAAACTACCATGATCGATATGATGACCAGCTATCATCGTCCTATTTTTGAAGGTGATGAGTTGATAGTTACTGCTACTGTGAAAACAAAGGGACGAACTAGGATTCACATGATAGCTGAGGCTTACAACCGGGAAAATAAGCTGGTGGCTACAGCCAGCTGTGACTATATTCATTTGCGAAGATAGCTCAAAAAACAACCAACTTTTGGGAATTAGCTGCTACTTCCTTCATTTTCGTACCAGGTTACTATTGCAGTTTAAGATAATTCAAGTGTTGGAACCCTGGTCAGCGTCAGGTTGCAGGCAATCCTATCCGGCAATTAAGGCCAAACATAGACGGGGTAAGAAGATTGGCGCCGGTAGCTTGATATATATCAGGCTAGCCCCACTAATTAGCCTATACTGATTATTAGCTACCTTTCAAGCCCTTAACCATACACTTAAGTAAGAGCTATTCTTAGACCACGGGATGAGAGGAAGCTCATCCTATCTTTTTTATTTGTCAAGAAACAATGGTTTATTCAATAATGTTATGAGTAGATATTTCCTGCTGCCTGGAATTAAACTGGGCATAAGCTAAGCATAAAGGAGGTTCTTATGAATCTTTGGCCTAGGTATCTTATTCTCATATTATTATTACTCTTTACTGCTCCCGCAGCAGTGTGGGCCCAAAGTGAAGATAATATTGATGCTAACCCGCCGGAATACTATGCCAAAGCATCGGTTCTGGATATAGAATTACTTGATGATGAATCAGCCAATGGTTATATGATGGAGGAACAACTGGTTAAAGTAGAAGTTCTGGAAGGCAAGTATTCGGGACAGGTACTGCTGGCCCGCAACAGTATTTCCGGCAGTGCCGGAGTGGATATAGTAGTAGATAAAGGGGATAAGGTAATCATATATATTTCCGAAAGCATAGCCGCAGAAGGCCAAAAAGCTGAAATTGCGGAGGTCTATGTAGTAGAAAAAGTGCGTACCGGAGCCCACAAAATACTCCTGGGTCTTTTTATGGGATTATTGATTTTAATCGGAGGTATACAGGGGGTAAAAGCCCTGGTAGGTTTGGGATTTACCGGATTGGGAGTATTCTTGATACTATTGCCCGCCCTGGCCCAGGGTTATTCACCAACTCTGGTTACCCTGCCTGTGTTGATAGCTGTCACCCTTTTGACCATGTTGGTGGTAGCCGGGTTCAGCCACAAATCCCTGGCCGCCACTCTGGGTACCGCCGGCGGACTTTTAGCAGCCGGCTTATTGGCCGTAGTAGTGGGCGGAGATCTGGCTTCCCTGCAGGGGCTAGGCAGTGAAGAGGAAAGAATGCTGCTCTACATAGAAAATGTACAGCTAGATACTCGCGGCATCCTCTTTGCCGGCATACTCTTGGGAGCCCTGGGAGCTATCATGGATGTGGCCATGTCAGTAGCCTCTGCTGTAGAAGAAGTTAAAAAGGCTAATCCTGATTTATCCTCGGCTCAACTGACCCGAGCGGGAATGCAGGTGGGAAGAGATGTTATGGGGACCATGGCCAACACCTTGATACTAGCCTACGCGGGAGGAGCCTTGCCCTTCCTCTTGCTCTATGTTTCCTACCAGGCTCCAGCTGTGTATTGGCTGAATACCGAATATATAACCAGCGAGATCCTGCGAGCCATAGCCGGCAGTATCGGCCTGGTAATATCCGTACCTATAACCGCAAGTTTGGCTGGATTTCTGAGTCGAAAAAGCATTTCTTAAGGAGTCAATTCCTCGGGGCAGCGAACCAAACAAAAAGGATCAATCCCTAGAATTAATGAGACTTCCATCCTATGGTCTTGGTTAACAAGAGATATTGCAAGAAATAATTAGTTTATTAAGGAGGAAATACAGTTTATGAACAGACTCGATTGGACAAAAGCAGTAGAGTTTCACGGACATGAATGTCCGGGTCTGGCAATTGGATTTAGAGCCGTGGAGGCAGCTTGGGAACAGATGGGCATTACTTTTTCGGGGGATGAAGAAGTGGTATGCGTGGTCGAAAACGATGCCTGCGGTGTAGATGCGGTTCAGGTTTTGACCGGCTGCACCCTGGGCAAGGGGAATCTGATCTACCGGGATCGGGGCAAGATGGCCTTCAGTTTCTTCAATCGCAAGAATGGAGATGCCCTGCGCCTTATGGCGAAACCTTTTTCCAGTGAAATGGGGAGAAAGGAACTCCAAGAATACATATTAAATGCGCCGGTGGATGTACTATTTGATTTCATGAATCCGGCTTATAGCCTGCCTGAATTGGCTAGGATCTTTAACTCTCTCATCTGCGATTCGTGCGGGGAAAATACCGCCGAGAATAAGATGAGATTGCAAGACGGAAAAAAAGTCTGCCTGGATTGCTTTAAGAAATACAACCGGGGATGGTAACCGATGCAGCCGCGTTTGGAGCCAATTTGGCGATTATCATTTTTGGGGACGGCACTTTACGAACACCAGCCCAAATGCGGTGATCATCGGCAACCCCTATTTGGTAACGTTTAACCCCCTAAATTGTAGTTCCATGTTCTTAAAGGTCTCTTCACTTTTCTTCCGGAATATCCATTGAACCCGGTCCTGGATTCAGATCAGGATAGAGCCTGGATCCCTGTGGGATGGAATACTTTAAGGCCCCGGAAGGACATGCATTAATGGTTTTTATTATTTTCTCCGGTTCATCGGCGTCAATTCTAACCCAGGGCTGGGCTTCCGGATTAAAGACTGTTCCCAGGCTGTTAAAACAATTGGTGTCGTGAGTACAACGAGCCGGATTCCAGTAAACAATAAGGTCCTCATTAGCATAGCTTCTAATGTAGTCCTCCCGCCGGACGGGAATATTCCAGTTGGTATTTACCATCTTTTGATATTCTAGAGATGGCTCCAAGATCTCTTTTTCGCCGGATACCGCCCGGGCAAAATTACGACCAAAGTCTCGGGCTAGTTTCAAGGCATCCGAGTCGGGATTGAGTCTTACTCTTAGTCCGGGCATGATTCGCATCCTGAGCATACGCAAACGGGATTCCAGGTTGGGTACAGCTTCCCCGCTCCAGCCATAGGAACCGAATGCCGCCGCTTTTTTGCCATGACATTCTATGGGTGAAAGTTGGTTTAAGAGGTCCCATACCGGAGGCGGGGCATCTTTATTGATGGTGGGCGAACCGATAAGTATGCCATCCGCCTTCATCATTTCCTCCCTTATTGTATTCTCAGGAGTTTCCAGCAAGTCATATTGCTGTACTTCAATATTCCCGTGATCTGCTATCCCCTGGGCTATCTGCTGGGCCAGGCGTTTGGTGTAGCCATAAGCCGATACATAGGCTATTACTATTCGAGGACATTTATTGGGAGACAGGGGCTGGGCCCATTGCCGGTATAAATCGATATAACGTTCCACATCATGGCGGATTATGGGGCCATGCCCGGGACAAATCATTTCTATCTCATAACGGGCTAGCCTATTAACGGCTCTTAGCACATAGGGCTTAAAAGGTCCTATAATATGATCGAAATAATCCTTTAATGC
>JAAYNQ010000053.1 GCA_012520725.1 Syntrophomonadaceae bacterium | reverse complement strand
TCTCATTATCTTCAGCCAATATGTCTATGAGGGCAATTTCATTGCCTTCTTTGTCATAACCAATCGGATCATATATTGATACTTCGGTTTTTTTCTTTTTCAAATTCCTTAAATGCATCAAGACTTCGTTTTCTACACAACGAGCCACATAGGTAGCCAGTTTCACTCCTTTTTCATTGTCAAAGGTCTTTATGCCCTTGATCAGGCCTATGGTGCCAATCGATATCAGATCCTCCATATCTTCGCCGGTACTCTCGTATTTCCTTACCACATGGGCAACCAAGCGCAGGTTGCGTTCCACCAGTATATTGCGAGCCTCTTCACTGCCTTCCCTCAATTCCTTAAGATAGCGTTTCTCCTCGGCTTCGCTCAAAGGTTGAGGAAAAACCTGATTATTGAGATAGGCAAAGAGAAACAGGCTGCCTTTAACTACTGCTGCAACAGCTAAGAACCACCCCAGGAAGGACACTAAAACACCTCCTGTCATTATCGGCCCCTAAAAAAGAGAGCGCTTTACACTATATGCAAGCGCTCGCCTTAATGTGACCCTTTTTTACATGAAAATTTTGGAGGTGAGGTCCTATGACCACCAGCTTTTCAGGGGGAAAACGGAGATGGTAGCTTTGGCCCGGTACCAGCACTTGCTCGCTTATTTTAGCCAGGTGCACTTTGACCTGGACCTGATCCTGAAGTCGAAAAACACATTTGAAAAAGGAAAGCTCCTCAGTGCAGCTGAGCAGTTCTGCCCCTAGGCAGTTATCCTCCTGACTATCAGCCACTTGAATGTATTCAGGCCGTATGGCTATCGATATTTCCTGGTTTACCACCAGGCCACCCGGGTAATCCATATACAAATGCAAATGTCCGGTATCCAGTTGGACTTCCAGGCGACAGCCTTCAATTTTGCTTACTATGCCGCTAAAAATATTATCCATTCCTGTCATGCGGGCCACCTTTTTATTAACGGGACGCTCAATTATGGAGCGGCACTCGCCCCATTGCAGCAAAACACCATTATCATAAACTGCCATTTTACTGCTTAAACGATAGGCTTCTGCCAGGTTATGGGTAACAAAAAGCACATGTCCCTGAAAATCCTCCTGTAGTTCCAGCAGTTCTGCTTCCAGCCGTTCCTTGACCTGGGTATCCAAAGCTGAAAATGGCTCATCCAACAACAATACTTTGGGTTCCGGTGCCAGGGCCCGGGCCAAAGCAACCCTTTGCTGCTGTCCTCCTGACAAGTCGGCAGGGTAACGATGCCCTAAACCATGGAGTCTCATCTTTCTTAGCAGCTTCTGTACCCGTTCGTCTCTTTCAGCAAGCGGCAACTGTCTGATCCCGAAGGCTATGTTTTCGCAAACCGTGAGGTGGGGAAAGAGGGCATAATTTTGGAAAAGAAAAGCGATTTTTCGTTCCCGGGCCGGCAGGTTAACCCCTTGCTCACTATGGAACAAGACTCGCTCATCCAAGATGATCGAGCCCTGGTCTGGAACCATCAGTCCGGCTATACACTTCAAGGTCATGGTTTTGCCGCAGCCGGAGGGGCCCAGGACAGCCATTATTTCCTGGTCCAGCTGAAAGGCCACCTTTAACTTGAATTCCGGAAGGCTTTTTTCAATATCTATGCTAAGAATCAGCACTCACCTCCCGGGCCGGACGGTGGCTAAACCGTCGCTGGTATTTGGTCCAGAAGCTTAAGGCAGCTATGCTGAAAAAAGAAATCAATAAGATTACTAGCACCCAGATCATGGCTTGCTGTTTTTTCCCACTTTCAACCAGGAAATAAATAGCTACCGGTATGGTCTGGGTACGACCCGGGATATTCCCTGCCAGCATCAAGGTTGCTCCAAATTCTCCCAGAGAGCGGGCAAAAGCCAGAATAGTCCCGGCTGCTATTCCCGGCCAGGCAATAGGCATGGTAATCCGCCAGAAAACCGTCTGCTCTGAAGCCCCAAGAGTACGGGCAGCATCCTCAATGTTTGTATCTATTTGTTCAAAGGCTCCACGTGCAGTTTGGTACATCAGGGGAAAGGCAACCACTACGGCAGCGATAACTGTTGCCGACCAGGAAAAAACCACCGGCCTTCCTATGGCAAAGAATATGGACCCCAGCCAGGTGTTTCTTCCCAGAAGCCACAAAAGTAAAAAGCCAACTACCGTAGGTGGCAAAACCAGCGGCAAAATAAATATCCCGTCCAGCAGGCTTTTACCTTTGAATTCATGCTGCGACATCCAGCGGGCGGTGAAAATACCCAGAATAAAAGTGATAGCGGTTGCTGTCAGCGCTGTTTTTAATGATATCCAAAGCGGATCCAGATCCATAGCTGTCATTGATTATTACCCGCTCCCATTCAATAAGCTTTCTGAAATCAGGACATTACCCTTACCTCAACTTCGGTTAAGACGGATTCTACTGTACTGAGGGCAGGGATTATTTACTCCACGATCGTGAAGCCATATTTCTCAAAGACGGCAGAGGCCGGGTCCGTACTCAGGAAATCAACAAAGGCCTGGGCTTCTTCCTGGTTTCTGCTGCTTTTAATTACTGCTGCCGGATAGAGCAGGGGGGAATGAAGACTCTCGTCGGCTACGTCCACCACCTTGACCTGCTCTGATATCTTGGCATCAGTCTGATATACCAAGCCGGCATCGACATCACCGCTTTCCACGTAGGCCAGTACCTGGCGTACATCCTTGCCGTAAACCATCTTGCTGCTGAGCCTGTCCAGCAAGTTAAGGCTGGTCAGGGTTTGAACAGCATATTTGCCTGCTGGAACCGAATCCGGTTCACCTATAGCAATTACACCGGCCTTTTCCAAGTCTTCGAAACTCTTGATATCCTCATTATCTTGGGCTACGACTAAAACCATAGTATTCTTTACTATGTCTTTACGGGTTTCCTTTACTATCAGGTCTTTTTCTTCCAGGCCATCCATTTTATCTTTAGCGGCGGAGATAAATACATCGGCCGGGGCTCCCTGTTCAATCTGCTGTTGAAGGGAGCCGGAAGAACCAAGGTTTAACTCAAAGCTTACATGGGGGTGCTCTTCCTGGTAGACCTTTTCCAGATCAGCCATGACATCAGTCAAACTGGCAGCGGCTGACAGCAATAAAGTAACCGGCTCCGGAGTCTGCTGATTATCAACGATAGTATCAGCACTTTGGCTGCCGCAACCGCATATACCTACTGCCAAAAACACCATCATGAGACCAAAAATCAAGCATTTGGGGGCTGCAGATATAAACTTGTACATCTATGATACCTCCTAACAAGTGACATTTTACGCTTAATGAGAAGATTAGTTCAAAATACCCTCCTTCCATAATGAAGTCATTTTCTCATTATATTCTGATGGAACACCTTGAGCAGTTTAAGAGTTGCTGGCTGGAAAAGGACATCCTAATATGAGGCAATAGAAGAGTATCTTAATCAGCGATAACTTTCAATACCCTTTTTCCCAGCTGTTTCGTGTCTTACCATAAGCACTTGCCTAATAAATAACTTTGACCCTGTATCCCCCACATCAGAATAAGAGAAAAACAAAAAAGATTATAACAATATTATAACAGCAATAACATAACAAACAATAATAAAAAGCATAAAAACGATATAAACATGACAATAACAGGTCATTGTAAATTAACCTCATGATTTTGAGAGTGTATGATGGACAGATATGAATTCTGCCAATATTTAATTAACTAATCCTCTTGGAAAAAGCAAGATATGGTAGGGCATCAACTATGGCATAAATAAGAATGGCTTGATTATCCTAATCAAGCCATCTCTTTAACTTATTCCTATTAAATATAATAGATCCCGCAGGGGTTTAATCCTCTTTTTCCCTTAACCTTCTCTGATAATATACAAAGACCGGCAAAGGTACGATGATCCAGCCCAGGCTTTTTATCAGGGTATTCTGGGCCCGGCTTTTCTGCCGGTTTAATTCTGATTCCACCATAGCATCATAACGGGCTTTCAGCTCGGTCTCGGAGAGTTTTTCCAAATTATCAACATTAGGGTCCCTCTGCTTATCATACTGTTTATATTCTTCGAAGGACTGATAGTAGGGGGTGGGATACACGATATCTGCCACCGCCATGAAGGCGGCTACGCTCCCGCCAATAGTCATCATCAGAGTGGCAAAGAGTACCAGGTAAATGTAAACATTTTTTATCACTGAGTTTCCTCCTTCCGCTTGGCCGGTCTTAACTGCCGCTGCAATCACTCCTATTAAAAGCCCGGCCACCACCAGCGCAATTATTGCTACAACTATGGATACCATAAGTTCACCTCATCTGTAATTCCTTTAATTCTCTACTTTATTATCAATTCTATATACGTTATCAATTTTCCTTGCTTACACCAAAATTCCAATACCTTATACAAAAGTATCCTTTTTAGATTCTGCTGTCTTGACAAGCAAAGCTACTGAGCATAAGTTACAAATAGATCTTTAATACAGGAATCTTCAAGTAGCTGCTAAAAGCTACCTTGACTCTTTTATTCCCATACCACTGCTTAAGAAAATCTTAAGGTTTTTGGGAAATAATCTGTAATTATTGCCTGCCACAATATATTTGAAAGGCAGGTGAAATATGTTATATGCATGAATAATAAAAACGACAATGGAGGCTTATCATGGAAAAAATGACTGTACTGCTTTGTGATGATGACCGGGCTATCGTAGATGCCCTGGAAATTTATTTGAAGCAGGAAGGCTATATCGTGTTAAAAGCTTATAATGGGACTCAAGCCTTAAAGGCATTAAAGGAAAATGAAATCCATTTGATCTTATTGGATATTATGATGCCGGAAATGGATGGCTTAACCGCCACCATCAAAATTCGTGAAGAACGCAATATACCCATTATAATTATCTCCGCCAAATCAGAAGACACGGATAAGATTACCGGACTCAATTTTGGAGCCGATGATTATGTTACCAAACCCTTTAACCCGCTGGAACTGATGGCCCGGGTTAAATCCCAGATGCGCCGTTATACCAGCCTGGGCAGTATAGCCCATAAAAGCGGCATATTAAAAAGCGGCGGCTTGGAATTGGATCAGGAAGCCAAGGAAGTCAGGGTAGATGGGGAGATCATCAGGCTAACCCCAATTGAATACGGGATCATAGCATTTCTGATGCAGAATATGGGGCGGGTCTTTTCCACCACCCAGATATACGAGCAGGTGTGGAAAGAACCTTCCTATGCCAGCGATAACACGGTGGCCGTCCACATTAGAAGGATACGGGAAAAAATCGAGATCAATCCTAAAGAACCCAAATATTTAAAGGTGGTGTGGGGTATTGGATACAAAATCGAAAAATATTAGTAGCTATTCCAGCGGCTTCAAACTGCTGGCTATCATCCTGGTGTGGCTGGGGTTTTTAGGCACTATGGGTGCTTGTCTGTTCTGGCTGAATAACCGGTATCTAACCCAATTTTCCAGTTATACCGAAACCTACTCCTTCCGGGTCACATTCTCCAAGTTATTGTATGAAACCGTGAATTATTATGTAAGCCACCCGGATAAAACGGAAAAAGTAGAGCAAGTTCCGGGAGGAAAAACAGAAAATCTTCCCGCCCTGGAGTCCAGGGATGCCGAATTACCTGCTATGGTCAATTTCGTATATTATATCCGAAATACTGAAACCGGCCAAAGCTGGAGCAACCTAAAGGCTGAACAGGGTGATCCCATTGATTTCATTCGAAAACAGCCGGCTCGAGCCTTCCTAAATGGCTGGACTACTGATACCAATATAGCCTTAAGCAATTTTGGTTTGGGAGATATACACTCCCTGCTGCAAGGCCAACCCTATGAGGTATATACAGCGGTGGCAGAACCCCTGCAGCCGGGAGATGCCTTTTATGATGCCTATGTCCAATTTAATAAAAGCCAGTTTATATCCCAGACTGCTACCAAGGTAGCCATCATATCACTGCTCCTTATGGCTGCTGCTTTTATATATTTGGTTTTTATCACCTATCGCCGGGATCCGGAAGAAATCATAGCCCAGCGGCCGAATAGAATGTATACTGATCTGCATACCAGCTTGGTTTTGCTGGCTGCGATGATCTCATTGTTTATAGGGGGCCAGATTGCCCTGACTTCACCCTTTCCTGATTTACTGAGCTTAGTACTCCTGGGTCTCATTCTCAGCCTGGATATTTTCATAGGTTTGGCCTATGTTTTGGCTATGACGGAACAGATCAGAACCGGGCAGATCTTTACAAATTCTCTGATTTACCGGCTATTCTCCAGTATAAAAAACCTGTTTAGCCTGGCTTTCCAAGGCCAGTTATTTAAAACCTGGATACTGCTCTTCCTCTTAGGCTATGGCTTGGTTAATGGTTTGCTGTTTATGCTCTGCGCTGGAGAATATCATGGCCAAGCCGGCGGCACCTTCCTTTTTCTTCTTATGATACTGCTGGCCTTCAATGCCGGGGCCGTGTATTTTGCGGGAAAATCACTTTTCGCTCTGTCTCAGATCATGGAAGCGGTAAAGCAAATAGCGGCCGGAAATACCGACTATCCCTTAAACAGCACCGATATTCCGGTTACTTTTTCCGCATTTGCTCAGGATATACTGAACCTGCAGGGAGGATTAAAAAAAGCAGTGGAAACAGCACTCAAGGGTGAGAGGATGAAAACCGATCTTATCACTAATGTCTCCCACGATTTAAAAACACCCCTGACTTCAATTGTCAATTATGTGGATTTGCTTAAAAAAGAAGAATTGGATAATCAACGGGCCTGCGAGTATATAAATATATTGGAAGAAAAATCCGACCGTTTAAAACTGCTAATCGAGGACCTGGTGGAAGCCAGTAAAGCCTCCAGCGGTAATTTGGCTGTAAACCATGAAAAAGTAGATCTGCAGGAGCTGATTACGCAGGCCTGTGGAGAGTTCCAGGAGAAGGTGACGCAGGCCGAACTGGAACTGCATGTCAATTCCCAGGAGGAAAGCATCAGCATCAAAGCTGATGGCCGGCATATGTGGCGCAT
>JAAYNQ010000001.1 GCA_012520725.1 Syntrophomonadaceae bacterium | reverse complement strand
TTCCTAATAGGAGGTTTATAATGTGGTACTTATTGATAATAATCGGTCTGTCATTTATCGGCTTGGGCCTTGCGGTTCATAGATTCAAGTGGTATTTCCTGATTGCAGGCTATAATACCATGTCCAAGGAGAAAAAAGCTAAGGTGGATGTCGAAGGCCTTGGCCGTCTGATGGGCATGTATTCCTATGCCAATGGTAGTGTGTTAATAGTGATGGGATTTCTGCATGCTTTAGATCTTAAAGCATCTTTTACCCCGGCTATTTTGTTTTTTAGTATTTCCACCATTTATATGTTGATCAAGGCTCAAAAGTACGATGGGAATATTTATGATGAAAAGGGAAAACTGCGAGAGGGAGCCTGGAAACAGTTAGCTTTGCCGGTAGTGGTTATTGTTGTTACCATAATCTTTGTGGCCGTTTTGATGTTTTTTTCCTCCCAATCAACTAAAGTGACTTTTCTGGAACAGGGAATAGAGATCCATGGTATGTATGGCCAGCTTTATGCCTGGGAAATCATTGATAGGGTGGAATTGAGGGAAGAATTGCCTGCCATTGAAATGCGCACCAACGGTTCAGCGGTGGGTTCAAAGCTCAAAGGGTATTTTAGAACCAGGGAATTGGGTAAGGTCAAGTTGTTTGTCGATACGGAAAAACCCCCTTTCATATATCTTAAAACAGATGAGGGGATTATTATCTTTAATATGGATAAGGCAGATCAAACCCAAGAAATTTTCAAAAGGATCTTGAACCATCTTGAACTGGAAAAATGACATACCTCGATTACATCAGTTACTATGGGGAAGCAGGGGGACGTACTTCTTGCTTCCTTATGTTTATAATGGATAAAATAAAGACTGTATAACAATCCTCATCAAGTTTAAGGACGTGATCCATTGTACATAAAAGGCCTAAGATCACGGCAGATTGCCATGGCCTTTACCGGAAGTTTTTTAGGAGCCGGTTTTGTGTCAGGACAGGAATTAACCCAGTTTTTTGCGGTATTCGGGAGTTGGGGAGTGCTGGGAATGTTTTTTGCTGTCCTGATGTTATTTGTGCTGGGCTGTCTGGTTATGAAAATAGCTAAACGAACAGGTTTTACCGAGTTTGATAAAATAATTGTAGAAAAAGAAATTCCATGGCTGCGGGCTGTTTTTGGTGGGGTGTTTATTTTTTTTCTCTTTGGGTTGGTAGTTGTTATGACAGCAGGAGCTGGTGCCTTGCTCAATCAGGTTTTTGCTATCCCAACCATTTGGGGAAGTGCATTGATGATAGTATTTTTAGCCTTAATAGCCATGTGGGAAGCTAAAGGGGTGCTTGCTGTGTTCAGTATTACAGTTCCTCTATTGATCGTCACAGCCATGATATGCGGGGTTTTATCATTTTTTTGTTTTGAAGGCGAAAGTATAATGGCGCGGCCTTTTTCTGAAGCCAATCCCTTGCTAGGAAACTGGTTGTTTTCCACCATTGCCTTTGTATCCTATAACATGATGGCAGCTATTTCCATACTGGTGCCCATTGCCTCAGAGGTAAAAGAAGAAAAATCTATTGATAAAGGAATACTTCAGGGGGCCATGCAACTCTTGATAGTATTCGTCTGTATATTGCTCCCCTTGATTTTGCATCAAACTATGCTATTGGGGGAAGAACTGCCAATGCTCACCCTGGCTGAAAATATACACCCACTTATGGGGATAGTCTATGCCATTCTTTTGTTTTGCGGAATGTTCGGAAGTGCGTTATCCTGTCTTTTTGGAGTAACTGTCCGTATCAAGAGGGTCATGAACATCAGGACCAAGACCTTGATACCGATCTTGGTGGTGATGGCCTTCAGTGGCAGTATTTTAGGTTTTAAAGAACTCATAGCAATACTGTTTCCCATTTGCGGATATATTGCTTTCTTGGCCATGATAGGTATCACCATGCATTTTGTATCATTGCAGAAGAATTACCGGGATGGGTTCCTGGATTCTTGTAAAGAGAGAGTCTAGGAACCTGCATCCGGTTTCATCTATATGACAGGTATATTATGAGCCAAGCTATTAAAAATCCGTAGCAGCTCTCTTTCGCCAATAAATCGCAGAAACTCGTACTCTTTTATGGCTTGTTATCTGTAAAGAGCCTTGCTTTTTAGCCCAGGTTAACAGGAGCACGGTTTAATCCTGGCGGGAAAATGAAGCCTTTAGAAAGCCGGAAATGGCTGATATGGTTTCAGCCGGTTTTTCCAGCATCAGATGATGACCTGCTCCGGGTACTATTTGCAGTACTGAACCGCCTATTTTTTCCTGCAGGTATTGGGAACTTTTGATTGGAGTCATTTTGTCCTGATCACCCACCAGTATTAATACCGGCATTTTAATATCTCCTACCTGCTGGGAGACATCATAGTTATTGCAGGCAGTAAAGTCTACATAAAGCTGCTGCTGGGAAACCTGGCTCCAGTTCTGCAGTTCTTCTTCCAACAATTGTGGATTCACATCGCGGCCGTAGGCGATTTTTAAGAAAGCAGTATTGAAACTACCTTGAGCAAGCTGTTCCAGCATAGTTGGGTTTACTGGCATCCTGGCTCCTGATCCAATGAGTATAAGTCCATCAACTCTCTCCGGGTAGTCCAAGGCAGCCTGCAAAGCTATGTTTCCTCCCATGGAATGTCCTACTAATATCCAGGGGCGGGGAAAGCTGTTGGCTTCCAGGAAGTCTTTAATGGACTCGGCATAGACCTTAATATCCTCTGCCGGGCTACCCGGTGAGGAACCATGCCCCATCAGGTCAATTGCCACATGTGTGAAACCGTTAATACTTTTTTCCATCAATGCTGCCCATTTGCTGTGAGTGCCTCCGGCTCCGTGGATAAAAACCAGGCTGCCCCCGGAAATGCCTTCGGGGTCGCTAATAATCTGATAAAATAAATTACCTGCATCTGCCATAATCAAACCTCCTTAATAACACATTTTCTTTTTTTCTCCTAATAATCTTTTTATAATCTTTCCAGTCCAGATGAACCTTGATTAAATATTCCCACATCTCTGGGAATCCGTCAAAAGCAATTGGACAGAATCTCTTTGCAATAGGGGTCTGGTCTCATGATTTTCAACCGGCACTGGCATTGTAATGACGTATAGACATTGTCCATATGATAAAATAAAAAGGTACTTATGGGGCTCAGCGGCACAATGCTTATGATAAGAATTCTAGAAAAAGCAGGCTGTGAGAGGATTTAACAGGTATTTCGTGAACTTATCATTTAAGACTATCCTCATATAAGGAGCCTACACTATATAATTATTGTACTGATTGGAAAGCCTGGTATAATTATAGTTAACTATAACCAATCAAAACTAACTATATCAAATATGAGCAAATATAATCAATCTATATCCCAACTTAGGGTTATAACAGCTTGCTGGACATTAAGGGAGGCGATTTGCAGTGGAGTCTAAGCATGATAGGGATAAATTAATAATTGTCGGTTCTGGCAATGTAGCTTTAAATGTTTATAAAATAGCTTCACTTTTGGATTACGAGATATGTATTATTGACAATAGACCAGAAACTCTTACCTGGGATCGGTTTCCAGAAGCCAGTGAGTTGTTGCTGGGGGATATCGTAGAACTATTGAAGAACTGCGAAATAACGAATACTACTAGCATAGTATTATTAAGCCATAATCACGAATTTGATGAACCTGCACTGCGAGCGATTGTAAAGTCTCCGGCCAGATACATAGGGGTCATGGGCAATAAAAGGAAGGTAACAAGCTATTTCAATACCCTTAGATCAATGGGCATTGAAGATGAACTTATGGCAAGAATTCATTTACCAATTGGCTTGGATTTAGGTGGTCAATTAGCGGCAGAAATAGCCTTGTCCGCAGTAGCAGAAATACAGGCGGTAAAATACGGACGCTCTGGGGGGCCCGTAATAATAAAACAGTCTAGTACAGAAAAGGAAAAACACGATCAATTATTTTAGTTGCTGGATTATGTACAGGTAGTGCCCTATATTTTTTAGTAGCTTGATTTACAATATAGCATTTGCTGAGAGTATTTAAGATAGTTGTAATCAGGCGAAAATGGAACAAACGATAAAAGCTGCTTTTTTGAATCTTACTTCTCGCTATAGCTACCCGTGATTTATACTATCTTGGTTAATGGCCTGACAGTGTAAAATTCACTGCCGGTTTTGGCATGGGTTTATTACTATTATTTATAATAAGCTGACTAACAGGTTTTAACTGCTGTTATAGTTGGCTTATTTTGGTCTGCTAGCCTGTTATTATATGTAAGATTAAATAGGCTTGTCTAGTATAGCTCCTTTTGTGCACGTCATCTAGCCCGTCGTTATTTGTAAAGATTAATTTCGGAAAATAGTATAAACTAAATTTCCAGTATAAGTTGAACAATTAAAAAGCCTCAAAATAGAGGATGAGATAATGCCTGTTTGGGAATTGGCCTCCGGGCTTAGCTCTTGTTCCGCCTGGAAGAGAGTTGACCTCGGACTCATATAAAATAACTATGATAGGGAGGGGGGCTTTTTCCTGATGCATCGAGCAATTAAGAGTTTGGTCTAGTTGGCAATAAATCAATATGAAGAAAAAGATCTTAATATAGTTATAAAATTAGCAGGAAATTTTATAAATTAGTCGAATAAGGAGTAGTAAGTAGAGGGTATGTTTTATAATTTAATATGGAATAAAATAATTGCTTTCAAAAGCTTCACTCCGAGCTATCCTACCTAAAGCGAAATGCCATGGTGGCTTAGCCGTTAGGGTAAACAGGGAAACATGTTTGCCTCCATCATAAGGAAAGGAGCGGTAGTTGGTTTAATCGCGCTTTTCTAATAAATAGGGGAAGCGGGATTTTTACTCTTGTCAGTAACACCTTGGAAAGGAGTTCGGCGGTGAAAGTATCGAGCGCTATCGGGTTTTTTGCAAGAGAGGGTCTGAATGGGCTTGATATTTTATGCCCCAGAATGGGTTCCTGAATCAAGGAGTTTGCCTTAAGGTTTTCAATACCAATAGTGTTGAAAGGCCCCCCCTGTTTCAGTGCGGGGGTTTTGTTAACCAAAAGATATGGGAAGGAGTGATGGTGGTGGATTTGGTAAAACTCATCATTAATGGAAAGGAGGTAGAGGCTCCGGTAGGAAGCACTATTTTGCAGGCAGCTGAGATGGCTGGTGTCGAGATACCAAGATTGTGCTATGATAAGGATCTAAGTCCCCTGGGGGCATGCCGCTTGTGCGTGGTGGAAGTGAAAGGGAATCGCCTTCTGCCCGCAGCTTGCGTAACACCAGTGTACCAGGGAATGGAAGTGGATACTGATTCGCCAGCAGTTGTGGAAGCGCGCAAGACAATCCTGGAATTATTGATCGCCAATCATCCCCTGGATTGCTTGACCTGTGAAAAGGCAGGGGCTTGCAAGCTGCAAGATTATTGTTATCGCTATGGGGTTAAGGAAAGTCCTTTTGCCGGTGAAAAGCACGACTATGCCATCGATGACAGTAATCCTTTCATAGTAAGAGATCTGAACAAGTGCATTTTATGTGGTGCCTGTGTCAGGGCTTGTGAAGAACTGACTGGTGCGGACAATCTATCATATTTGAACCGGGGCTTCCACCGTAAAGCAACTACTGCCGGAGATGTAGACTACATCGATTCTGATTGCGTTTTCTGCGGGCAGTGTGTAGCCGTATGCCCAACCGGGGCCCTAACGGAAAAGAGCATGGTTGGTCAGGGACGCCGGTGGGATATCGAACGGGTTAGAACTACCTGCCCATTCTGTGGTACAGGATGTAATTTTGATCTGGCGGTCAAAGACGGAAAGGTGATAGGAGTCCTGTCCAATCCTGATGCACCTGTTAATCAACGCAGTCTTTGCGTTAAAGGTCGCTTTGGTTGGGACTTCATCTACAATGAAAACCGTCTTACTACTCCGTTGATAAAGAAGAATGGACAATTTGAACCTGCATCCTGGGATGAAGCGTTTAGTTTAATAGCTGAGCGTTTCAAGGAGATAAAGGAAAAATACGGCCCCGATTCCTTCGCGGCCTTGAGTTCCGCTCGCTGCACCAATGAGGAAAATTTCCTGGTTAGTAAGTTCAGTCGTGCGGTGATGGGAACCAATAACGTAGATCATTGCGCTCGTACCTGACACGCGCCCACCGTGGCCGGTCTGGCCACTACTTTCGGAAGCGGTGCAATGACTAATCCGATTAGTGATATTGACAATGAAGTTGAACTCATGTTCCTGATTGGAACCAATCCTACCGAAGCTCATCCGATCATCGGTTATAAGATGAGACAGGCAGCCCGCCGGGGCGCTAAGTTGGTAGTGTGTGACCCCCGTCACATCGACCTGGTGGATGAAGCCGACTACTGGCTACGTTTGAAACCGGGTACTGATATACCTCTTCTCAATGGATTAATGCATATCATTATCAAGGAAGGTCTTGAAGACAAGAAATTCATAGAAGAACGTACCGAAAACTATGAAGAACTTAAGGCTATTGTAGAGACCTACACTCCAGACCGGGTTTCCGAACTTACCGGCATCTCAGTAGATGACCTGTACGCCGTAGCCCGTCTTTATGCTACTACCGATAAGGCCATGATATTCTATACCCTTGGCATTACCGAGCATATCTGTGGAACTCGCAATGTTATGAGTTGCGCTAACCTGGCCATGCTCACCGGACACCTGGGACGCCCGGGAGCCGGGGTTTGCCCACAGCGCGGCCAGAATAATGTTCAGGGCGCCTGCGATATGGGCGCACTGCCTAATGTGTATGCAGGCTACCAGGCGGTAGGTGTGGATGCAGTGCGAGAAAAACATGAAAAGGCCTGGGGAGTAAGTCTGCCATCCAAAGTTGGTCTCAAGATTCCGGAAATGTTCGCAGCGGCCCATGAGGGCAAAGTGAAAGCTATGTATATTCTGGGCGAAAATCCGGTCTTAACTGATCCAGATGCCAATCACATTCGGGGAGCTTTAGAGAAACTGGAATTTCTGGTAGTTCATGAATTGTTCCTTAGTGAGACAGCCGCTTATGCCGACGTAATACTGCCTGCAGCCAGTTTTGCTGAATGTGATGGTACTTTTACCAATACCGAGCGACGGGTTCAAAGGGTTCGCAAAGCAATAGAACCTATTCCTGGTCAAGCCAACTGGCAGACCATCTGTCAGATGTTTAATGTCATGGGATATCCTGTGAGTTATAACAGCCCTAAAGAAATATGGGATGAGATGGCTTCTCTGACCCCATCCATGGCGGGCATTAATTACGAGAGAATAGAGAAGGAGAATAGCTTGCAGTGGCCTTGCCCAAGTTTAGACCATCCGGGCACTCCAGTTCTGCATGTTGGCAAGTTTACCCGCGGTCTAGGTCTGTTCCAGCCTTCTGAACATATACCGCCAGGGGAAATGCCTGATGACGAATATCCATTCCTGCTGTCCACTGGCAGAATACTACAACATTATAATGTAACCACTCCCTATTCCAAAGGTATCAGTAGTATTTGGGACAAGGAAATGTCAGAACTCAACCCGGTTGATGCCGAAAAATTAGGTGTTGTAACCGGTGACCAGGTTAAAGTTACTTCCCGTCGCGGAGAAGCTATAACTCAAATCAAGGTAACCGATAGGGTGTTGCCAGGAGTAATATGGATGTCTTTCCATTACACTGCCACTCCGACCAATGCTCTTACCAGTCATCATTTGGACCCGATTACGGGAACCGGTGAGTATAAGGTGTGTGCTGTAAAGCTCGAAAAAGTATAGGAGGCCAGTTATGCGCAAAGTACTAGTAGATGAAGCAGTAGGAATGGAGCTGGGTTATGACATAACGAAGATTGTACCTGGAAAAGAAAAATACCGGGCTTTTCGGCGTGGCCATGTGATAAAGCCGGAGGATGTGTCCCGCCTAAAAGATATGGGAAAGCAATATGTCTATGTGTGGTTGCCTGGTGACAATATGATCCATGAAGACGAAGCCGCCCTGCGAATAGCCAGAGCTGCAGCCGGGCCAGGTATAGCCTATACTGAGCCCAGTCAGGGACGGGTAAATTTGAAAGCCTGCCATGCTGGTCTGCTAAAAGTACAAACAGCGCAGTTAAACTGGTTAAACAACTTGGAAAACGTGGTATTTGCTACCCTGCATAGCAATCGAGTGGTGGCCAAGGATCAAAAAGTAGCAGGAACCCGAGTGGTTCCCGTTGCCATAGGGTTATCGCTCTTGGAAGAAGCAGAAAGGCTTAGCAGGGAGCCCGGTCCCTTGCTGTACATAAAGCCATTTAAACCCCTGCGGGTAGCTGTGGTTATTACCGGAAGTGAAGTAAGCAGTGGTCGCATAAAGGACGGTTTTGCCCAAACCATCCAGGAAAAGATCAGGCCTTTCGGGGGGCGATGGATGGGGCAGACTATTGTGCCTGATGATGCTGGCTTAATTGCCAAGGGGATTCAGAATTTTGTCACCGAAGGAGCCGATCTGATCATGGCCACCGGGGGAATGTCGGTGGATCCTGATGATGCAACACCGAAAGGAATCCGGTCCACAGGGGCAAGGGTGGTTTTTTATGGAGCGCCCGTGTTGCCAGGTTCACAGTTTATGCTGGCTTACCAGGGGGATGTGCCCATCCTTGGGGTACCGGGTGGGGCTCTGTTCAGCCGGGTTACTACCCTGGATCTTATACTTCCCAGAATTTTCGCGGAGGATAGAATAGAGCGGGCGGATATTGTGGGTCTGGGACATGGCGGGATGTGTGAAGAATGTGCTATTTGCCGTTATCCTCTTTGTCCGTTTGGCAAAGGGAATTCGATTTAGAATGGAGGCTTCATAATTGCTTAGGGATATTAGCTTGGAAGAGGCACAGCGACAGATTAATAGTTTGGTTAGTACTCTGGGTACCGAAGAGCTTCCATTAGAAGAGCTGATGGGAAGGGTATTAGCTCGGGATTATGTTGCTCCCCGGGACCTGCCTGCTTCCACCCAGTCGGCAGTTGATGGTTTTGCTCTGGGTGATACAGCATCTTCGACCAGCTCTTACATAGTCAAAGGCTATTTGGAGCTGGGTGATTCACCAGACCAGGCAATTGGTCCGGGTGAAGCGATGGGGGTAATGACCGGGGGACTCCTTCCCCCAGGCTGTGTGGCGGTGGTGCAACACGAACGCACTAACTGGCAAGACGGCAAATTAAGAGTTCTGGAGCAAGTAAAAATTAAGCAAAATATAAAACAGGCTGGAGAGGACTTTGTCTGTGGTGAGCTACTGCTCCGAAGGGGTAGTTGTCTTGACCCGGGAAGTATTGCTCTCATGGCAGCCTATGGTATAAATAGTGCACCGGTTTATCGGAGGCCACGGGTAAATGTTTTGGCCATGGGTCGCAATGTGGTTGCTCCCCGGACCAACCCACAGACCGGGCAGACTCGTGATGTAAACAGCCCTTTGCTGGGAGCATTAATTCAACGTGATGGCGGTGTTTTAGGCAGCGCCTTGCTGGCCTCGAATAAGGATGTACCGGAAATAGCTGCCAGCCTGGAATTCTTACTTAATGATTCGGATTTGTTGATCACTAGTGGTGGTACCTATACCCGGGGAGACGATAATTTACTTCGGGTATTAGAACAAAAAGGCATGCAAATGGTATTTTGGGGAGTTAATCTGATGCCCGGCAGTCATTGCGGATTGGCTAGAAGGGGCAAACAATTTATCCTGCTTTTATCGGGCAATCCCACTGCCTGCTTTGTAGGATACAATTTATTTGCTTCACCCCTTCTGCAAAAAATGCAGGGACTAGAAAGCAATCTTTTAAGGCAAAATGCACTTTGTCTAAATGGCTTTAACAAAAAATCAGGCAGTCGCCGTTTTGTTAGAGCAAAGTTGTATTCATCTGAGCAGGGCTGGGTAGTAGAAGTTCTACCTGGACAAAAACCCAGCATGATTCGTTCTATGCTGGAATGCAATGCTTTGATTGATGTTCCTGCAGGAAGCCTTGGTTTAGGTGCGGGGGAGCAGGTATCAGTTATCCCTTTATATCGAAGCACTGAAGTAAGAAATCTATTAAATAATACCGAAAAGTAAAGCTTTACAGTGTTACGTAAATAGAATTTGGTGCAAAATCCATAAGGGTGGAGGTGAATTATATAATGGCAGACTACAGAGAAATTATCGGTACCTATAAAGAAGTTCCGGGCGGCATTATTGAAGCTTATCATGCAGTACAAAATGAATACAGCTACATTCCTGAGGACGCGGTGGATTATGCAGCTCAGATATTCAATATACCTAAAGCCAAGGCCTACGGAGTTGCCACTTTTTATTCCTACTTTAAAGTTGGCTCCCGAGGCAAAAATGTTATTCGTATTTGTGAAAGCGCGCCCTGCCATATCGCGGGTGCTGATAAGGTGGTGGCTGCTCTGGAAAAGGAATTGGGTATTAAAATGGGAGAGACCACCTCTGATGGTAAATTTACTTTGGAATTTGCCGAATGTGTCGGGCAGTGCCAGGCCACACCGGTTATAACTATCAACAGTAAGCCGTATGAGGATGTAACAGCTGAAAAGATAGCTGCTATCCTCGCAGAATATAAATAATGTGAAGGGAGGGTGAAAGGATGGCCGAAGAAATGCGCATAGTTTTGCGCAATTTAGGCAAAGTTGACCCGTTAAACGTAGATACTTATATCCAAGCAGGCGGATATCAGGCCTTAGCCAAAGCTAAGAGCATGAGCCAAACAGATTTGATTGAAGAGGTTAAGAGGTCAGGATTAAGGGGCCGTGGTGGAGCTGGATTCAATACTGGGATGAAATGGAACTTCTCCTATTCCGCTGCTTCCGATCAGAAATATGTCATCTGCAACGCAGATGAAGGTGAGCCGGGGACTTATAAAGACCGGATTATAATGGAGAATGATCCCCAGAGCGTACTGGAAGGGATGGCCATTTGCGGGTATGCAATTGGTGCCAACAAGGGCTATATTTACTGCCGGGGAGAGTATCCTTACGTAGTGGAAATACTCAATAAAGCCATAGCCCAGGCAAGTGAAAAAGGCCTACTGGGTGACTTTGATATAGAAGTACGCATGGGAGCAGGGGCCTATGTATGTGGCGAAGAGAGTGCCCTTATTGAGTCTATAGAAGGAAAGCGGGGTGAGCCCAGGTTCAAGCCCCCATTTCCGCCGGTTATCGGTTTGTGGGGCAAGCCCACTATTGTCAATAACGTAGAAACCTTTGCCAACATTCCAGCTATTGTTGAAAAAGGTGCGGATTGGTTCAAAGGTATTGGCGCGGCTAGCTATCCGGGAACCAAAATCATGACCTTGACCGGAGATGTTGTAAACCGGACTTTTGTTGAAGTACCTACCAACACCACCATCCGTCAGGTATTAGATGATTTTGGCGGAGGAATTGCCGGAGGTAAAAAATTCAAGGCGGTTCAAATCGGTGGAACATCTGGTGGATTTATACCCGAATCACTGCTGGATACTCCCATCGACTTTGATTCCATGGCAGCCATTGGGGCTACTCTTGGGTCAGGAGCATTCTTCGTGATGGATGAGACTCGTGATATAGTAGATGTAATTGATCGCATAAGCAAGTTCTTTGCTCATGAATCCTGCGGCAAGTGTACTCCCTGCCGGGAGGGAACTCAGCGCCTGCATGAAATGCTGCACAAGATGAAAAACGGCACAGCAGTTGCCGGAGATTTGGATTTAGTAGAGAGACTAGGAACAGTGATGTCAAGGGCCTGCTTATGCGGCTTGGGACAGGCGGCTCCAGCTCCAATATTAACCACCTTAAAGCATTTTAGAAGTGATTATACCGGCAAGTTCAATTAATGCCCGGTATTCCCGATAATGTTCAATTTTACCGGGGGCTTATAGCCTCCGGTAAAAATATGTCCAATTAGGGATTATCATCCTGGGCTAATGTCGAAGCTGCCGTAATAATATTGTCTGCAGTTAAGATTATAGTTCTGTGGGGTAGCCAAAAGACTCTTGGCTGTGCTAAAAATGAAAAAGTGGATTCAGGGGCATAGGTAAAACTCTCATTTATAAATGAAGAGGAAATCAAAAAAAATGGCTGGAACAACAAGCAACGAGACACGGTGAGTTAAGACCCACTGCGCTCGAATGGACCAAGGTGGTTGTGGTTTGCTGCTGGGCGTTAAGGATAAGAAAATCGTTCAGATTAAAGGTGATCCACAGGCTTATCTCGATCAAGACAAAATCATTATTAAATATCGGCGCTTAATCAGCGATTAATTTAGCTTTAACCAGAACCTCATCTTCCGACCTCTTCTGTACATCTAACAATAAAGGAATATTTCCCTTGTTAATAACTTTTCGACTTACCGGCAGGGCATAAGCGCGTCCCTGTTTAATAATCATTTCTCCCCGGTGCAGACTGCGACCTGGTTTTAAACGTTCAATGGGTTTGGCCAGCTCTATGTCGAACCAATCTCCTTTATATGACAACTCCCCTTTTAACTTAAGCAGGGCCGGTTTTACCACGGCTTCAAACAATAGCCCGGCTGCAGAGGGGTTGCCTGATAGATTGAATATAAGTTTTCCATTGAGAAGGGCGGCTGAAGTGTTTTTGCCTGGAAAGATCTTTATACCCTGGAAAAGAGTTTGAGCATTCAAATACTGAAATGCATTTTGAACCAGGTCAAAAACTCCATTACCGGTTCCTCCGCTGATTATTACCATATCAGAGATTTGGCTGGCCTTATTTACTGCAGCTACGATGGATTGTAAATCATCATTTATTATTGAAGGCGATAGTAGTGGTTGGGCTCCGCTGCTGGTAATTTTGCATGCCAAGAGACTACGGTTGCTGCAATATATGCATCCCTTTTTGATAGGAGAGCCTGGCAACAGTAACTCATTTCCGGTCTCTATAATATATACGCGAGGAACCTTGTATACAGGCACCCGTTCTATACCACAGGCGGCTATTCTTTCCAGTGTTTCTGCTTTTAAAATCTGTCCTTTGGATGCAACTCTAGTTCCGGCCTTCAGTTCATGGCCAGCCTTACGTATGTTTTCATCCCGCCTCGTTTTGACTCTGACAATTATGTGGTTGTCATTTACTATCTCAACATCCTCTTGCTTTATAACCGCTACACTGCCTTCTGGAATTAAAGCTCCGGTCATAATCCTAATGGTTTCTCCTGAGCGTATGGACCTGCTTTCACTTGAACCAGCTCCAATAATGGAAGTTACCTTCAAACGCAATGGCTGCCCGGCTTGCAGTCTTTTCAAATCAGTCTTGCTAATTGCATAGCCGTCCATTGCCGAACGATCAAAACTGGGTATGTCCATAAAACTATCAATATTATCTGCGGCCACGCGCATGTACCCATCGTTGATGTTTAGGTATTCAGTAGCCATAGTTTGAATGTAGTTGCAAGCAATAGAAACAGCTTCATCCAAATTCACAGGTTGAATTGATGTGCAATCAATTACTTTCAAGCTATTCATAAAAACCTACCTCGCCATCGTACTATTTTCTTGCGGGTCAACTAGCCTACAAATATATTTTATAACAAATAAGAGTTAATATGTTGTAATAAATTTATTTTAATTTGATTTAGTTTAATTAATGACAATATAGTAGCAATATATTATAATATAGATGTATAGTATGGTTCTATACAATATAGTTTATTCTTCTTTGCCTGTCGAGCTAAGAGTTGAGAAAATTGCATAGCTCCGAGCTTGCTATCTAAAGCCAAGCTATGATAGTCAAGCCGTTGGGTTAGTCTGGAAACGGATTGGCCTCCCATTTTTGGAAAGGAGCCTAATAACTCTAATCAGGCTAGATATTACCTGGTGGGTTGTATTGCTATGTTCCGGGAATGGGTTTTTTTGTCCGGCCTATGCTGGAGGGGTTTTTTCATGCGCTCAGCGCGAATTAATGATTGTTCGGATTGGCAAATGGAACGGATGAAAAGTTATAACAAGAAGGGGGGGCATAACCTCGAACAGGCTGACGCTTCGACTTGGCGCCGGTAGTGCCAGAGACCAGGGGGGAAGAGGGATGTCTTTTGGCCGGGATTTCTGTTCTATATGGAGTTAGGGTGCGCCATAACTACCGTCAATCATTAATTACATATTTTGTGAATCAAGTGCTCTGACAGGAAGAGTATTTGTAGGTAGATAGTAGTTAAAGGGAGGTAGAGATAGGTGATGGAAGTTACTCGTCGAGGTTTTCTGAAGCTTTCAGGTCTCTCTGCTGCCGTAATTGCTTCCGGTTTGGGGTTCAATTTGGAGGCAAAAGCAGCCCAGGGGCGTGTGCTTAAGCTGGCAGGAACCACAAAGATACCAAGTATCTGTCACTTCTGTTCAGGGGGATGCGGATTACTCCTGCACATTAAAGATGGAAAACTGATCCACCTTGATGGGAACCCGGACAATCCCATCAATGAAGGCACCTTGTGCCCTAAGGCAGCCAGTCTGGCACAGGTAGCCTATTCACCGGATCGGCCAAAAAATCCGCTATATCGAGCTCCGGGCTCTGATAAATTCGTGGATATTACCTGGGAAGAGGCTTATGATCGGATTGCCAAGAAAATTAAGGAAGTTAGGGATAAGACCTGGGTCAGCACTGAGGAAATAATCAATGCCACAACAGGTGCTAAAGAAACCGTTACCGTAAACCGGGCAGAAGGTATTTGTATGATAGGTTCGGCCGAGGTAGACAACGAAGAAAGCTACCTGCTTAGCAAACTGGCCCGTCTTATCGGAACACCTTTCCACGAACACCAGGCCCGTATCTGACACGCTCCTACGGTGGCTAGTTTGTCACCATCATTTGGGCGTGGCGCCATGACTAACTCCTGGCAGGACATGCAGAACTCCGAGTGTTTTTTGATCGCCGGCAGCAACTGCGCGGAATGCCATCCTATTGCCATGAAATGGGTTAACCGGGCCAGGGCTAAAGGTGCCAAGGTAATTGTTGTCGACCCGCGTTTTACACGTACCGCATCCCAGGCAGATATTTTCGCCCAGATCCGTCCCGGAACAGACATTGCTTACCTGGGTGCAATGATCAATTACTATATCGAAAACAAGCTTTATGATGAATACTATGTGAAGAATTTTACCAATGCCCTCTATAAAATTAGTAAGGATTTCGCTTTTAATGATGGCCTGTTTTCCGGTTTTGATCCTGAAACCAAGAAATACGATTATTCAAGTTGGGCCTATCAGCTAGATGCTGAAAATAAACCGATAAAGGCCAGCAGCCTGGATGATCCGGATTGTGTTTTTCAAAAACTTAAAACTCACTTTTCCAGATATACTTTTGAAGTAGCCTCAAAAATTACTGGAATACCCCAGGAAAAGATTAAGCTGATAGCCGATACCTTTGCTGCAGCCAAGCCTGGCAACATATTTTACGCTCTGGGCATGACCCAGCACACCACCGCGGTGCAGGGAATTCGCTGCTATGCCATCATCCAGTTGCTTCTGGGTAATGTAGGTAAAGCCGGCGGCGGGATCCAGGCCTTGCGCGGCGAACCCAATGTTCAAGGTTCTACCGATATGGCCAACCTGAACGCTAATCTGCCGGGATATATTCCTTATCCTACTAATCAAGAAAAAACCTTACATGATTTTGCTATGAAAAACGGCTCAGTCCAGCATAAACCACTGGTAGCCCTGCTCAAGGCCTGGTTCGGTAAAAACGCCACTGCGGAAAATGAATACGGATATCAGTGGCTGCCCAAGAACAATCCGTCCAATATGCCCATACAGCCTCAATTTTTCAATAAAATGGCAGAGGGACAGTTTAAACTTCTTCTCAATTGGGGTTCCAACTCCACCGTTTCCATTCCCGATAGAAAATTGGTGGCCCGGGGACTGTCGGCCTTGGAAATGCTGGTAGTGGCTGACGTATTTCTTACCGAAACCGCCCAGTTCTGGCGTGAGCCCGGATTAAACCCGGCTGAGATTCCTACCGAGGTAATCTTCCTGCCGGCGGCATTCGTTTATGAAAAGGCCGGCAGTATGACCAATTCTTCCCGCTTGATTCAGTGGAAGGAAGCAGCCATACCGCCTCTGAATGGAGTACATCCTGATTTGGATATGCTGGACCACATCTTTAAGAAAGTGCGCGCCCTTTATGCCGGAAGCAACGATCCCAAAGATGAACCGATTTTGAAGGCCAACTGGGATTATGGTGATCATGAAGCAGATCCGTTAAAGGTGCTTCAGGAACTGGGTGGCTATAATGATGTTACTGGCAAGCCTATTGCTTCGATTGGCGAATACCTGGCAGCACCGGTCGGCACAGTATCAACCGGGTGCTGGATCTATACCGGTGTAACACCGGAAGGACAAAACCTGGCTGATCGTCGAGGTAATGCGGATCCTACCGGTCTGGGGCTTAACAAGGATTATGCTTTTGCCTGGCCGGGTAATATCCGCGTTCTCTATAATAGGGCTTCTTGTGATGCCTACGGGCAGCCGGTTGATCCAAGACGCAAACTGATCTGGTGGGATCCGGCCCAGAATCTCTGGGTGGGAAATGATGGACCCGACGTGGCCGATAAGACCAAAGGACCTGACACACCTGAAGGAAAGCAGGCTTTCCGCATGAATCCGGAAGGGGTAGGCCGCTTGTTCGCTGCTACCTATAAGAGCGGTACATTAGCTACTCCGCCAGAATCCATTGCCGCTGTTCCCATCCGAGGAGCAGGCATGACCGTGGATGGACCAATGCCGGAGTTCTATGAGCCCATTGAAAGTCCTACTCCCAATCTTTTGCATCCCAATGTGCAGAACAACCCCTTGGCCAAGATTGTATCTACCGATTTTGGCAACCCGGATGAATATCCCTATGTTCTTACTACCTATGGGGTGGTGGAACATTTCTGTGCCGGGGCTATTACCCGTAACATCCCCTGGCTGAATGAGATTGCCCCTGAGCCTTATGCAGAAATAAGCAGAAACCTAGCTCATAAAATTGGTGTTAAAGAAGGGGATGAAGTTGAAGTATCCTCGGCCCGCGGAAAGTTAGTGGTGCGTGCTTTGGTGACCGACCGTATTCAAACTCTTAAAATTAACGGTAAAGATCAGGAGACCATCGGAATGCCGTGGAGCTGGGGCTTTGCCAGCTTGAGTCCTGGCCCCAGTACTAATAATGTGACAATGAATGCATGTGACCCTGGAGCTGGAACTCCTGAGTATAAATGCTGTCTTGTCAATATAAGGAGGGCTTAACGATGGCTAGAAAAATGGTTTTTATTGATACCTCATTATGCACTGGGTGTAAAGCATGTTCAGTAGCCTGTAAAGCCTGGAATGACCTTCCAGCCGAAAAGACCAAAAGAATAGTAAGCTACCAGACCCAGGCTGACTTTACCCCCACCACCTGGACCTATGTACAGTTCAGGGAAAACTATAAAAATGAAAAAATGCAATTTAACATGATCAAACTTCAATGTTTCCATTGCGCTGACCCGGCTTGCATGAAGGCCTGCTCTTCTGATGCCATATACAAGACAGAAACAGGCTACACCCTGATTGATCAGGACAAATGTATTGGCTGTGGCTATTGTACGAAAAACTGTCCCTGGGAAGTACCGAAGACTGACAGTAAAATAAATAAAACTTCTAAATGCACAGGGTGCATCGACCGGGTTGAAGCCGGCATGAAACCGGCCTGTGTACAAACCTGCCAGCCCGGAGCACTGCAGTTTGGCGATTATGATGAGATGATGGCAGTAGCCCAGGCCCGCCTGGCTGAGCTCAAACTTAGCAATCACAAAGCCAATCTGTACGGTGATCAGTTTATGGGTTCAACCACTTACCTGTATCTGCTGGAAGACACTCCTTATTCCTATGGGCTGCACCCGAATCCGGTTTCGCCAATATCCTTGACCATATGGAAAGACCTGGTTCATCCCCTGGGTGGAATTGCGATTGGTGCATCAGCAGTGGCCATTGCCGGCGGAGTTGTAGCCAATTTCGTGATGGGCAATTATGCTAAAAGAGCCAAGAAAATTGCTGAATCCCACAACGAAGGAGGTAAATAGAAATGGCCAAAGTGGTATATCGTTTTTCCAAAGGTGAGCGCTTTGTTCACTGGTTACACGGAGTTTCTTTCCTGCTGTTGCTCTTTACCGGGTTGGGGGTGCTTACTGTAGCATTGCAGCCATTATCAAACATTTTTGGCGGGATCCAGGTAAGCCGTAATATTCACCGGGTGGTAGCGGTTATCTTTACCATCGGAATTATAATAGGATTTGTCGGTAAAGGTGAAGGTGCACGACAGATGAGGCGCTGGGTAAGAGATGTATTGAATTTCGGCAAAGACGACTTCGCTCATGCTAAAAATTTCGCTATAGAATTTTTTGGTGGACACAAACCTTTCCCGCCCCAGGGTAAGTTCAATGGCGGTGAAAAGTTGAACTCAATGTTCACCATTCTGGGAACCATTTGTATAGCCATCAGCGGATATATTATGTGGTTTGCTCCCTCCATGCCACAATTTCTAGTGCAGTGGGCATATCCCATACATTCTGCCTGTGCGTTGTTTATGGCCGCCCTTTTGATTGCCCATTTCTATCTGGGAGTACTTCATCCCGATTCAAACCAGGCATTAAAGGGTATTTTCACTGGTTGGGTACCGGCCAAGTTTGCTTATGAACATTATGAAAAATGGTATCAAGAAGAGGCCGAACAAACCCTGAAAGAAGTATAGAGGAGCATATGGATGGCTAAAAAGACAAGCAAATTAGTAAGCACACCAGACGTTGAACATGCCTACCAAAAGTACCGGCGGCTCAAACAAGAGGTTGACGCCTGGCAGCAAGAACGTGGTTCCTATTGGATTGCTAATTTGAGACTGAATAAAAAAACTCCATATTTACCAATTGCTGATTTACCTCAAGATGCTATTATCGAGCTTTGGCAGAGATTAAACATCTCTGCCAAAGTCGAAATCACCGATTCAGTTCTAAGGGAAATGTGGGAACAGCTAAACTTAGGTAAGGGTACCATAGATCCGGAAATGGCAACCCGTCTTCAATTGGCAGTTAGCGGCGTGGCCAAGCTTGCCGGCCGTATAGCCAGGGAAAAGGGAGTGCCGGAGCAACAATTCAACCCACGGGCATCAGAGAATGCAGAAAAGGGTGTGGTGTTTTGTCCGGTTTGCGGCGAGATTTCCACTTTGGCGGTTCTGACCGAACCGGATGGAAAAAGAGTGATGCACTGCAACACCTGCAACTTCGAATGGCCAGTACAGCGTACCGGTTGCTTGTTTTGTGGAAGTGAAGATTCCAAGCAGCTCATTTATCTGGATAATGAAGAGTTTCCGGGGGTAGAAATGGGTGTTTGTCAGGTCTGTGGACAGTACTTCAAGGAAATTGATGGACGCAAAATTTCAGCCGGTGACTATCTTTGGGAAGATATGAGGACCCTTCCCTTGAATTATGCCACCGAGCGCTGGATTGAGGAAAAGCTTTTTAAGAATAATCAGATGAACTAGAAACGATAACTATAAATATAGAAGAAACAATAAAACAAATATACGAGCATATTAGATTATTTTCGTCAAATTACTTGAATATAGGATCAAAATATGCCATAATTGCCTATGATTGCAATATATCGGCAGCTAATGCCAGCTGATTCAATTATCAAATACTGATGGAAAAGCTCTAAGCTTTTGCATACAATCCCAATCTTTTTCTACCCGCTTGTTCAGCGGGTTTTTTTTTATAAAAAATGTATTAAGGATATAAAGCAGGGTTAGTAACGGAATCAAAAGCAATTTCCATAGGTTCTTGATTGAAGGCAAAAGGAACCTATGACTTCATAATTATTAGCAAGAACTCATTTAAGATAAAAGATGCCTATAATAATTTACTACCAGCAATTTGACACATTTCTCCCTTGATGTTATTTTAATATGAATGATAGAACTATAAATATATTGATATAAATTAAGGATTAGAGACAGATTTATTACCACAATGGACAATCCTAAAAAGTAAAGATAATTATTCATATTCGGAAGGAGTTGAGCATCATTACTGAACATCCACCCCTTACTCCAGAAGAAGCTGCACAGATACTTAAAATATCCAGATACACCTTGTATGAGTTGATCAAAAAGGGAGAAATTCCATCCCGGCGTATTGGAAGGAAAATACGTATTGATTATGAATCACTGATGCAATACATACAGGGAGACTCAGGTGAAAAACGATCCCAAGGATATTATGAGGGGCATAAGAGTCTGTCATCAAACCATGGTATTTGTTTTATGGGTAGCCATGATCTATCAGTTGAACTACTGGCAGAATTCTTAAATCACTCGTCCACCTCCTTTTCTCTTAAGACGGTTTTTAAAGGCAGTATGCAAGGGCTGGTTGCCCTTTACCACCGGGAAGCGCAAGTAACCGGTATTCATCTATGGGATGAAAAATTGCAGGAGTATAATATACCCTTTGTTGAACATATACTTTTGGCTGAAGCTTATAAGGTCATTAACCTGGTTCAAAGGGCCCAGGGGTGGATTGTCCCTGCAGGCAATAAGCACAATATCAATTCCTGGGAGGATATTACCAAAAAGGGTCTTCGCTTTGTAAACCGCCAAAGGGGCTCCGGTACCCGTTTAAGGATAGATCAATACTTGTTGGAAAATGACATACCAGCCCGCCAAATACAAGGTTATGAAAGGGAAGAACAGACTCACTGGGGTGTTGCTCTTCAGGTTGCTAATGGAGAAGCAGATTTCGGCATTGGTATTCAATTTGCTGCCCATAGGATGGGATTGGATTTTATTCCCCTGTTTAAAGAGCGCTATGACCTGGTTGTCCTTCAGGAAACAGTAGAAAAGCCTGAATGGCAGCAGATACACTCGGTGGTAAACTCCAACGCATTTAAACGAGCGGTGGAACAGCATGCTGGTTATGACACCTCCCTAACCGGCAAGATCGTATACGAAACTCCTTCTTCAAAAACACGTGCTTAAGAACCAGCTACATATTGTTTAGTCTAAGGCTTAACTTGATTGAGCTAATAGAAGAGATTGTAAGCTGCACCATGGTTTTAGGACATTATAGCTCGTCCAGCATTGGCAAATCTTGCTATTTCATTTGAACAGAATAGAACAAGTAAATGAAGAAATTAATACATTAGAGTAAATAAGTTTACCTAATAGCTTTTGCTTTAACCCCTGGGAGGTCGGATAAATGACCATAATCAGGATAAAAAGGCAAAATGGAAAAAATTCATCAAAAATAAAGGATTAGCACTTTATTTGTAGTATTAAGAATATATGCTTTAGGGGTGATAAGATGAAGGACTTGCTGATAATTGCCATAAACGGCAGCCCGAACAAGAAGGGAAATACCGCCTGTTTGCTGCAGGAAGCCCTGGGCCAATGTCAGGAGATGGGTGCCAAGGGTCAGATCATAGATTGTCAGACGGTTTTAAAGGAGCAAAAAACGCCTTTTTGTGTGGCTTGTTCATCCCCTTGTTCAGGTAAATGCTATAAGGATACCAGCTTGGAGAAGGCCTATGCCTTGATGGCCCAGGCTGATGCATTGATAGTTGGCAGTCCTGTGTATTTTGGTAGCCCTTCCGCCCAGTTAAAAGCTTTCTGGGACAAAGGAAGACAATTAAGAAGTGAAAAGAAGCTTATAAATGTGGTAGGTGGAGCTGTTACCTCGGGCAGGTCCAGGTTTGGAGGACAGGAGCCTACTTTACGTACCATACATGATATGCTTCTTGTACAGGGAATGATAGTGGTAGGAGATGGGTATAGCCAGGACGATTGCGGACACTTTGGAGCAGCAGCTCAGGAGCCAGCCCGGGATGATGAAAATGCCCTAAAAAGAGCACGCATTTTAGGCAAACGAATATTTGAAGTAGCCAGGGCTACTTCTCCTTTAAGGTTACGATGAAGGATAGCGGGTCAACAATTAAGCCTATTGCCATCCTTGGTCAGGGACTGAGGATTTTTGTTTTATGGAGTCAATTCCGGCGAGGTGAGTGGGTATGAGCATCAGGCAAGAAATTGAGAAGAGAGAAGAAGAAATGCTGGCGGAATACGCTACCCGGTCAGCCAATAGCCGGGGAAGGGCTCGGGAAGAAGAGGATGACCCCATCAGGTCTTGCTTCATGGTGGATAGAGACCGGATAGTGCATTCCAAATCTTTTCGCCGTTTGAAGCACAAGACCCAGGTTTTTATAGCTCCTCCCGGGGACCACTACCGCAGTCGATTGACCCATACCCTGGAAGTCAATCAGATTGCCAAAACCATTGGGGCGGGGCTGAATTTGAATATTGACTTGATCGAGGCTATCGCCCTGGCTCATGATTTAGGACATACCCCCTTTGCCCATGCCGGGGAGCAAATCCTGGATAGTCTGGTGGATGGAGGGTTTAAACATAATCAAAACAGTATTCGAGTTTTAACCAGGGTGGAACAGCATCGAAAGGGACCGGGGTTGAATCTGAGCTGGGAAGTATTGGATGGGGTTATACACCACAGCGGTTACGATTCCAGTGATGAGCTGGCATCCACTCTGGAGGGGCAGGTAATCAGGTTGAGTGATAAGATCGCCTATGTGCAGCATGATATTGATGACTCCATTCGAGCTGGTTTATTGGTTTTGGAGGAACTGCCCCGGGAATACCTGGATGTTTTGGGTTATACCCACAGCAAGCGGATAGCTACTTTGGTAACTGATACCATTATGCATACTCGTTGTCTTATCCAGCAGGGAAAACAGGTAGTGGTTAAGCCTTCGCCAGAAATTGACCGGGCTTTAAAAGGATTGCGCAAGTTTATGTTTGAAGCGATTTATAATGGGCCGGTATGTCAGGCCGAGCGGTCCCGGGCCGCATTTATCGTTGAACATCTGTTTAAGTATTATAAAAAGAATCCCCATAGAATGAGCCCCCTCTATCTGGAAATAGCCCAGGAAGAAGGCCTGGATCAGGCGGTTATCGATTATATATCAGGAATGAGTGATGAATACTGCATTGAGTCTTTTTTAGAGATATACGTACCTCGCTCACTAGTTCCGGAGGCTAAAAAGGGCCTGGATAGCAAAGGAAAATAGATTAAAATGTAAAAATTTTTGATTAAATCTACAAATTTTAGAGGAATTATATTATTGACATAGAATAGTAGGTGGAGGTAATGAAGAGATACTATAGCGAACAATTATTAAACGATATTAACCAGCGAATTGATATTTCCGATATAGTATCAGAAACCGTAAAGCTTACTCGCAAAGGTAATCGTTATTGGGGATTGTGCCCATTTCATCAGGAAAAGACCCCATCTTTTTCAGTAGCACCGGACAAAAACCTGTTTTATTGTTTTGGATGCCATGCGGGGGGAAATATTTTTACTTACATAATGAAAAGAGATGGGCTTGATTTTGCGGAGGCCGTGGAAGTTCTGGCCGGAAGGGCTGGAGTAGCCCTGGAGCTAAATGAAGGTCGTAGCAAGCGAGAGGACGAAATCAAAAAAAGGGTCCTGGAAGTCAATCAAGCGGCGGCCCAGTTCTTTAACCAAATGCTTTGCCAATCCACTAATCCTCTTGAATATATTAAGGGACGGGGCGTAAATCTCGATACTATAAAGCAGTTCCAATTGGGATATGCCTTGGATTCATGGAATGCTTTGGAAGAATACCTGCTGAAAAAGGGCTTTGACCAACACTACATCAAATTGTCGGGTTTGATAAAACGCGGCAAGACAAATAGGTATTATGATCTGTTTAGAAATCGAATAATATTTCCTATCGCCGGCTATGATGGAAGAATAGTGGGTTTTGGCGGCCGGGTTATGGATGATAGCCTGCCTAAGTATCTCAATACTCCTGAAACCGATATATATTCTAAACGTAAACACCTTTATGGACTACATCAAGCCCGGGACAGTATACGCAAAGAGAACCAGGTTTTCTTGGTTGAAGGATATATGGATTGCATTAAGATGCACCAAAATGGAATTAGAAACTGTGTTGCTACCTTAGGTACTGCATTTACCAATGAACAGGGTGTTTTATTAAGGCGTTATGCCGAAAAAGTGGTCATTATTTATGATGGCGATGAAGCCGGGCAGAGAGAGACACTGCAGGCCGCTCAGGTTTTGCAGGAACAGGACCTGAAAGTAGATGTACTTACTTTGCCGGCCGGAAAAGACCCGGATGATTATTTAGAATTGCATGGAAAAGAGGAGTTTTTACATTATATCCAGAATAATAAAGTAACTTATCTGGAATTTAAGATAGATAGATATATAAATAAAGCTCAAGAGATGAATCTTGAGACTCAAAAAGATATTATCAATAGGGTAAAAAGTGATATCAATGCTTTAAATAGCGAAATAGAAAGAGATTATTATATAAAATACTTGGCCCAGAAACTAGGTCTGGAACAAGGTTTGGTTTACCGGGAAATAAGGGCAAAAAAACGGGATATTCTGCTAATATCCAAGAATAAAACTAGTAAATATAGGGATAATATTGAATACGGCAATTATAGCTTAGAAGAGAAAATATTGGCAGCTATGCTGAAAGACCCTGGGGTTTATTCCAGAATTCAAGATACGATAGGAAGCGATTTTATTTCCGATCCCGGGTATAGGGAATTAATCCCCCTTTGTTCCCATAGAGGACAGCTGCAGCAATTGATAAAAGCTGAAGATGAAAAGATAAGTAATAGGGCTGCCCGCTTGGAATTCATTATGGAAGATATTGCAGAAATAGATCTTGTACAGATAGATAACTTTATTAGCCGGGTATCTATGGCAAGAGCCAAAAAACTTCAGCAAATACTGTACGATAAGCTGGAAATCCTTAAAACCGAAGGAGATTTTAACAGTATAATGAAATTTATTTTTGAAATTGATACCATCCTTAATGAAACCCGGGAAGGGGGATATAGATGAAAGCAGATGGAAAGCTGGCTGAAGCAATAACTCTTATTGCTGAAAAAGGCAAAAAGAAAAAGAATCTTTCCTATGAAGAGATTATCGATGAACTCCAAGGTTTTAGCTTGGAATCTGATCATATAGATGATATACTGGAACACCTTCAATCATTGGGAATAGCCATAGGTAGTGACAGTGATTTGGATGGGGAAGAAAACGTGGAGCAGGAAAGTCTGGAAGCAGAAGATGTAGCTGTACCAGATGGTATAGAGATAGATGATCCTGTTCGTATGTATCTCAAAGAAATAGGAAGAGTAAGGTTGCTTACGGCCGAAGAAGAGATTGACCTGGCTTTAAAGATCGAAATGGGGGAAGAAGAAGCCAAAAGACAGCTGGTAGAGGCCAATCTAAGACTGGTAGTAAGTATAGCTAAAAGGTATGTAGGCCGGGGTATGCTTTTCCTGGATTTGATTCAGGAAGGTAATCTGGGACTTATGAAAGCAGTAGAGAAGTTTGATTATAGAAAAGGATTTAAATTTAGCACTTATGCTACCTGGTGGATCAGGCAAGCGATAACCAGGGCTATTGCCGATCAAGCCCGAACTATTAGAATACCGGTGCATATGGTGGAGACTATTAACAAATTATCCCGGGTGCAGAGAAATCTATTGCAGATTTTGGGGAGAGAACCTACCCCCCAGGAAGTCGCAGAAGAAATGGATATACCAGTAGATCGAGTTATTGAGATAATGAAAGTAGCACAGGAGCCGGTTTCCCTGGAAACCCCCATTGGGGAAGAAGATGACAGTCATCTGGGTGATTTCATTACTGACGAAGATGCCGAATCCCCTGAAGAATCAGCATCCTTTGTCCTGCTACGGGAACACCTGGATGGAATATTAAATACCCTAACTGAACGGGAAGAAAAAGTCCTGAGGCTAAGATTCGGACTGGATGATGGAAGGCCTCGTACCCTGGAAGAAGTAGGACAGGAATTTGGGGTTACCAGGGAAAGGATAAGACAGATTGAGGCTAAGGCTTTACGTAAATTAAGACATCCATCCCGGAGTAAAAAGCTCAAGGATTATATTGAATAAGGGAAGAAAGAGTAAATATATTCTTGACAAGGGGCTATGATTAATAATATAATGAATTTCGTTGAGGCGATCCTCGATAGCTCAACGGTAGAGCATCCGGCTGTTAACCGGAGGGTTGTAGGTTCGAATCCTACTCGGGGAGCCATGAAAAATTCAGGCGGTAACCCAATGAGTTACCGCTTTTTAATTAAATTATTATGCAAAAGAATTGAGTTTTCCCTATTGACCTTTGTACCGAATTTTTATATACTAACTCTTGCGGGGTTTCCGCAGTAAGTAGGGCCTATAGCTCAGTTGGTAGAGCCACCGGCTCATAACCGGTTGGTCCCAGGTTCGAGTCCTGGTAGGCCCACCATTTTAGAGGTCATAGGTAAGAGGTCGGAAGTTGGAACCGCTATAAGCAATTATTGAATAGTAGTTCAAACAGTAGAGATCACAGCTTATTCAGTTTATTTAGACATCCGACATTCAATTTGGCCCCTTGGTCAAGCGGTTAAGACACCGGCCTTTCACGCCGGTAACAGGGGTTCGAGTCCCCTAGGGGTCACCATTAGGGCGATTAGCTCAGCTGGGAGAGCGCCTGCCTTACAAGCAGGATGTCACAGGTTCAAGTCCTGTATCGCCCACCATTGAAAATAAAGGGTTCTAGAGTTTTATAAAAAAGCTTTAGAACCTTTTTTTATTGAAGGCCATAAGCCCCAAATAGGATATGCTGGGAGCAGTTTAATATCACTATTAAGCAGGCAGAAATTCCCAGCCTGCCTAAATTGCTCAGTGCAGATGGAATTTATTGCTTTTACCTTATTGAATTTGTTCCCAATCCAAGCGATATATTTTCCAGCGATCTTTCTCATAGCTGCAAAATACCCGGTATAGATAGCGGGTATTCTCTCCGTAATAATCGTCAAAATAGCGTTGAAATAACACCTTGTTTTCGTCCAGAAATTGAGCCTGAATGAGGTTGGGATTTTCCGGTTGAAGTAACGGTAGACCATCAGTAGGCAAAATCAGCAGTTTTTTACTGTCAGGATCATAAAAGGTATAAGTGGAAATAATATCCACCGCCATTTGGTGATCAAAGCCTTGGGTAAAATAGGCTAACGCTTCCTCATAGCTATCAGCATGGCGAGAAATAGTATAGATACCGACCGGGTAGTGGTCCCGGAAAAATGCTCGATAAAGCTCAAAACTATTATACATATCCGTCCAGGCTTGATCCTGCTTGGACTTAACCTTCATTTCCCCCTGGCTTTCCTTTCCGCTTACGTATGAATAAGCGCTGCAAAAGGCAAAAAGGAGCA
This sequence comes from Syntrophomonadaceae bacterium, assembly GCA_012520725.1. GTDB lineage: Bacteria > Bacillota > Syntrophomonadia > Syntrophomonadales > Syntrophomonadaceae > JAAYJK01. The sequence continues at coordinate 2,179 of JAAYNQ010000001.1, read as the reverse complement.
AGAGAACAATTATTCCGCAGCTTCTATGCAAACCAGTAATACCTCCCTGCTTGATGCTAATAACAGTATACATAAATGGCAATAAATAACAAATATAATTGAGTCGAATGAATTTAGCGGTTTTATGGCATAAAATGCTCAAAGCTACATTTATATTACAGGATAGTCGGATAGCTGCTTTTAATATTGTAGCTCGTGAGTTCTGTATGGGCGAGCCCGCCGGAGACACAAAAACCCCGTTGTAAGCCTGTAGGGGCGACCTGCGGTCGCCCGCCTGTCCATTCGCCGGAATATCGCAGCAAGCCCGGCAGGCGGGCAAAGACCGCCACTACAATCCTCGCAAGGAAGCCCCAGAACTTCGTTGCAAGTCCGTAGGGGCGACCTGCGGTCGCTCCCGCCTTTCCATTCGCCGGAATATCGCAGCAAGCCCGGCGGGCGGTCGAAGACCGCACCTACTAAATTTGACGATAATAAGCCGGGTAAATACCTGGAGCATTCCATGGTCAGGGAACAGAAACGAAAATCATTTTGGGTATTTAAGGGTTAAGGGTACAGGCTTTATGCTCTGCCGGAGGATAGATTTAGCATATGTGGTTAGACTAAATACTGGCAATGGGGACGGGGTAATTGGAGCAGCGATTCCCTGGAGGAAACTTTGGAAAGATGGGACAGCCAAAACAGCTGGGATGCCTGTTGGGTTCGGGGATTAAGAGATAGCAGCAAGTTAAGTATCAATGACTCAATCCTTGAGTTGGGGAGACAAAGGATAACTAGTACTGTTCTGAGTGTCATGGGAAGGAGCAGCAGAGTGATAAAAATCAGCAATTTTCAGCTTTATTCCATACTGGTAGTGTTCATTACCCCTCTGGCATTCCTGGAAATTCCAGGTATCCTGGCCCGCTTTTTACAACAAAATGCCTGGATGCCAGTCTTTTTAGCCATTATTCCAGCTTATTTCTTGATATTAATATACAATTATATTCTACAGCACAGCCAGCATCCTTTTCCACACTTGTTGATGGAGCACCTGGGTCAGCCTGTGGGCCGAATATTAGGCTTGATATATTCCCTGGTATTCCTATTATTAAGCAGTTATAGCCTGCGCTATTTTACTGATTTTATGGAAAACAATGTATTGCCGGGAACGCCCATCAGTATTCACATCGGGGTGCTCATTGTGGCCCTGGTATTAGGAATTAGGGCCGGGATAGGCAACCTGGCCCGCTTGATGGAGATAGTGGTTATATGTGGTGTATCCTTTTCCCTGATGACCTTGCTGATTATTATGGCTCAACAGGGTGAAATAGAAAGGCTGTTGCCGTTAAGCAACCTGAATTATAATAATCTTGCTCTGGCTACTGGCAGCAACCTGGCTATAATCAGCAGACTCTTCGTCGTACTTACTTTTGGTTTCTGGTGTGGCAATAAGAATGAAGTAGCGGCTGTAATGAACAAGGCCATGTTGACTTATGTATTGATTATAGGCCTTACTACCCTCTCAGTTCTAATGGTCTTTGGAGGTACCATAACCTCAATTCTTACTTTTCCTACTTTTAGTATGGTTACTCTGATTAATATCAGCAACTTTATCCAGAATATTGACATTATATTCATAGGGATTTGGATATTAGGCATCTATGGACTTACGGCTGTAGGCTGGTTTATGGCCTGTTACACCCTTCAGATTGTATTCAATCTCCATGATTATAGGTTCCTGGGGGCTGCCACTGCTCTACTGGTAGGGATAGTATCGATTTTAATCAGCGCCAATATTTTAGAGCTGTTAAGGGTTACCCAGGTAATAATCCCCATCTTATATGCTGTATTCTTTATCACTATTCCTATACTGCTGATTTTGCTTATATTCATTAAAGCTATCCGCTACCGATCATCTACTGAGCATAACATGAATTAATATCATTTACAGGGCTCAGCTGTAAATTGTACATTTTTCTGCATAGCTGTGCCATTCCAGGTAAAAACTATGGCAGATAAGATGAAGTCGGGAAAGGTATGGTAGGGTGAGATATATTAAAAACAAAACAGAATCCAAACCAAGTCCCCAGGAAATTATTAATACTGATATACCTGCCTCCCTAGATGAGATTAAGAGCCAATTGGATATACTTTATCAGTTCTGTTCGGATATCGTTATCCGGGAATTTGTTTTTGGCAGTCC
>JAAYNQ010000052.1 GCA_012520725.1 Syntrophomonadaceae bacterium | reverse complement strand
GCCCGGAACATTCTCCCAGTAGCCAGAATAATATTCACTCCTTGCGCTTTCACCCTCTGTATAGCTGTAATGCAGGAAGGAGGTATTCTATGCCGGGAGTCCAAAAGGGTATCATCCAGGTCAATGGCTACCAGCTTAATACTCATTTTTACTCTGTTCCTTTCCTAGTATCCAATACTGTAGAGCTTGGGCTACCCCATCTTCGTCATTGGAGGCAGTAACATAATTCGCCACCCTTTTTACCTCGGCCGGGGCATTCCCCATGGCTACCCCTAACCCCGCCCATTTAATCATTTCCATATCGTTATAGCTATCTCCTAAAGCCATTACCTCCCGCTGCTGGATACCGAAGTGCTCCGCCAGCGTTTTTAAGGCCAGGGCTTTATTGGCCTGGGGATTCATTATTTCCAGGTAATATGGTTTAGAGCGGGTAATATGAAGGGAAGAACCGTATATATGTTTCAAGTCCTTTTCCATTTCCAGCAACCGCTCCTGATCTCTATTTACCGCCATTATTTTCAAGGCTTCCTGACCCTGCCGGCAGGCATCCACCAGGCTAGGTACGATAAGGGGCTCTACCCCGGCCAGCTGGGCATAGTCCATTCCTTCTTCACTCCGGGATTCCAAACACAATTGGTCATCGAAATAGCTATGGTAATGAACTCCGGCCTTTTGGAAATACTTCATAACCGCCACCGCCATATCCGGGGCCAGGGGTTGGTAATATAGCACCTGCTGAGTTTGGGAATTCTTAACCAGGGCTCCCTGGTAGGTTATCAAGGGTACATCCACCTCCAGTTGCAGGGCAAAAGGCAAAGCAGAACTATACATCCGGCCGGTAGCCAGAGTAATTATGACTCCCTTTTCCCGGGCTGCACGTATATTGTTTTTACAGGGGCCGGAAATGCTTAAAGTTGAATCCAATAGAGTATCATCCAGGTCAATGGCCACCAGTTTTAAGGTCATAATATCCTTCCTTACTCACCAGATATGATAAACCGGACTATTGGCCCGGTTTATAAGGTAGATATTTAACTATATGTTTATTATTTAAATTTGAATTCCTTGTCTTCAATTATGAAGCTAATGATAAAGCTAACTACGCTGATAAGAATAGAACATATAATAGCCCATCCAAAACTATCGATATCAAAGCCTTTTATGGTAAGAGAAGTAACCCATAACATAAAACCATTGATGACCAAAGTAAACAAACCCAGGGTCAAAAGGTTTAATGGCAGAGTGAGCAGTATTAACAGGGGACGGATGACAGCGTTTATCACGCCTAGAAAAATAGATCCCACTATAGCTGCCCAAATGGTAAGATTAAACGCAGGTATGATGGCAGCAGTTATAATGATCGCCAATATGTTAAACAGCCACCTTAAAGTCCAACCCTGAACCATACTATTACCTCCCTTGCTTATTTTGTCGATTACTAATTTACTCCACTTTCGTCAGTCTATCCCATACCACCGGCCTTAGCCGTATTATGTTCTTCCCAACCTTTAGCCATTCCTAATCTTAAGGGGCAAATGAATCCGGGTTGCTGTAGCTGATCTGCTCACAAATGCTGGGGCCAGGTTATGGCCCGCCTTAGCTTGCGACCGGCACATAATACTCCTTCCTTGCCGGGTAAGGGCGAAAGCTGAATCCTTATTTCTATAATACTCTATTTTTCTATATTTTTATAATAAATTCTGGATATTTCCAGTATCTTTTCCTTACTCCACCCCCGGCTAATTGCAATCTTCCCGCCAGTACCGGTATATATTCCAGGCCAGGCTACTACTTATGCCCGGCACTTCTTGTAGCTCCTCTATTGAGGCCTGGCTTACCCGCCGGGCCGATCCAAAATGGGCCAGAAGGGCTTTTTTCCTCTGTGTTCCTACTCCAGGGATCCCATCCAGACTGGATATTCTGGTTTTTTTCTGCCGGCGCTGGCGATTATATTCG
>JAAYNQ010000051.1 GCA_012520725.1 Syntrophomonadaceae bacterium | reverse complement strand
TTATTAACTTTTTATAATAAAAAATTGCTATGATCGTGTGTATGATGACTTGGCTGCCAAGTTGTTGGGATCCTTTGCTTTAATGTTGGTGATTTCACATCCTACTATGTTATAATAGACACAAATCGACTTAATGCGACGGGGAATGACTAGTTCGGGAAAAGGGGGTATATCCTTGACACAGATGCAGCCCATTAATACTATCAATGTTGGCGAGGCTATGAGCAGCGACTTTGGTCTGATTCCCGGAGATACTTCAGTAGATAAGGTCATTAATATGATGCTTCAAAACCGCTGGGGTGAAGTAGTGCTGGAAGGAGATAATGAAAATGGATACCGGCTGGTAACCAAGGAACGTATTATGCGTTGTGTGGAAAATGGGTTTCCTTCTCACTTACCTGTATCGGAGATTGCCAGTAAGAGGGTAATTACCAGCACGATTGATGAACCTCTGATCCAAGCCCGGGAACGCATGCGCAAGGCCAGGGTAGGGCGTCTTCCGGTTCTGGATGAAACTGGTAATATAGTGGGGATGTTGACCTCCAGGGACGTCTGCAATGGGTTCAGTGACAAGTTGGAAATGCTCAGTGAGCATATGTATGCCATATTGCATAATATCAGCCAGGCTATTCAAGTGATAGATTGTGAGGGACGGGTTATTTTCTGGAATCAAAGTGCAGAAGACCTGTTCGGAATTAAAGCAGAGGATATTGTAGGACTAAAATTAGAAGAGTTTTTCCCCGACGATTTGACTCTTAAGGTAATAAAGAATATAGAATCCTATCACAATGTGCTCTGTGAACCTCGTTCAGGAGTGTATGCGGTGCGAAATGCAGTGCCGGTTATAATGCCCGATGGCGAGGTGGTAGGGGCCGTGTCTACCACCACTGATGTTAGCCAGTCCAAAACCTTAATAGAGGAGTTTAACCGGATTAACAACAGGGTAAAACAGTTGGAAGAAAGAATTGTTAATAGTGAAGAGATAAGCAAGGAACCCTTTTACACCATTAATCCCAATACTAAAAAGGTCTTGCTGCAGGCCAAACGGGTTGGCGCTACTGATGCTACCGTCTTGATACAGGGTGAGAGCGGTACCGGCAAGGAATTGATGGCCAATGTAATCTATCAAAACAGCAAGCGATCCAAACAGCCCTTTATTGCAGTGAACTGCAGCGCTATTCCCAGTACCCTTTTTGAAAGCGAAATGTTCGGTTATGAAGCAGGCAGTTTTACCGGAGGGAGCAAATCCGGCAAACAGGGTAAGTTTGAACTGGCCAACGAAGGCACCATTTTCCTAGATGAAATAGGAGAATTACCCCTGGATATGCAGGCCAAGCTTCTGCGGGTAATACAGGAGCGCAAGTTCTACCGGGTGGGTGGAACGGCTCCAGTTGAAGTCAATGTGAGGCTGATTGCTGCTACTAATAAAGATCTAGCCCGACTGGTAGCAGAGGGCAAATTCAGGGAGGATTTATATTACCGGTTGAATGTAGTGACTCTGGAGATTCCCCCGCTAAGAGAGAGGCGGGAAGACATAATAGGTCTTACCCAACGCTTTATCAAGCAAATGGAATGTGTTTATCTAAGATCCATTTCCGGGATTGATGAAAAGGTCTTGGAGATGCTGCAGGCTTATGATTGGCCGGGTAATGTAAGGCAGTTGCATAATCTTCTGGAGAGTGTGGTTATTCTCATGGAGGATGATTATATAAATATTGATTCTCTGGCTGAAGCAGGGGTATTGGATACTTTGAACCCATCTGATTTGCTCAACCAAGAACAGATAGGCCAGGGGGATATGGGAGCAGCCAATTTGGAAGAAATGCTGCTAAGAAGGGAACGGGAGGTTATTATCCGGGCCATGGAAGAATGCAAAAACAATAAAGCCCGGGCTGCCAAAAAGCTGGGGATACCCCGTAGTACCCTGTATTATAAATTAAAAGCCCTGGGGATATCGGATTAGCCTTAAGCATAAAGGTTCGCCAACAAATAATATATATTTCGACATATTATGTCGAAATCGCGCTATTAGGGTGTCAGTTTTTTAGAAATATTTCTAGAAAGCTGACACTTTTTTTTTAGAATAGGCGGATATAATGCCCTTAGGCTGCTTAAGTTAAGAGTAGCAAAGATGGCACGCTAATTGCATATGAGTACCTTAGTGAGAAGTGTATTTATACTATAGTGTATTTATGCTATATTGTTGCGACAAATTATACTGGCAAAGGAGATGTAGATTTTGCCTAGAGAAAATATGAATGAATGGGACAAAGACTTATATCAGAAAGTAGATCGCTATAATCTGGTGCCCAATCTGGAACAATGTCTGCAATGCGGAAAATGCACCGGCAACTGCCCGGTGGCAGCCCTGCATCCGTCTTATAATCCAAGACAGATTGTCCATGACATTCTGTCAGGAGATATTGAACGAATAATGGCGAGTGAGGAAATCTGGAGATGTATGTGGTGTGCCAATTGTTATCGGGTATGCCCGGTGGATATCCATTATCCCTTGCTTATGATGCAGCTGCGTTATCTGGCCCTGGAGAATGGTTATGGGCTTAAGTATGTTACCCCTATTAATAAATATGCCTACCGGGCTATGGAAAAAGGCCTTACTTTCGTACCAGGACAAAAAGGGGTGGAGAAAATACTGAGGCTGCGTTCAGGAATAGGAGTGGAACCCTGGCCCAATGTATCGGAAAAAGCTATTGCAGAGTATGGAGCTATATTTGAACAGACTGGTGCCCTGGATTGGATGAAGGCTCTGGATGAGGTTCAGGCCAAGGGTGAAGAAAAGCCAGTGCAACTTACCTTTATGGGGGGGAGATTAATAGATGAGCGCTATAACGCAGAAGAGGGTAATTAAAGCTGAGGAACGCATTCCCCAGATTCCCGAGAAATTGTTTTTGTTCCGCAGCTGTACTGGCAGCATGGAATACCCGGGAACTGAGCATTGCGTAGAGTTCGTGCTAAAGAAGTTGGGAATAGAAGTAGTTAAAGATCCTGACCAAACCTGCTGTTCGGGGTATATTTTGACTTGCTCGGGATATCCTGCCGAGCCGTCATTGGCCGTAACAGCTCGTAATCTGGCTATGGTGGAGCAGAGATATGGCTTGGATACCTATTGTTTTTGCAATGGCTGTTTTGGTTACAATACAGAATTAAAGCATATTATTGACCATAATCCGGACTATAAGAAAATGGCCAATGATCTGATCGGCCAGTGGGGTTACCACTACCAAGGAAAGACTCAGGTTTATCATGTACAGGAATTATATTACCTGCTCCTGGATCGGATTAAAGAATTGGTGGTACGGCCATTAAACGGATTAAGAATAGCTTCCCACTATGGCTGTCATTACCTGGCTCAGCAGTACGGCATCCTGGATGAAGGGGACCTGCCCACTTTCCATGAGGAAATATACCAGGCCCTGGGTGCCACCCCGGTCTTTTACAAAGAACGCAGGATGTGTTGTGCTTATGCGGTGGGACGTGGATTTACCCACCCGGAAAATGTGGTTCAGCCTCATTTAGCCCGGAAATTTGACAGTGCTAAAGAAGAAGGGGTGGAACTAATAACTACTACCTGCCCCGGATGCAATGTAGCCCTGGACCGGGAGCAACCCAAACTGGCCAAGCGTGGCTTCGGACCCTATGATATTCCGGTAATAGATTTAGGACAGTTGATAGCTCTGGCCTTAGGAGCTCCACTAGAAGAAATCGGATTTAATGCCAACTCAACCCCGGTGGAGCCGGTTCTAAAGAAACTGGGTTTAATTAAATAAATGATTGTGGGGTTTAGGAAAGGAGAATAGTAAAAATGAGTAATAGGGAAAAGAAAGTACTCATAATCGGCGGGGGTCTGGCCGGGATGGAAGCAGCTATTAAACTCGGTGGAGCCGGTTATCAGACCGTATTAATAGAAAAAGAAGACCATCTCGGCGGTATTATGAATCAGCTATATGGTAGTTTCCCGCGCTGGGACAACCCCCAGAAAATAGTAGAAGAAAAAGTCAAGATGGTGGAAGAAAATCCTCATATCCAGGTTAAGCTAAACACTACCATTAAGTCAGTGCAGAAAAAAGATAAATCATTTGTAGTAGAACTCAGCGATCAGGAAAAGATTGAATTTGATGCCGTGATTCTGGCTACCGGATTTGGCTTTTATGATGCAGCAGAATATGGCGAATATGGTTATGGTTCATTTGATAATGTCTATACTGCTCTGGAATTCGAAGGAAAGCTTAAGGAAATGGAATCATGGGATAAAAAGGATCTTCCTCAGGTAGTAGCCTTTTTCAAATGCGTAGGTTCTCGTGACCGGTCCAAAGGCTATCCCTATTGTTCCAAAATATGCTGTATGTTTACGGCCAAAGAAGCCGGATTGATGAAAGACCTTAATCCGGATACCAAATGTTTCGTGTTTTATATGGATTACCGGGCTGCTGGAAAAGAATACGAGGAATTTGCCCGTTCAGTTATTGAAGACAAACATGTACGTTATGTCAGAGGCCGTCCGGCCAAGGTATTGCCCGATAATGGCAAACTTATGATAAGAGCCGAAGATACCCTGATGGGAGTGCCGGTGGAAGTAGCTGCCGATATGATAGTTCTGGCCAATGCTATGGTTCCGTCAGAAAGCACCAAGGAGCTGGCCCGCATGTTTGAAGCTAAAACCGATAAGTATGGATTTATTGACTATATTCCCGGGCATCCAACCCAAAGTGGAGATAGAGTGTTTTTTGCCGGAGGCTGCGGATTTCCGGTTGAGAGCCTGGGAGCACAGTATCAGGGAGCAGCAGCTGCAGCAGAAGTAATAGCCCTGTTCAATCAGGATTAGGGGGCGAGTAAATGCTTAATACAGCAGACTTCTATCATGTTTGGAGAATAGATCAAAGCAGTGAACAGCTGAAAGAGGAGATAAAAGAACACTGCCATACCGATATAGAAAGGTGCCTGGAGTGCGGGAAATGCAGTGGTGGATGTTCAAATGCCCATATTTTTGATATTACTCCGAGGAAGATAATTCAATTAATAAAAATAGGGGAAGAAGCAAAACTATTAAAAATGGATGCCTTGTGGTCATGCGTAGCCTGCCAATTATGTGTGGATCGCTGCCCCTCATCCATCAATATACCGCGGATAATGGACTATTTAAGAGAAAAAGCTTATAAGCAGCATATTCCTGCTACCCGGCCCAATGTACAGCTTTTCCATGAATTGATGCTGGGTCATATCAATAGATTTGGCCGGGTGCCTGAAGCTTTATTGAGCGTAGAGTTCAATATTAGATCCAAACAATACACCAAGGATGCCCAGATGGGAATGAAAATGTTCTTCAAGGGCAAGTTGAATCCCATCCCTGCAAGAGTAAAAGATATCAAAAAGGTGAGACGTATGTTTAGAAATTTACCGATGCAGAGGGAGGGATAATGATGAAGGTAGCATATTACCCCGGTTGTTCCTTGCATGGACTGGCCAAAGAATATGGTATCTCAGTAGAAGTGGTGTGCAAACACCTGGGTATAAATCTTAAAGAAATTGAAGACTGGAATTGCTGCGGTGCCACTGCTGCTCACAGCTTAAACCATGAACTGACCATAAGCCTGAGTGCACGTAATCTGGCTATAGCCAGGGACATGAAGATGGACAAAGTCTTAGCTCCCTGTGCCGGTTGCTTCAGCCGTTTGAAAGGTGCTTCCTATGAACTGAGGAACAATAAAACTTTAGCCGCTGAGGTGGCAGAAATAATTCAGAGTGCAGCACCGGTAGAACCTGAGGTTAAGAATCTACTGCAATTGATTATGGAGGAGCCGGGACTCTTAGACAAAATTCAGTCTAGGGTGGTTAAGCCCTTGAGGGGGTTAAAACTAGCCGCATATTATGGTTGTTTGTTGACCCGGCCCAAAGAAATAGTGCAGTTTGATGATCCTGAATTACCAGTATCCATGGATATGATACTAAAGGCTTTAGGAGCGGATACAGTTACCTGGGCTCATAAAGCCGAATGCTGTGGAGGTGGATATGCGGCCAGTGATACTGATATAGTTTTGGATTTGAGTGGGCAGGTTTTGGAATCAGCCCATAGAGCTGGCGCAGATGCTATTGTGGTAGCCTGCCCCATGTGCGGCGTAAACCTGGACACCAGGCAGGAGGCAGCTGCCGCTTTAAAGGGTAAAAAATATGATATGCCTATAATATATCTGACCCAATTAATGGGTATAGCTTTAGGATATTCTCCCGGGCAATTAGGTATGAAGCGGCATCTTATAAGTCCTTTCCCCCTACTTCAGAGTAAGGGATTGGCATAATCTGATCAATTATTTATGAATCTGTTTAGATGAATAGGTTCATATAAGACTCAACAGAGTATATGAATTAATGGTTGGCCTGATACCGCTTTTATAAGGAGGTGAAAATAGCTGGCCCTTTAATAAGCAGGCAGTCGCTGCAGATATCAAGTATTATTAATTCTTTTCTCTTACAGGATAAGTTAGACAATTACATTAACAGCCAAGTCAAAAGGAGGGAAAATCATTGAACAAAAGCAAGCTAATCACCATGAAAGAAGCTGTTGATAAGTACACCTATGATGGTATGTATTTCGCTCATGGGGGAGCCTTACCGGTAGGATCAGATTGCATATCATTCTTTAGGGAAATGGTTAAGGCAGGGAGAAAGGACATCGACATCGCTTCCAACTGTAACACCCAGGGTACCAACCTGCTGGCGGCAGTAGGAGGACTAAAGCGGATGGAAGTTGGATTTTCCGGACTGGAAGTATACGGTTTTGCCAATGGTTTAAAAAGAGCCGTTGAAAGCGGTCAAACCATTTTGGAAGACTACTCCAATGGTTCCATGCCTATACGTATGATGGCCGGTGCCTTGAACTGGCCCTTTGTTCCCATGTTTATGAATACCGGCTGTGATCAGCAATGGGCTTCAGCCGATGATCCAGAAAACTACCCCAATACCAAGAAAATACCGGAAATAACCGATCCCTTTACCGGCAAGGTATGTGGTGCTTTTACCCCGATAAAGCCCGATGTGGCGGCTATTCATGTAACCATGGCCGACATTTACGGTAATGCTATTATGCTGGGAACCGAATGGTGCCGCTATGAATTGTCCCGTTGCTCAAAAAAGGTCATACTCTGTGCGGACAAGATAGTTGATACCGGGGTAATGAAACAATTCCCCAATCTGGTCAGGATTCCTTATGTTGTGGTAGATGCAGTAGTATATGCACCGTATGGAGTATGGCCCGCCTGTTCCACAGGTCTTTATGACAGTGATGAAGAGCATATGTTCTACATGAATAAAATGCTCAAAACCGAAGAAGGCACTCAGGAATACCTGCAGGCTTTTGGTCAGTATGATGATGTCTGGGATTATGTAGATATGATCGGTAAAGAAAGAATTGACAAAATAAGTGCAACTGAGACCGCGTTCTTGATGGATCCGTATAGACAGTGGATTAAGACGGATGCTGAAATCAAGGAACTCTTGGAAAGGAGGTAAGACCATGGAATATACAAGACAAGAAATGATGGCAATCGCAACCGGTAGGGAGTTTAAAGACGGTGAACTGGCAATATTTGGCGTAGGCTTGAGTATGCTGGCGGGATTCTTCGCCCAGAGAAACCACGCTCCTAACTTGATGGCCTTTACTGAAGGCGGAGTTTATGGTTCTACACCCATAGGCGGATTGCCCTGGGGTATTGAAGACAACAGAATATCTGCCAATGCGGTAAGCTTTACCGGTGCTATCGATGCACTGGGGTTCCTGGTAGCCTCTGGCAGAGTTGATAATGCGGTCATCGGTGCGGCGGAAGTGGACAAATTCGGTAACGTGAATACTACTGGAATTTGGGCTCCTGGTACCGAACCCTGGCGAGTGGGCAAATACACCCTGCCCCGGGTTCGTTTAAACGGTTCCGGAGGAGCAAATGAAATCGCTGTCGGGGCCAAAAAGTATCTGCTCATGGTTACCCATGAGAAGAAGAGATTCAGTGAAAAGGTAGCCTATATTTCTTCACCCGGTTATCTGGACGGTGGCAATGCTCGGGAAAAATACGGCTTTCCTGGTGGCGGACCTTCGGCTATGATTACTACCCTGGGAATTCTAAGACCGGATCCGGTTACTAAAGAATTTATTCTTACCGGATACTATCCCTTTGCTTCTATAGAAGAGATTAAGGAAAACACCGGTTGGGATCTTAAAGTTGCTCCAGATGTACAGGTTATTCCTGAACCAACTGCCCAGGAATTGGAAAACCTTAGAGCAGTTGATGTAACCGGTTCTTTAAGAAAGAAATAGTGTGCTGGTAATTCACCAGATAGATATTAGCTGTCAGTTTTTAGATTTTTATTATCTGGATTGGCAGGTAAGCAGGTTTGTAAGCCCGGCTTCCTGCCAATAATTACCCACCTGAATTATAATAAAAAGCTGACTATAGTTCACCATTATTAGCTTATGGTTAAAAAGTTAATCATAAATCTCCGATCATCAATGAATTTGCAAAGGAGGGGAGATGGAGGGTAAGATTCAATGGTATTCAGTAGTGAACTGGCTGGTCGGGTATACAGATGCCCATTGTTTCACTGATAATACACAAGCGTCGAAGTGGATAAGACCCATAGTTTTTCGACCCTATTGAATCAGGTTTTCATGCTTAGAGTTTATAGATGCTATAGTTATAAAGCTATCAATAAGCGATAAGCACCAATTTTTAGGGACAGCGAGGAGGAAAAGAGATGCTTACTACAACAACATTGACGATAATAGGTTTAGCAATTTGGCTACTAGGATATTTATTCATTGGTGGTTATCTGCAAAAGGTATATCTTAAATACAAGCCCGGCAGACCCGTGCCGGCAGTAGAGTTTCGTGATGATATCGACTTTTATCCGGCCAACCCGGTCACTCTGTTCGGAGACCACTGGGCCTCCATAGCTGGAGGAGCTCCTCTGGCTGGTGGTGCAACCGGTGCCATGTGGGGATTTCTGCCCGCTTTCCTGTATATTACCGTAGGTAACGTATTCCTGGGCTCACCCCATGACTATGCCACCATGCATCTTTCCATGCGGAAACAGGGGAAGACCATCGGGGGTCTGATATCCGAGCTTATTAGTGAAAGAGCTGGTAAAATGGGAGTCTTTCTTGGTTGGTGCAGTATAGCGGCCTTTACCGCTACCTTCCTGACCGCATTGGCCAAGCTTTTCGTAGCCACACCGGCATTGACCCTTCCCACCATTGCCTTTACCGTCTCCGGTGTTATAATGGGACTCTTAATTTACAAGGTAGGCTGGCCGGTTATGAATGCTACCATTCTGGGAATAATAATAGTTGCTATAGCTATTGTATTGGGACTAAGATATCCGATATCTTTGCCTTATTATGCGTGGTTTGCTATTTTTACCATCTATCCGATAATATCGGCTTCCATTCCGGCCTGGATTCTGGTGGAACCCAGAAACTTTTTGAATTTCTGTTTTATGGTGGTGGGTGCATTAGCCCTTTTAATCGGCTGTATTGTAGGTAACATCCAGCTGCAGCTGCCGGCTGTTATTGCCAGCACCGCCAAGGGTCCTCTGTGGCCTATGTTATTCTTGACCATATCCTGTGGTGCTTTGACCGGAATGCATTCCTTCTGGACCACCGGATATACCTCCCGCCGGGTACCGGATGAAAAATTTGTCCGCCTGATAGGCTATGGCGGAGAAGCCTTGGAAGGATTAACTGCCTTCGTAGCTCTGGCTTCCGCTGCGGTTCTTCCCTTAGCCGTCTATACCGAATATATAGATCAGGGATGGATATTCATCCTGCAGAATGGTTATGCCCAGATTGCCGGCAATGTATTCACCTTCATTCCCCTTGATGTATGGGCAATATGGGGTGGATTATTGGGCAGCATATTCATGATCACCACTTTGGAGTCCGGTGGCAGAAACATGAGAATATTCATGCTGGAACTGTATACCATGGCAACTAAAAAGGCTATCAGCCCGCAAATGCAGGGTCCTTCCAAGTGGGGAGCAGCAAGTCTTTCCCTGGTGGCTTGTGCCGCCTTGGCCTTATCCGGAGCCTGGTTCTATATCTGGGTTCTTTTCCCCTGCCTGTCCAGTTTGCTGGCACTGATGTCCTTTATGACCGTTATTATCTGGCTCAAGCTGGTTGGTAGACCCACCGGTTATTTCTGGTTTGCCCTGATGTTTACCACTTTCGTAATAGCAATACCAGGAGCGGCTTATCTTTCCTACACCTATATAGTACAAAGTATGTACTACCTAGCCTGGATACCGCCACTGGCTATTGTGTTGACCATATTCTTCTACTTTGACTTCTTCAAGCGGAAAAACAGCATGACCGATAAGGAAATTGCCAAGGCTACTGCAGAGGAAGAAGCAGCATAAAGGCGCGTGCTATTTAGGTACTAATACTATCTTGTAATTCAAAAAATAATATTTTACTGGGCTGACCAGGAGAAAGTATATTTTCCTGGTCAGAGTCCCAGTCTATATTATTAGATCTAAACATCATTCTATATTAATTGCCAGCTGGGGGGATATCTGGAATAATATATTCGGTATCCCTATCCTCAATAGGGACTATTGTTAGCTGTTATCAGTGTAATAGACGAAAAAGGCTTTATCTTTCGGTGTTCCAGCTAAAAGCTTGGCGGATTATTAATAATGGAGGTGCTTAAAATGGCAGATTTAGAATTAACAATGGTACAGAAACTCTATCTCGAAGCATTAAAGGAAGGTCCCCAGGAGTCCAGTAAACTGGTTAACATGGTAAAGAATAAACTGACTGAGCTCAAAGGAGGTAATAATCCGGTAGGAGCAACGGCCAGATCCCAGGCGGTATTGGATGAGCTGGAAAAAAACGGCTATATTAAGGTTGTTGCCAAAAAACTGTTTGGAGGCAAAACCTATGATATAACCGATAAAGGCAGAAATGCAATCGGCTAGCATCAATAAATACCTGAGAAGATTGGAAAAGAATCTACTCAGGATTGAAGATTTTCAGGAGAAGGGGTGCCCGGTGGATAGCTCGATGGGCGAATTATACCTGGATCTAAAAAACCTGGGAGCCTATTTGCAACAGGCTCAAATTGAGAACAAATCGACAATAAGCCAGGAACTAGCTGAAAGCACTGAAAGATATAAAGAACTATTGTTGAAATATGAATCCCTGGCAGATAAATTACAATCCCGGGAGGACAGGGGAGTGGTAGCCAGCAGCAAAACCCTGCCCCTTTGGTTTGAGGGTCTTAGCAAGGTCTGCCCGAACTTTTGGGGGAGTTTTGAGAGACTGGCAACTGCCTTCGGGTTGGGTATGATAGGCTTTACTATAATAGGTCCCAGCTATTTCCTGGCCGTAGGACAGATAACCTTTGCCCAGTATTATCAGCTGGAAATGACTACCCTAAATGCCTTGGTTTTTGTGCTGGGGATCTTCATAGGCCTATTACTACATGAATTTGCTCATGCTATGGTCCTGGCCCATAATGGCATCGGCATCAAAAGGGTTGGAGCCATGGCTGGTTCCATGCTTGGAGGGTTTGTGGAAGCTGAGGAAAGCAGCTTTCTTCAAGCCCATCCCCGGGTTCATTTTAGATTCAATGCCGTCGGCATTGGGACCAATCTATTGTTGGCTGTGGTTTTAATGTTAATAGGGGGCTTAATGTCTTCCCAGGTATTAATTTTCTTAGGCTTGGGTAGTTTGTTTTTTGGCTTTATTAATTCTTATCCCATTAAACCCCTGGATGGAGGTTGGGTGTATGGGGACCTGGTAAATTCATACCTTAAGGATGATAAAGTGAGAAGCTCCTTGCTTACACTGCCCTTGCTTATGTTTGTTGTTTGGATCCTTCTTTTCGTAAGAAGCGCTTTAATGTAAGCAAGCAATAATTGGTGGACAATGATAATCAAGCAGATATCCTTTTGGCAGGGTAATTATTAAACTTGCTTGTATCATAGTAAAGATGAAACTTGAGTCGAAGTTTGGGTCTTTGTGAATAGCCAAAAGGTAAGGCGAGTTGAATATGCTAATTAAGGTCCACTTATTATATTAATCCAAGTATTGTATATGAAATCGGCACCATGCTGCATAAGCAGCTGAACAGAGAAATCCCCAGATATCTGCTGGGGATTTCTCCCCAATGATAATTAATGATAAGAGCTTGATCAAAAGGAGGTGCTTTAGTTGGCTCTAGCAATAGCTGCCATAGTATCATTAGCCATACTGGCCTACATGTTTTTCAACAATAGAAACATGAAAACCTATAATCATTATATGAAGCGCAAAAAGAGGCTGGAAGAGTCACTTGATTTTTTTTCTGCCGATGAGCTTTATTCCAATCAAAATGTAGTCATGGGCATAAATAAAAAAGAAAAAATATTGGCTATAAGTACCATGAAAAATGGTAATCCCTGTCCTCTTACTTTTGATTTTGCTGATATAATCGATTGTGAGATTGTAGAAGAAAAGGCTGATCCCCTGGTAAAGCAGGCTAAGGCTGAGAATTTGGGCAGTGTTTTGGGGAACAGTGTGGGTCAGGTATTGGGAAAAGAAGAAGCCGATAGAATCAGCAGAATTGATTTGAAAATTCATTTAAAAGACTCCCAAACCCCTTATGTTCTGGCCAACTTCTTATTGTGGGAGGTAGGAAAAGATAGCGAAGAATACAAAGTAGTGTTGGAGTCCATATCCCATTGGTATAAAATGATAAAGAACAACTTGCCTGATCACAACTTATCCCAAATCAATGCTATTTAATGAATCGCTTAAAATATCGATATGGAAATAATATTGCTGCAGGCAATATGGAGCTTATAAAGTATTAGTAACGGGCGGTCATAGACCGCCCGTTACTATTGGGGAATTACTATCCGAATCCTAAACCAGTCTGGTGGCTGAGCTGTGTCTGCTTCACTAGTCTCCAGGGTCGGGCAGAGTGTTTTTTCTTTTGGCTCAATCATATATATATATTCACGAGATTGAAGTATGAACAGTAAATGGCTAATTACTCCTGTTTAGTATTCAGCAGGATGGGATATGGCTTCCCCATGATCCCACCCACTGCTGGCAATCAATAGGGTTTAAACAGCTGGTCTGCTCACAATTAATTCCTATAAATAGAACAAGATAACAAACATTACGGCCATCACGGCCAGACCCAGCGGAACTCCCAAGATAGCCCACTCTTTACTGGTAATTCTAAGCCGGGAGGCACTGATGATATTGGGAATATTACCAGGAATTAGCATACCCCCGCTTATCAACAATCCCATTAATATAGCCTTTATGGTGGCTTCATTCATGGAGTTGCTGATTTCTGCCGCGCATAAGGTGGCATTGTCAAGAACTGCTGACACCATGTTTATCCAATACAAAAGCTGAGGATTAAGCCCTAGTATATAAGCCTCAATCAGAGGTTCAAATCCTTCTCCCAGGAAGACCAGAGCCATAACGAAAAGATACACCTTCAGGGCTCTGATTATAATACTCTTCCAGGTATCCTCTTCAATTGCTTCATCTTCAATTAGAGATTCCTCTGCGGTCATAGCCGCCTGATTATTAATATTACTATCGTTTTCCTGGGCTGCTTTGGCCGTGTAGACCCAAGTTAAAAGGGCAAAAAACACTACCATGGGGATAATATACTTAGCCAGGAGATGGAATAAATAGAAAAAGCTTTCATCCAATTTGGAAATAGCTATGGTGGCCAAAGGCTCTCCTACCGGGGTCAGGGTTGCTCCCAGACCGATGGCAAAACAGGCTAGAATGCAAATCACTAACTTGTTTTGCCTTTTCAATGGTAGCAAGAAAATAACTTCAACCAGGATAATTGAAGCTACGATAGCAGTTATAACACTGGACAGCAAACCCAGCAGCAAAACTATAGCGGCTACTAG
>JAAYNQ010000050.1 GCA_012520725.1 Syntrophomonadaceae bacterium | reverse complement strand
CCAGGTAGGCTATGCCAACGGAAGGACTGCAAATCCCAGCTATGAAGAGGTTTGCTACGCTAATACCGGACATGCGGAAACAGTTAAGGTAGAATATGATCCGAAGCTGCTGGGACTGGAATTCCTCTTGGACTTGTATTATGAAGTCATTGACCCCCTGGCTGTCAACCGGCAGGGTCCGGACATCGGGGCCCAATATCGCACCGGCATCTATTATCTTGATAAAAATGACCGGCCCCTTATAGAAGCTTCTCTGGATCGGCTGCAGAAAAAATATAATATGCCTATAGCCATAGAACTTAAAGAGTTGGAAAATTTCTACCCAGCCGAGGAGTACCATCAGAAGTATCTGGATAAAAACCCCGGGGGCTATTGCCACATAGGAAGAAAGCATTTTGAAAGGGCGGCCCAGGCTCGCATAAATCCGGCTGCTTATCCAGCCCCGGATCCACAAAAACTGGCTCAAGATCTAAGCCGGGTTCAGTATGAAGTCACCCGGAAAAATGCCACCGAGCCTCCCTTCCGCAATGAATTTTGGAACCACTTCCAGCCTGGTATCTACGTGGATATTACTACCGGTGAGCCCCTATTTTCTTCCCGGGACAAATTTGCCTCCGACTGCGGTTGGCCAAGCTTTTCCCGGCCCATCGATCCTGAGGTTTTGCGGGAAAAGCCGGATACCTCCTTCGGCATGCACCGTACCGAGGTGAGAAGCCGGGCTGGTGATGCCCACCTGGGTCACGTATTTAATGATGGCCCCCGGGAATTGGGCGGGTTGCGTTACTGTATCAACAGTGCCGCACTGCGTTTCATCCCCCGGGAAGAAATGGAAGAAGCCGGATATGGATACCTATTGGACCTGTTTGATTGAGTAATGGGCGGGAAGCTTATTAAGAAGAAGGTGGTTATGCCAGGGGACTATTCAGGATATTATCTTTCCCTTAAATAGCAATACCGCCAAGATCTATGATATCAGCGGTATCTTTTTAGGCTTACTTGTTCTTTATCACTCCCGGCAGCCTAGGGTTTGCATAATAGGCACGGCTCATAACCCGCTTCTCTGGCCTGTTCCAGGGTTATTTCCACCCATTTCTCATCCAAAAAGCTGCATCCAGCCTGGTGATACTTATTGCTGTTTTCATTCACCAGTACCACTTGCTGCAGATCCTTTTCCTCCAGTACCTGATCTGGACCCGGGTCCTCAGTCACCTTCAATTCCGGCCAGGCATAAGTACCGGGTTCTACTTTAAAGCTTATATTATTCCCATCTGACACTGCCACAATGCTTCCCTGTTCATCGGTTCGAAACACTGGAATATTCATGTCGTGGAGCTTCAGCATAGTCTGCATATGAGGGTGTAAATAAGGATTGTCTAGACCTACACTGATTACAGCATAGTCTGGGTTTACGGCCCGCAAGAACTCATCCGAGGTGGCTGAACTGCTTCCATGTCTCCCCAGTTTTATTACATTGGCGGACAAATCAAACTCCAGATCCAACATCTCCCGTTCTGAATTGCTACCGGCATCGCTGCAGAATAAGAAGGAGGTATCACCATATTCCAGTCTAATGACAACAGAATAATCAGCCAGCTGGTCATAACTGCTGCTGCTGGGAGCCAATAGGCTAAAAGAGGCATCACCCAGCATATAGGACTTGCCGGGCTCTGCCAATATGGGTTTAATATGCTTGGCCAGCAACCTCATCTGCAAATCCTTGTAGCTTGGATTCAAGCCTTCTATCCGGGGTAAGATCATCCAGTTCAAACCATAGTTTTCAATCAGATCAGCCATGCCTCCTATATGATCTCTCAAGGGATTTGTTCCTACCAGATAGTCAAACTTTTCAACCCCCTGCTCGTCCAGGTATTTTCTTAACCTTTTACTGTTATTTTTAGTACCGCTGTCAATGAGCATAGTCTTCTCACCATTTTTTATAAGTATACTGTCCCCTTGACCCACATCGATAAAATGAACTTCCAATTGTCCTGGCTCTGGGGAATGGGAATTGCCGGCAGGAGCTGTGAAGCAACCTCCCATCAATAGAGTTACCATCAGAGTCAAAGCCAGCAAAGATCTCTTCGGTGCAGATGGGCTATTGGACAAGTATTTATTGAGCGATAATCCAATTAAGAGCACTAAAACCATAGCAGAACTTAAAAGCATTTTTATCCCCTCCCTGTATGCTATTAATTAGACAAGAGGGGCATTAATACCTTTTATGGATGAAATATAAATGATAAATATCTCCAGGAATGTTTAGGTAATTGGACAGTTGATAATAGCGCTAGGTCCGGGCTCCAAGCTGGGTTTGATCAACACCTGTTGTTGGACTGGTTCCCAGTATATTTCTCCCCCTAAAACTTCAAGCATATGGCGAACCGGAAGCAAAAAGCTATCACCCCAGGGTAGAACCGGGTAGATACCAATGATATGGTCACCGATACTTACCGGGGTTTCTTCTACTTCCTGGTAATCGGGCTTCAGCTCTACAATGCTTATGTTCAGAATATCATTGACCAAATAAGCATCAATCCGGACCGGATTATTAAGATTATTGCGAAAGCGATAATCCTGAACTCCGAACCATACTGCTGCATCCTCACCTTGAGGCAGATAGGTGGTAGGAGAAACATGGTTATGCCGCTCAATCACCTCCAAACCAGCGGCTTTCACTGCCTGATGCAATATGCTGGCTGTAGTGCAGACTCCTCCCCCTACACTGTACACTGGGTGTTGGGAGCGGCTGGAAATCAACCCGTTTATAAAGCCGCGCTGAGTTGTTCTCGGTCCTACCGTGTCGTTATAGGAGAAATTTTCTCCTGCCTCAACTATCGTTCCATTCAGTATTTCCCCGGCCAGTATCGCGTTATGGGCATTAGCTCTAGACACCATGCTGCTGGTTTTGATCCCATAGCATCCGCGCGAAACCTCTTCTCCCCATGCTTGATTAACGCTTAGCAACACAATCATTAAGCAGGCCATTAATCCAATCGGAACCCGTTTTTTTAGCATTCTCTTCCCAATCATAGAAACCTCCCCTTTTCTGCTCTGGCCTTGGCTAGACAGGCCTCCCTTAAACCAGAAAAACAACCACTCTGATTGATACCAGGTGATTGTTTCTCTGCCTTACCAAGCAATACTTAGCAACATTTTATACTTATATATATTGGGGTAAGATTTCACTTATGATTGGAAAAGTTTATGGCTCCTATATGGAGCCATTTTATTTATTGGGTCAGGTTCTTCCACATATGTTCGGTTAAAAGTCCCGGCTAGATAAATACCAGCCTCGGTCTGACTAGCTGGCCCAAAATTGGAGGGCTACAGCCATTACTGGACAAGTATTATCTTTATTGACTAATGATTTTATTCAATGCTTTCAACATAGCCTCTACATCAATACCATGGGCTAAGGCCCCCTGTTCCAGAGTCTCAAACAAGGCTCCACTACATCCCAGTCATCCCATCTGAAACTGCCCAAAAATGGGGAGGGTTTGAGGATATTTATCCACAATATCTTTGATAAGCATGTCCTTGGTAATCAATCCATATCACCTCCATTCACTGCCAGGAAAATATTACTCTTATTGTATTTTTTCTCAGACTGCAATGCAAGTTGCTTATATTATCTATGTGTAAACATTTGTATACATTCAGAACAGGCAGGTATTCAAAAAATTATATAGAATGATATTCTTTGTCGTTTTTTGTAGACTTGATAGAGCAACAAGTACTCTATATTTAAGACGGCTCAATTTTGGGATAAGAGGGAGGAATTGCTGTGGATGTTTTTGCTCAATTCATTAGTAGTGTCAACAGTTTTGTCTGGGGACCCTGGATGCTGGTCTTCTTAGTCGGCACTGGAATATTCCTGACAGTCCGGCTGGGTTTCTGGCAATTTCAGAGCCTGGGTTATGGTCTGAAACTGGCTTTCACCCGTTCACAAGACCAGGACTCTGAGGGAGATATCTCCCACTTCCAAGCCTTGATGACCGCTCTTGCAGCAACTATTGGAACCGGTAATATTGTAGGTGTTGCAACAGCAGTTATCCTTGGTGGTCCGGGAGCAGTATTTTGGATGTGGATCACCGCTATCTTTGGAATGGCCACCAAGTACGGCGAGGCAGTGCTGGCGGTTAAGTACCGGGTGGTGGACGAAAACGGTAATATGGCTGGTGGGCCTATGTATTACATCGAAAAAGGGCTGGGTTGGAAGTGGCTGGCCTGGATATTTGCCCTATTTGGAGCTGTAGCTGCTTTTGGCATCGGCAACCTGGTACAGACTAATTCGGTAGCCGGCGCAGTTCAGTCTTCTTTTGGGGTAAGCCCCTATATTACCGGTGTTATTTTAGCCGTACTGACTGCCCTGGTAATACTGGGGGGAGTAAAGAGTATTGGCCGGGCTACTGGAATAGTAGTACCCTTTATGGCAGTTTTCTATATACTAGCCGGGCTGTATATTGTCATAGCCAATATCACCCTGGTGCCCCATGCCTTTGCAGTTATATTTACCGAAGCTTTTACTGCCCAAGCTGGCTTTGGAGCCTTGATCGGCACCACCATTCGCTTTGGGGTTGCTCGTGGTGTTTTCTCCAATGAAGCTGGTTTAGGTTCAGCCCCGATTGCCGCTGCAGCTGCCAAAACCGATCACCCTTGCCGACAGGGAGTAGTGTCCATGACCGGTACTTTTTTGGATACCATCATTGTATGTTCAATAACTGGACTGGCTTTGGTCATGTCAGGACTTTATGTTGGAGCTGATACTTCCATAGCCGCCTCCTTAACTGGAGATGCCTTCGCATATTTTATACCGGGAATCGGTGGTACTCTGGTTACCATAGCTCTGATATTCTTTGCCTATTCCACCGTTCTGGGCTGGTCGTACTATGGGGAGAAATGCTTTTACTACCTGGTAGGATACAAGGGTCTGCTGCCTTACCGGGTTATTTTCTGCATCTGCGCTTTCCTTGGCGCCATTACCAAAATCAGTATAGTCTGGGATATCGCCGATACCTTTAATGGGGCTATGGCTATACCCAATCTAATTGCTCTTTTGGCCCTATCCTCAGTAATAGTGTCTGAAACCCAGAACTTTAAGAGGATTAGAACAGAAGAGATAAAACACCAGAAATCATTGGCCTAGCCGCCCTGCTGGTAGCCGATAAGTCTTGACAAGTATAAAATAAGCCCTGGGCTCATCTCAATCCAGGCTCAGGGCTTATTTCTATTCATAGTATTCTTTCAATGCGAAAGTAATATCTCCTTAGGTTTGATCATAAATATTCGTCGCCAGATTTGCTATGGCCTATCGTCCTGGATTCCCATTCAGGATTTGTCGATGGGCCAGTGGCACGGCTTAGAATTCATCACCCTGTTCATTAGACCTCTCGCTCCGTCAGTGGGCTTTGCACACCGCTGCTAGCATGTAAGCAAAGGGATCCTGCATATTTATGCATCCGAAGCAATTGGATTTTTCTAATAAGGAGAAACAGTATCATATTGTATATAAATCACTTTATCACTTGAATAATAATGCTTTGGCCATCGGAACTGATATTCACCCGGTCATCGGGTCCAATATCCCCAGCGATAATCTTCCGGGATAAAGCGGTCTCAATCTCCTGCTGGATAAATCTCTTCAAAGGCCGGGCTCCATAAGCCGGTTCGTATCCTTTGCGAGCCAGGTAATCAAGAGCTTTTTTATCCCAGCTGAGCTGGGCGCGAACCGTCTGCCGAAAGCGCAAGGCCAGGTTTTTCAGCAAGATTTGGGCAATCTCTTCTATCTGCTCTTGGGCTAAGGCATGGAACACAATAGTCTCATCAATACGATTCAAGAATTCGGGGCGGAAACTCATCTTCAGCAATCCCAGAACCCTTTGCCTCATCTCCTCATAGCTGCCCCCCTGCTCCTGATAGTTCAGGATTTCCTGGCTGCCGATATTGGAGGTCATGATGATTATGGTATTTCTAAAATCAACCCGCCGTCCTTTGCCGTCAGTAAGTCTCCCATCATCCAGTATCTGCAAAAGGATATTGAAAACATCGTAATGGGCCTTTTCAATCTCATCAAAAAGAACTACTGAATAAGGTTTACGTCTGACCGCCTCGGTTAACTGTCCACCTTCTTCATATCCCACATAACCAGGAGGTGCCCCTACCAATCTGGATACGCTGTGCTTTTCCATATACTCCGACATATCCAGGCGGATAATGCTCTTTTCGTCATCAAACAGAGCTTCGGCCAAAGCCTTGCTGAGTTCGGTTTTACCCACTCCGGTAGGCCCTAGGAATATGAAACTGCCCACCGGTCGATTGGGATCTTTCAAACCACTGCGGGAGCGTAGCACTGCATCAGCCACGGCAGTAACTGCCTCATGCTGGCCAACCACCCGCTCATGCAGAATTTCGTCCAGGTGCATGAGTTTTTCCTTTTCCCCGGCCAGTAAGCGGCTAACCTGAATACCGGTCCAACGGCTTACCACCCGGGCAATATCCTCCTCATCCACTTCTTCTTTTAATAAGCTACTGCCTTGTTTATTCAGTAATTGCGCTTCTTCTTCCCTCAACTTGCGTTCCAGTTCGTTCATACGGCCATATTTTAGTTCTGCAATCCGGTTTAAATCATAATCCCGTTCAGCCTTTTCCATTTCGGTCCGGCATTCGTCCATCTGCCGCTTTATCTCCCGTACCCGGGCAATAGCTTCTTTTTCTGCTTCCCATTGCCCCTGCATGACCTGGGATTCGCCTCTTAAGTCCTGTAGTTCCTTTAATATATTTTTGTGCCTTTCCTTGGAAGCCTCATCCTTTTCCTTTTCCAGTGCGGCAGCTTCTATTTCCAACTGCATAATTCGCCGGGTTATCTCATCCAGTTCAGCCGGCATACTGTCTATTTCGGTACGCAGCTTGGCCGCCGCTTCATCCATTAGATCAATGGCTTTATCCGGTAAAAAGCGATCCGATATATACCGGTCGGAAAGGACGGCAGCAGCTACCAGAGCCGAATCCTGGATACGCACCCCGTGATGTACTTCATAGCGTTCTTTCAGCCCCCTTAAGATGGAAACGGTATCCTCTACCGAAGGCTGATTAACCATAACCGGCTGAAAACGCCGCTCCAAGGCCGCGTCTTTCTCAATATGCTTGCGGTATTCGTCCAGAGTAGTGGCCCCAATAGCTCTTAGTTCGCCCCGGGCCAACATGGGTTTTAAAAGATTACTGGCATCCATGGCCCCTTCCGCTGCTCCAGCCCCGATCACCGTATGCAGCTCATCGATAAACATGATAATCTGCCCACTGGATTGTTCTACCTCTTTCAATACCGCTTTTAATCTTTCTTCGAACTCACCCCGGTACTTAGCCCCCGCTACTAATGCTCCCATATCCAGGGATATGAGTTGCTTGCCTTTAAGTCCTTCCGGAACATCGCCGGTGACTATACGGCGGGCCAGACCTTCTGCAATAGCAGTTTTCCCTACTCCAGGTTCCCCAATTAAAACCGGGTTGTTTTTGGTGCGCCGGGAAAGTATTTCCATAACCCGGCGGATTTCTTCATCTCTTCCAATTACCGGGTCCAATTTGCCCTCCCGGGCCAGGCTGGTCAAATCACGGCCATACTTTTGCAGAGCTTCATAGCTTTCCTCCGGGTTATCACTGGTTACCCGCTGGGATCCCCGTATATGTTTAAGTGAACCCAGGAGTACTTCCCGGGAAAGACCTACTTGAGCGAAGAGGGCTTTTAAATCATTCTCCCCTTCGGCGATCAAACCCAGAATTATATGTTCAACGCTAATATAATCGTCTTTTAAATCAGCAGCCTCTACCTCGGCTTTAGCTAATACCCGGGCCAGGGCTGAACTCATATAAATCTGGCTTTCATAGCCATGAACCGCCGGCACTTTATCCAGGAGTTGATTTAATTTCTGTTCCATGGTGGCAAGACTGATGCCAGCCTGTTCCAGCAGGCGGGGAGTAATGCCATCCTCTTGTTTAATCAGTACTGCCATCAAGTGTTTTCCACTGATTTCCTGATGGTGCCGCTGGGCGGCTAATTGCTGGGCTGAAGCCAGAGCTTGCCTTGATTTTTGGGTTAATTTTTCCATATTCATTATTTATCACCTCTTTTTAAGCGCTCAATTTCCTCTTCCAGCTCTTCAATTCTCTGCAAGAGATCTACAATTACTGCTGCCCCATTAAAGTTTATACCCAGGAAGTCTTTTAGGCGCAACATTTTATAAAGGCGCCGGCAATCCTGATATCCAATATGATTATCTTTGACCTCTATGATCCCTGATTCCACCAGGATATCCAGCAGATCAGGATGGATATCCAATTCGGAGATTGGCAATTGATCAGAAATACTATGGTAATATATCCTTATCATTTTCATATCCATACCCCTACTTCCTGCGCAAGTCCATTAAACTGGCATACAACTTTTTCTCTTCTTCGCTCAGGTCCCGCGGAATATCAATATTGATCAGCAGATAATGATCTCCGCGTCCTCCACCTTTCTTAGGCATGCCTTTGCCTTTAAGCCGCATCTTCTGTCCGCTGTGGCTGCCCGGAGGTATATTAACATTAACACTGCCATCGATAGTGGCGGCACTGACTTTATCTCCTAAAACCGCCTGTTCAGGCCTTATGGTGATTTGAGATTCCAAATCATGACCTTTAACACTAAAGATAGGATGAGGAGCCAGGCGAACCTTTAGATGCAAATCCCCCCGGCTACCACCTGCATATCCTTCACCACCCTGGTTTTTCAATCTTATTATACTGCCTTCACTAACCCCGGCCGGGATCTTGACATCCAGGTTCTTTCTCTCCGGTATGCTTCCGGTACCGCCACAGCGACTGCAAAAGCTGCGATCGATGATGCCTCTACCTCCGCATTCGCTGCAGGTCCGGCCGGAACTGAGGCTGATAGAACGAGTCCCTCCATGGTAGGCCTCTTCCAGGCTAATCTCAATCTCGCTTTCTATGTCCTGTCCCCGCATAGGCCTGGTACCAAAACCGCTCCTATCCGCACCGGCCGCTCCTCTACGGCCGGTGCCGAATAGAGTTTCGAAAAACTCGCTAAATCCTCCCAAATCTCCAGGATCTCCACTTGTATAATAGAAACTCCCTTCCCCCCAATCAGGCGGGGGAGTAAAATTATCACCATTACGCCAGTTTTTTCCCAAACGGTCATACTTGGATCGCTTTTCCTCATCGCTGAGAACTTCATAAGCTTCATTGATCTGTTTAAACTTTTCCTCGGCCTCTTCCTTCTTCTTACCAGTATGCAGGTCTGGATGCCATTGCCGAGCCAATTTTCTATAGGCTGCCTTGATTTCTTGGGCCGTGGCTTCTCGCTTTACCCCCAGAACCTGATAATAGTCTTGATATTGTACTGCCATTCTAAACAGCCTCCGTTATCATTCGTTTAGTTCTCCTCATATTCGGCATCTATTACCTGCTCATTCGGGTCACTGCCGGTATTAGTGTCTCTCGATGATGACAAAGCCTGGACTGCGGCTTCCAGTTCCCCGATCAATCTGTTTATCTTATCGACTCCGGCCTTTTCCCTGACTGCTTCCCGTAGCTCTTCCAAAACCTTCTCTACTTCTGCCTTTTCCTGAACCGGTAAACCATCCTGACCTTCCTTTAACTGTCTCTCTACCCTATAAATAAGAGCGTCGGCTTCATTCAGTTTTTCACTCTGCTCTCTTTTCTTACGGTCTTCTTCCTTGAATTTTTCAGCCTCTTTAACCATCTTTTCGATCTGCTCTGAATCCAGATTGGATGATCCACTGATGGTGACACTCTGTTCCTTGCCGCTGCTCTTATCTTTGGCACTGACCTTCAGAATACCATTGGCATCTATGTCAAAGGTCACTTCTATCTGAGGTACCCCTCGGGGCGCTTGAGGTATTCCATCCAGCTTGAACTGCCCCAGGGTACGATTATCCCTTGCCATTTCCCGCTCCCCTTGCAGAACGTGTATATCTACGGCGGGCTGGTTATCCTCCGCGGTGGAGAATATCTCACTGCGTCTTACCGGAATGGTAGTATTTCTTTCAATTATCTTGGTCATAATACCGCCCATGGTCTCTACCCCTAAAGACAGGGGAGTGACATCCAAAAGAACTACATCTTTCACTTCTCCGGCTAAAACCCCCGCCTGTATAGCTGCTCCCATGGCCACTACTTCATCCGGATTTACTCCTAAATTAGGTTTTTTCCCGGTAATATCTTCCACAATCCTTTGCACAGCCGGAATACGGGTGGATCCTCCTACCAGAATCACTTCTTCTATATCAGCGGCAGTAAGTCCCGCGTCCTTGATGGCATTTTCCACCGGACTCCGCAGAGACTGCAAAAGGTCATGAATTAAATCTTCAAATTTAGCCCGACTCAACTTCATATCCAGGTGCCGGGGACCGCTGGCATCGGCAGTGATAAAAGGCAAACTAATGTTAGTTTCCATCGTATTGGACAATTCCATTTTGGCCTTTTCAGCAGCTTCGGTCAGACGCTGTAAAGCCTGTTTGTCTTTTCTCAGGTCAATACCTTGATCCTTTTTAAATTCATCAGCCATCCAGTTGACTATGGCTTTGTCAAAATTATCTCCTCCCAGGTGAGTATCCCCACTGGTAGACTTAACTTCAAATACTCCATCCCCTACTTCCAGTATGGAGACATCAAAGGTTCCCCCCCCTAGGTCGAATACCAGAATAGTTTCATTTCTCTTCTTACCCAGACCATAAGCCAGGGATGCTGCAGTAGGTTCGTTTATTATCCGCAGAACATTCAAGCCCGCAATTCTGCCTGCATCCTTGGTAGCCTGCCGCTGGGCATCATTAAAATAAGCGGGTACGGTAATTACCGCATCACTTATCTTCTCCCCCAGATACTGGGAAGCATCTTCCACCAGTTTCTGCAAGACCATAGCTGATATTTCCTCCGGGGCAAATAATTTATCATCCACCTTAAAACGCAGGTTGTCGTCCTTATCTTTAACAATGCTGTAAGGTACCAAATCCCTCTCATTATCTGTTTCAGAATAGCGACGACCAATAAACCTCTTGACTGAATATAAAGTCTTCTCCGGGTTTAAAGCTCCCTGTCGCTTGGCTACCTGTCCTACCAACCTCTCATTACCCGCCTTAAATGCAACAACCGAAGGTGTAGTTCTGGATCCTTCGGCGTTCACGATTATGGTGGGAACCCCACCATCTATAACTGCTACAACTGAATTAGTTGTACCCAGGTCAATTCCAACTGCTTTTGGCATATTGTCAACCTCCCTTATATATTTTGTCAACTTATTCCTGCATCATACTCCTTAGCTGCACTTTACTGCCCCAAAACCCAGTTAAAGATTATCCTATTCAGAAGATATCTTAAGTAAATTATATTAGGATTATGTTTAATAGTCAATAAAAGTCAAAGATTTTTGTTTTCATTTTTTTTTCTTTTGAATATTAACAATGGCAGCTTTTATTGTGAGGCAGCCCGTTAGATCGTTTTGTTCATGGGTGATTGGGCCACTAATATTATTTTTCGGGGAGAAGTCAATTATAAGCTGAGCTTGAATGACAAGCAGTGGAGTGTAAGGCTTAGGCTAAGGTCAGGGGACACACCTTCCCATAATTAATTAATTATTAGGTAGCCCTATCTAAAATCAATAAAGTATTTTGCTCCGGAGTTTCTGGTTTGAAGGAATGTCCCGGCTAAGGTCAGGGGACACACCTTCCCATAATTAATTAATTGTTAGATAGCCCTATCTAATGTCAATAAAGCATTTTGCTCCGGAGTTTCCGGTCTGAAGGAATGTCCCCATTATAAATTCAATAGGCCCTGGGCAATGGCTTTGAATACGGGAGCCGCATCGGCGGCACCTGAAGTCCCGTCCTCTACCAGAACCACCACCGCCCAGCGGGGGTTTTGGGCGGGGAGATAACCGGCAAACCAGGTGTTGAGTATCTCTCTTTCTTTATCACCGTATTTTTCAATTCCAACTTGACTGGTGGCTGTTTTGCCTGCCACCTGGGCCAGGCTAAGGGCAGCGTTCTTTCCCGTACCCTCTTCAACGGTCAGCTCCATTAGTTTTTGTAACATCCTGGCAGTCTCTACACTTATCACTTGTTCCTTGGTCGCCGGCTCCAGGCTGGTTTTTACTCCCTCCCCGTTTATCCAATAGCGTAAGAGTGAAGGGGGAGCCCACTGCCCATCGTCAGCTATGGTAGCAATCAGGGAGGCAATCTGCAGGGGAGTCAGCATAACTCCCTGTTGTCCCAGGCAGGCATTGGCTAGTGCTGCCGACACCGGTTCCACCTTTACATAAGAATAATCCTGGTCAGAGCTGTATCCTATTAAGCTTTCGTCGGTAATATGAAATTTGTCCACATACTCCATTAAGCGGCTCCGGTTAAGCTTTAATGCTATGTCAATGAAAGCGGGGTTACATGAATTGGCAAATGCTTGGGGAAAAGTCACTTGTCCGTGTCCTTCTGATTTCCAACAGGAAATGGATAGATCTTCAGTAAATTCATAAGCACCAGTACAAGAAAACCGGTCCTGCCATTTTACTACCTCTTCTTCCAAAGCGGCAGCGGCTACCAATATTTTGAAAATAGATCCCGGATGATATCTGCTTAAAGCTCTATTTATTAATATGCTGTCTTGATCATTCTTAATTAATTGTTCCATATCAGCATAGGGGCTAAAGGTAGGCCTACTGGCCAGGGCCAGGACTTCTTTGCTCTTAATGTCCATAACCACTACTGCCCCCTTAACTATCTGATCATTCATTACCTTTTCAACCACTTCCTGTACCCGGCTGTCAATGGTTAAAACCAAGCAACTTCGATCCTGACTCTGCTCCTGCCGTATCCTAAACATCAGGCCTTGTATGCTTATACCCCTGGCATCCTGAACCGATACTATTTGCTGGCTTGAGGTGTTTCCTTTCAAAACCTGGTCATACATTTTTTCTAAGCCGGCCTTACCAGAGTTATCCGCACCTTTTCCCACATAACCCAGCACATGGCTTAAAAAGCCATCATCTCTATATCTTTTTAACAAGGGAGCAGCAATGACCCCGTTTAAGCCGGAATCGTTAACCGCCTGTACTTCCTCCGGATCCAATTCAGCAGCCAGCCTAATAATCCCCTTGCCATTATCCCGGGCTTCTTTCAAGGCCAAATAAATATCCTGGCTGCTAAGGCTTTTTAGGCATCCAGCCAGTGTTTCTGCTGCCTCGGACAAGCTTTCATCCTCCCGGCTGTATTGGGAACCCCTTAATTGAATATCCCGGGGCAAACAATATAGAGCAGTTGAACTGGTATTTCCGGTTAGCAGGAGGTGATTCCTATCATATATCTCTCCCCGGTTGAATTCTTTAATTGCTATTTGCTGGTTTCTCATGGCCGCCGCTTCCCTGGCCAGGCTGGGCCCCTTAATAAGCTGGTAATAACCCAGCACAGCGCTGAGAAATAAAAATAAAAACAGAAAAAAACACATTAAGGCCGCCACTCGATGCTTGATCATAGAAAAGACCTCCTTTACCAGCTACTTTTATCATGGGCGGTATCGGAGGCCTTTATACTATTGTTCTTCTATTATTTCCAGTGGAAAAGGCAGGGAGGTCAATATTTGCAAGAGGTCCAAACGGGTATCTGCCGTCCCTCGAACAATAACCAGTCCTTCCTGGCGGTTTATGGTAGAAACAATACCCAGATGGTCATAGGCTTCAATGATTTTAGTCAGCATATCAATATCCTGGACTGCTACCCGGGCATAAATCTCACTCTTAATTTTTAGCACCTACCCTTCTCAATATGGAGTGCTCGGGACAGGGTTCGGGATAAGGGATAAGAATTCTTTGCCGGGCATGACGAGCCCGCTCCATAGGTAGACCTTCCATGTCAAAGAGGGCAGACAACTCCAGCTTCTTTATGCCCTGCTGGGGCAGCATCAATTCCATTTCCTCACCTAAACCGAAATTGGCTCTCTGTTCAATCTCCAACATACCCTTATCCTGGTGATAGCCTTTTACCACCCCGCAAAAATCCATCTTCCCAGGCGGGATTTCTTTATTGATATCCTGCAGCAGAGGAGATTCCCCTTCGATAAAACCATTGGTAAAAGGACGGGTAGCAGTGCCTGCCAATTCCCGCATCCAGGTATCCAGTTCCGCCTGGGTATACTCTCGCCTTTGAGCGACATAACGGTCAATGGCACTGCGATAGATGGAGGCGGTGCTGGCCACATATAGGGGGCTTTTCATTCTGCCTTCAATTTTAAAGGCATCAATCCCCCTTTCCATTAATTGGGGAAGATATTCAATAAGGCATAGATCCCTGGAATTCAAAATATAGCTGCCTTTTTCATCTTCATGAATGGGAAAGAATTCTCCTGGTCGCTTTTCTTCCAAGAGTCGGTAGGAATAGCGGCAGGGATGGGCGCATTCACCCCGGTTTCCCGACCTGCCCACCATATAGTGGGATAATAAGCAACGGCCTGAATAGGAAACACACATAGCTCCATGAACAAATACCTCAATCTCTATATCCACCCGGCTCTTTATCTCAGCTATTTCATCCAGGCTCAATTCCCGGGCCAGCACTATTCTCTTGGCACCCAATTCCCGGTAAAATTCGGCGCTTTGGTAATTGCTTACACTGGCCTGGGTGCTTATGGTAATGGGTAATCCAGGGGCATATTGAGCAGCTATTTTCAGCACCCCGGGATCGGAAACGATGAGGCCATCCACTCCTATTACGGCCAGGGATTCCAGGTATTCCGGCAGGGAATTCAGATCCGAGTTGCGAGCCAGTACATTAACCGCCACATAGACTTTTTTTTGCCACCGGCGGGCAACTTCTACCCCTTTTCTGATCTCTTCCAGGCTAAAGTTACCGGCATAGGCCCGCAGGCTGTATTGCTGCCCACCCAAATAAATGGCGTCTGCTCCAAATAAGCAGGCGGTTTTAAGCTTTTCCAAATCTCCTGCTGGCAACACCAGTTCCGGACTTTTCATAAGCAGATCCTCCCAGAAAAAAGAATTGGTACAGGTTAGTCCAGGTATTGGGCTTTAGCCTGTAAATGTTCACTATAGGTCTTGCTAAAATGATGACTCCCATCCCCGCGGGATACATAATAATAATAATCATGCTTTTCCGGATGTAAGGCCGCATGGATAGCTGCCTGCCCGGGGCAAGCAATAGGACCCTGGGGTAGTCCCGCATACTTATAGGTATTATACGGGGAATCGATTTCCAGGTCTTTTAAATATACTACGTCTTTTTCATCCTTGCCCAGGCTATATAAAACAGTAGCGTCGACCTGTAAGAGCATGCCCTTTTGCAGACGGTTCTTTATTACCCCGGAGATAAGTTCTCTCTCCCTGTCTACCATAGCTTCCCTTTCAATCATAGAAGCTATGATAACCGTGTCATAAACCGTGAGGCCCTGATTAATAGCCTCTTGTTCATATTCTTCCCAGGTTTTTTGGAAGTTTTCCAACATAGCTTTGACAATTTCCACTGCACTGGTGTCTTCAGCTATTACATAGGTATCGGGAAAGAGAAATCCCTCCAGATAAGGTTTTCCCTCACCCGGGTTAGCTTGCTGTAAAAAGGGATAATCATAAGTAGCATTTATGGCATCTTGCCACTCCACAAAGGTGCATATTCCCTTTTCATCCAAAAGCCGTCCTATCTTTTCCACAGTATATCCTTCAGGAATAGTGAAGGATATGGTCATTACCCGTCCGGCAGCAATGGCGGCAGCTATTTCCGGCAGGGATTGGCTGCGGTTGAATTGATAATGGCCTGCTTTCAAGCTGCTGTCCAGCCCTTTGTGACGACAATAAGCCAGAAAAACATCAGTATTTCGAATAAGCTGATGACGGTGCAGAAGCTGGGCTACTTCCGTTGCGGTGGAGTTTTCTTCTATCCTAATATCTATGTATTTACTATCGCTGGGATCTACCGGTTCCAATTGCATTAGCAACATATGATAGCCAGCCAGGGAAATTCCTAATATTAATAATATAGCCAATATTATCACCCGGCTGCTTTTAGTTTTTATCATCGGCTTCAACTCACTCATTTCATTACCCCTTTCTCCATGGAAGCTGGGGGCTAGACCTCATTTCCCGGCTGATCTTCTATGGGCTTGGATTCGGTCTCCCGGTCCTCTTTTTCGGTATCTTCTCCTTCTTCAGGGGGATCCGGGTTTTCTTCATCATTGCTTTCATCAGGATCATCCTCCGGATCTTTAGGCTCATCAGCAGGCGGGGTATTTTCACTTTGCTGGGGATCAGGAGGTCCAACGTAGGTTATCTCATCAAATGGCTTATACCGATCCTTGGCCAATAATTCGCTTTTTATCACTTCTCCCGCCTCATTATAGTAAGTACGAAAAGACCTTACTACATAACCCGGAAATCCTTTATGATTCACCCTGCTCTCCCCTGGTTTCAGCTTGGTATCTATTTCATCCCGGTAGACAAAAGGGATTATCTCATCTACTACGTGACTGGTCTTAATATTTTGCTTGTATTGCATATGCCCGTATATATTAACCATGAGTTTGCCTCCCCCGGCCAGAGACCTGATGTACACAGGATAATCCGTATTGTTCCGGAAACGATAATCAATAAGGCCATAAGCTACTGTAGCATCCATCCCCAGCGGCACGTAAGATACTGCCAGGCCGTGATTGGATCTTTCAACTATTTCCAATCCTGCCAAAAGGCAAGCATTATACAGAGTGGAAGACACCTGGCATATGCCTCCTCCCATACCTGGTTCCAAGGTATTACCTACAATAACCGGGGCGTCCCGGAAACCGGTGCTAAGGGTACGGGGACCGACAGTGTTATTAAAGGAAAACACTTTTCCGGGTCTTAAAACATAAGCATTGATAGCCTGAGCGGCTTGAGTCAGGTTATGGGTTCTGTTTACTTCTGCCACTTTATACCAGGTAACATAAGAAGCCAATTCACCCATATATTCCAAATCCTGGGCTACAACTTCCGGCTTTTGATCTGCCATCACTATCTGAACCTTAACTGCTTCTAATCCTTCCCATTGCTGGGGCAGTTGCTCAAAAGTAGCCTTCACATCTACTATCTTACCTGTTTCTTCTGGTACTACAATTAAACCCTGAATTGGATCCATATCCAGTTTGGCATCTATGGCTTCCTTTCCCAACACCTGGTTCCAGATAGTGGACAAGTCTTCCTTTTGGTCCTGCTCATAGTCTATGAGAGCCGGGTAGTCATAATTATGCTTACCCTTAAGGTTCTTTAGCTTGGAAATTAGACTCCGTTCTCTTTCTTTTTGCTTTACCTCTTCCAGCAAGTGTTTTACATCTACTTCTTGGGTAATATCACCCATACTGATACTATAACTATAATCTGAGGCAGAAAAAATCACCGGTATATTATAAGCTTGGTCAAAGAAGTCTTCCAATAGTTCTTCAGCTTCCGCCTCGGTGCATCCCTGAATACTTATACCCGCTACTCTTACTCCCGGCAAAAACCGGTCAGATAGATAAAATTGCTGATAAAAATAAGCTATAACTGCAAATAAAGCTACCAACAGCAACCCCAAGGCAACTAGATAAATACCCGCTTTCCCCTTAAACAAAGCCATCCCCCAAAACTATCTATATTTTGTAAATTATAATATGTATATTGTTATTAACTGACTAATTAATTGTACCTTATTGTAGAAATTTTTAAAAACAAAAAGGATAGTATTCCCCATATAAAATAGAGAATACTATCTTTTTCAATTCTCGAACTTAAAGTCTTATTTATATTTCCTCGTTTTCAGCTAGCTCCTGCCATACATCAGCAACCATTTCCCATTCTTCATCATCATCTATGTCAGCCAGAAACTCATTTCCTTCCTCGTCATACATGACTTTAAATATTACTACTCCTCCGCCTTCTAGTTCTCCTTCGGCATCGTCCTCATCTTCTTCAAAAAAGAAATCGTCCAATGGCAGCAGAACCCGGTACTTGCAATCCTCGATATCCAGTTCGGCAATCAGCTCAAACTCCATCTCTGCCCCTTCTTCATCGACCAGTACCAGCACAGGGTATTCTTCCATTAAAAGCTCTTCATCGCTCATATCTTCACCTCTTCCTTCAGCTACAGCAATTCTATATTTTGGCTATGGATTTGTCAAATAACTTTTTCATATAAAGTTTAAACTTTACTGTCTGGCTCCATCTAAATAGTTTTGCAGTATGTTTACTGCAGCTAGCTTGTCAATAACTTTCTTTCGCTTGGAGCGAGACATATCCGCCTGCAAAAGCACTCTCTCAGCAGCTACCGTTGACAGCCTTTCATCGACAAAAGCGATGCCAACACCGGTATATTCTTGCAGTGCCTGGGCAAATTCCTGGATTTCTATGGCTTTGGGACCAATACTGCCATTCATATTACGAGGCAGGCCTATTACAATTAATTCTACCTCATTAATCGAGCACAGCTGTTTTATATGTTCCAGGTCTTTGGATAGAGAACTGCGTTCCAGAACTGAATGTCCCCCAGCTACGATTTTCAATGGATCGCTGAGGGCTATTCCTATTCTTTTTTCACCTACATCTATGCCCATTATTCTCATAAAAAGTACTCCCTATACTTAAAAATATATAATCCCTATGTTTTAAACATAGGGATTAAGGTTGATTACTTTATTCCTGGCTTAGATACTCTCTGACCAGCACTTCCATTATTTCATCCCGGTCAACTTTACAGATAAGGCTGCGGGCATCATTATGACTCGTAATATAAGCCGGATCCCCTGAAATCATATACCCTACCATTTGGTTTACCGGATTATAACCTTTTTCCTCCAGTGCTTTATGGACCGACTTCAGAATTTCCTTGATGCGTTCTTTGCTTTCCCCTTCTCTTTTAAAACTTACGGTCTCTCCCCTTCCTTGAGCCATATACCGCACACCTCCTTTGAAGCAGAATTCTACACCCATACTACAATTTCCTTTGTCTAGGCCAGTATTTTTTCTACCATTTCCCGGGCTGCAGCCAGAGCTTCACCCAGCTTGCTTTGGTCCCGGGCGCCGGCCTGAGCCATATCCGGACGTCCGCCACCTCCGCCGCCGGCTATCTTGGCTGCGGTACCAACTATATTGCCCGCATGCAGGCCCCGATTCACCAGATCTTTGCTCACAAAGGAAACCAGTGAAACCTTATTCTCACTCACCGAGGCCAAAAGCACTATCCCACTTCCCAGCTGATCCTTAAGCATTTCCGCATTTTGCCTTAAAGTGTTGGGATCCTGGGCCTCTACCATTTCAATCAGAACCTTGGTGCCCTTCACATCATAAGCTTTGCTGATTAATTCCTGACTAGAGCTACGGGACAATTTTATTTTCAGTTTTTCAATCTCTTTATCCTGTTCTTTTACCAAATGTTGAATACTATCTATTTTGTGAACTATTTCGCTTGGTGCAACTTTTAGCGCGGCAGCTGCTGTTTTCAAAGTCCTCTCTACGCCGTTAATATACTCCCGGGCTCCGCGCCCAGTGAGAGCTTCTATCCGGCGCAGACCAGATCCCACACTGCCCTCGGACAGTATCTTAAAACTGCCTATCTGGCCGGTGTTCTTCACATGGGTCCCACCACACAGTTCCATGCTTACTCCATCAACTTCCACTACCCGTACCTGCTCATCATATTTTTCTCCAAATAAAGCTATAGCTCCTAATTCACGGGCATCTTCCAATCCAGTCAGCTGAGTCTTAACCGGATGTACTTCCAGGATGTATTGGTTTACTATCTCTTCTATTTGTAACAGTTCATCTTCGGATAAAGAACTTAGATGGGAAAAGTCAAAACGCAAGCGATCAGGCTCCACCAGGGATCCCTTTTGCTGGGCATGTTCACCCAAAACCTTCCTTAAAGCCTTATGCAGCAGATGGGTAGCGGTATGGTTACGAGCGATGTCCATTCTTTGGGCTTCATCGATTTGTAGAATAACTGTTTCACCGCTAGTAAGCTTACCATCTATTTTACCTTCATGAACAATAATATTCCCAACTTTTTGTACATTCTCCACCTGCATCCGGCCTTGCTGGCCTATAATTAAACCGGTATCTGCTACCTGTCCTCCGCTTTCAGCATAGAAAGGAGTCTGGGCAGTTACTATCAAGACCTTTTCATCCGAGGCCTGCTCTACTAGAACATCACCTTTAATTATGGCTATAATACTGGATTGGTCCTGGGTCCTTTCATATCCGGTAAAAATGGTGGAAGCAGCATTTAGCCCTTGCATAAGCTCTGATATAACGATCTCCTGGGCAAAAGCTCCCGCGGACTTATTGGCCTGACGAGCTCTTTCCCGTTGTTCTTCCATCATCCGGTTAAAGCCTTCAGTATCAACCTGTAGCCTATTTTCCTCTGCCACATCTTCGGTCAGGTCCAGGGGAAAACCATATGTATCATAGAGCATAAATGCCTCCGCACCAGGGATAATATTGCTGCCTTTATTTCTAATATCGGCAATAATCTCTGCTACTTTTTTCAAACCCTCATTAAGGGTTAAGAGAAAACGTTCCTCTTCCATTTTGATTACTTCTTTAACAAAATCCTTTTTTTCCAACAGCTCCGGATAGGCATCTTTCATTATACTTACAACTACATCTACGTTTTTATACAGGAATGCCTCCTGGATGCCTAAAGAACGTCCAAATCTGACCGCCCGCCTGAGTATACGCCTTAAAACATATCCCCGCCCATCATTGCTGGGCAGTACTCCATCACTGATAAGAAAAGTACAGGCCCGACTATGGTCAGCTATAACCCGGAAAGGAAAGCCTTTTTCTCCAGAATCATACTGAAGCCTGGTTAATTTTTCTATACTCTCAATAATGGGTACAAACAAATCGGTATCAAAATTACTACTAACCCCCTGCAGGAGAGAAGTCAATCTTTCCAATCCCATACCGGTATCGATACTGGGACGGGGAAGTGGGTGTAGATTGCCTTCTTCATCCCGGTTATATTGCATGAAGACCAAATTCCATACTTCCAACCAGCGGTCACAGTCACAAACTCCCAGGGCACATTCAGGCCCTTGGCAGGCATACTCTTCACCCCGGTCATAATGTATTTCACTACAGGGTCCACATGGACCGGTGTCGCCCATGGCCCAAAAGTTATCCTTCTCATCCATACGCAGTATCCGTTCAGGAGCAACGCCTGCTACTTCCTGCCAGAGTATTTCCGCCTCATCGTCATCCCTGAATACTGTTATCCAGAGGCGTTCCTTGGGTAAACCAGCCCACTCGGTCAGAAATTCCCAGGCATATTGGATGGCATCACGCTTAAAATAGTCGCCGAAGGAGAAATTGCCCAGCATCTCGAAAAATGTATGGTGCCGGGCAGTCCTTCCCACGGTATCCAAGTCATTGTGCTTTCCACCTGCCCGCACGCATTTTTGGGACGTAGCCGCCCTGCTATAACTACGTTTATCTATGCCTAAAAAAACATCTTTAAACTGGTTCATCCCAGCATTGGTAAATAACAAAGTAGGGTCATTCACTGGAACCAATGAAGAACTAGATACAACCGTATGCCCCTTCTTTTCGAAATAATCTAGGAATGCTTTCCTTATTTCTGCACTATTTCTCACGACCAGGCCTCCTCTTTTTACCTGCGATACTTTTCTTATCTATTTTCTGGTATAAAAACACCGGTGTCAACTTTTTAGGCTCTATTTTCGCAATTATCATTATGATGCGTAGCGCAAATAAAGCCAAGTAATGCTTACTTTAATCATAGCAGCAACTGGAACCGCAAACAATATCCCCCATATGCCATAAAGATTGCCTCCAGCCAGCAGAGCAAAAATGATAAATAGAGGATGCAAACCCAATTTGCCTCCTAGAATCCGGGGGGTAATGATATTGCTTTCGATCTGCTGTATGACCACTATGGCTATAGTTTGATATACTGCCAAAAGCCAGGATTCGGAGTAAGCGATTAATACCGCTGGTATGGCTCCAATAAAGGCACCAAAAAAGGGAATCAGGTTGGTTACCCCAGCCAGCAGGCCAATCACCAGGGGAAACTTAACCCCCAGAATCAATGCGGATAAACCTACCAGGGTGCCTACCACCACGGCTATTAGAATACTCCCCTTTATCCCTTCAATTAAGACCCGGTCTATATCTGCCGCCAAAGCCTGTACCTCCCGCCTAAAAGCAGGAGAAAAAAGGTTGAGCAGCCACTCTCGAATTTTATCCCAATCCATTAGAATATAGAAGGCTAAGATAGGAGATAAAAGCAGAATAAATATTTTATTGAAAAAGCTATAGATACCTTCAATGAATCTTTCCAAAGCTTTAAATACGCTTGACTCAATCTTGTTGATATTGGAGTCTATCATTTTGTCAATCTGAGGTGGTTTATAATAACCATCTATTTCTTCTGCAATTTGTTCCGCTTTTGCTTCCATCTGAGGGTACATTTCCAGCAGATGTCCGGCTTCATTGATCAAACGGGGAACTCCCCAGTATAAAACCAAGCCCAAAACACTCAATACTATCAGGTATAGCAGCAATATGGAATACAAGCGTTTTAGCCCTTTTTTCTGTAAAAAATTTATTGGATGATATAGCAGATAAGCTAAAATACCGCCCCAGGCAAAGGTTAACAATACCTCCCGCAGCAGGTAAAAAAAATAAGAGGCAGCTAAAGCCACCCCGATAAAAAGCAAGTAACGATACCAGTGGCTGGATTCTGTCTTCAAGTTCAACCCTTCCTCATCACTGATTCCTCAATATCCTGGCCCAGGCTGCTCAAGAAGTTAATAGCATGTTTTCCATTTTCCTTTAAGTTACGACCAGCAGCGCTTAATTCTTGTTCATGATTAAAATAAAACATGGTGGCAGCTGCTCCCACTACTGCTCCCAATAATACTGCACTCAACATATCCTTCAATGATATCACCTCCATGTTTCTATAATATCTGAGAAGACGCCTCCACCGCCAACAAGGAACCATCTTCCGCAACTTCATAAAGATTCAGTCTTCCCTGTTGATAATTGAATTCCAAGTAGCAATTCCAGCAATAATACTGGTCACTTCCTACTTTCCCCACCTGTAAGCCTCCACAAACCGGACACTTATTCACCACCTGCTTTCTCTCCCTTCACTATCGACCATTGCACTCTCATTACTGGTCCAGTAAATCTGCTCCAGCTCTAGTTCTTTGCGACCATGCAACAAATCTCCAATGGCTCCTGAGCACACTTCCACTCCGGAAACCTTCTTTTCCTGGGGCGAGAGTATAAAGTCGCTTATGTTGCCTAACTCACGCCCCTTGTTGTCAAATACCATGTCACCCAGTTTCTTTTCATATATTGATAATTCTTCCCCATGCAGATAGGATTTAATACAATTTGTATCTCTAATCCACAACATCTCTTCACCCAGATATAGATCCTGGCTCAATATCATGCCAGGCGGATTACCTTCCCTCTCTATTACTATATAGCTCAGTTGGAAGTCATCTCCGATTACAGCTTTGATAACTTTACCTACTACTTCAGCGCTATTTTTTAAATAAACTGGCATCTGTCTCATATGACGCAGTTTCATTCTCATCTCCTCCTTTGTACTATAGTTATTGTTTCCCATAGCCCATGAATCATGCGTTACCGGTCTTATAATAAAGAATCAGGCCCCCCTCAAAAAGGCCTGAATATTTGTAACCAGTCCTATTCATTTGTAGTAGGGCCACCTGTCGCCCGAGACTGTTCACTCCCCAAAATACAGTAGCAAGCACGGGCGGGAGGTCGAAGACCTTCCCT
>JAAYNQ010000049.1 GCA_012520725.1 Syntrophomonadaceae bacterium | reverse complement strand
CAAAGGGCCAGTCGGAAGCATACATGACCTTGTCTTCCCCAAAAACCTTGATAAGTTTGACAATAGCCTCGGGAGACTGGAAACTGGTGTCCACCCAAACATTGGACAGACCCTTCAACCGGCGGCATACCTCTTTGACCTGAAACAATCCGGCAT
The DNA here is from genome assembly GCA_012520725.1 of Syntrophomonadaceae bacterium. Classification (GTDB taxonomy): domain Bacteria; phylum Bacillota; class Syntrophomonadia; order Syntrophomonadales; family Syntrophomonadaceae; genus JAAYJK01. The sequence goes on along the minus strand of JAAYNQ010000049.1, from coordinate 5,915 downwards.
GGCCCACGATAAAGTTCACGGCCGGAAAATCGCGGATAGCATTTTCAATATAGGCTATACGCCCGTTGGTTGGAATGTTACGGGATTTTTCCTTACCCATATAGTAGTTGGAAACCCCGCCATGGATAAGGACCGGCAGCTTCAAGTCAGAACAGGCACGTAGGGCTTCCCGGGTGCGAGGGTCATCCAATCTAGTGGATTGAATAATAGGATGCAGCTTCAGCCCTAACGCTCCTCTTTCCCTATCCTCTGCCAATTGAGCCGCGATATCATGTTCGCAGGTAAAATCCACACTGGTAAAGGGCAGGATGCGGGGCTCCTGCTGCCGTGCCCTGGCTAAATCGTCAAAAGTAACATAAGGTGCGATAGGCAAGCAAACCGTGTAATCCACCGAGGCCTCATCCAGGGAACGCTGCATGTTTTCCAGGGAAGCTGTAAAGTTGCGGGCTCGCTGCGCTTTGGTCGCCCAGTGTTCTGTAATCGCATAGGCCAGGGCACCCAGCCCCAGGGAACGGTTGAGTTGGTTTTCATTAGTGGTCTGCGGATCCCACATCTTCTCCATGACCACATTCTTGCGGTAGATCAGCTGTCCGCCATTATAGTTCAATATGTCTCCCAGGTGGCTATGAACATCTATTACCATGATAGTGCCTCCTCCTTTGCTCCCTCCGCATCCTCGTCCATCGTCTCTAATAGAAAGCTAACCGGCCGGAATCCATCATTGCAAGAAATCATAGCCGACTTCTTATTCTTCATCCAACCATCATAAAAATTCTCACCACCATGAGCAAGAGTCATCACAAATGGGGATACACTGTCCCAAGCGCTATCACAAAAGCCCTTGGGCTTTTGCCAGCCATTAGCAATATACACTTGGCCCTCAACCATATCGCAAGCATGTGTGATTGGATTTTCATATTTCTCAATTAAGTCTTTATAGCACGCTGTCTTCATAACAGTTATTTTTACTTTTTTCATAGTGTCCCTCCGATCTCAATACCATATAAAGATCATACTTTTTCGTTTTTATATATTTCTAAATAGTTCCTGTTTAGTAGATCATAGGCGCGGGTGCTGTTGTCATATTCCACATATTGTGATATAAACTAATTAGGAGCTGCAGGGGAGCTGGCAACCCCAATAGCGACCGACAAGAATATCTTGCAGGTGATAGAGTCGACTTTCCCTTATGGGATGTTCGGCTCTATTTCACTATGAGAGCCAATGTAAACAATATGACAGTTACAAATAAAATAACTTCATATACATTCACATTATCACCCCCTCATGCCGATCACAATCAGGGGTTTCCCCTACAACTCTACCATTTATTGTAACAAACATCTGTTCTTAATGTATATAGTCGTAAGAATACCTTTGTGAAGAAGGAACGTGCTTCTGCGATTCTTGTTATTGATCAACAGGGGTATCCACCTGAGTTTTTCTTAAAGTATGATAGTAATTTAATTAGCAATACTGGAATGACTGATTATTCTGGCTCCAAAAGGTATAAGCCCCAATTTTGCAAATTTGAAGTGCTGGATTCCGAATGGTATACCGATGATGGTTATACAGAAAATTAACCCAATAATAACATGAGTTACAGCAAACTCCCAGCCAAAAACAATAAGCCAGATGATATTGAAGATCAGCCCACCGGCCCCAAAATGGCCGAGTTCTATTTCCTTTCCGAAAGGCCATAATACAAAACCAGCGATCTTAAAACACTGTAGGCCAAAAGGTATACCTATAATGGTTAAACACAAAAGCAGACCGGATAAAGCCCATAAAATAGCAGCTATAATACCACCGATCAGAAGCCAAATAATATTACCTATGAAATTCATACTCTCCCTCCTTCCCCAACTTCTCCCTTGGATAGAGTTTAACGTGTTTTTTGCTTCCCCCTTATAGGTTTAAATAAATCACCAGGCTAAGCTGCAGTAGGATAATCAGCGGAATGCCAAATTTGAATTTCCAATTTTGGGTCTTATGGCGGAATAGGTACATTCCCAACCAAGCACCCAGGGAACCGCCAACGATGGCCGCCAAGAATAAATCACGCTCTCGGACCCTCCAGGTACCTCTTTTTGCACGCTGTTTATCCAGGCCGAAAAGAGTCAGGCAAATGATATTGACAACAATGAAATAAATCAGTAATAATTTTATACTTATTGAATCAGGCGTAGATATGCACTCCTTGTATAAGGTATTTAGTTTGATACGTAATGCCATCCCTTGCTAAACCATGTCTGCTAATTTATTAGTTGCAGTACCATTTAATTACTTAAGTCGGTGGGGGATTCTTCCTTGGTATTGCTTGTTTCATCTTCCATGGAAAATTGAGTCATTTGTATTAATTCTGCCAGCTTTTCATGATTATCCGCGAATTGCCGCAGATCACCCCCGACCATCTTTTCGGCGTCAGCGCGAGTATAACTAAATCTAAAAGGAAGGGAGGAAAGCTCTTTAGCATTCCAGTATCCTATATGGGTCACCAGGTCAGCATTGTCAATAAGGGCAAAAAGTAAAAGCGAGTTCCTTAAAAACTGTTCTTCCTCTACCCGCATGGAGTCATCGTTAAGTATATATTCGATCGTTACCCCATAAGGAATTTGGCTGGTATTTAGCTGAATAGAATTGCGGGTAACCCCCTCGGGCAGGGGCAAAGCGTTTATAAGGGCAGCAACCTTGGAGTTGTTACCGATGTAGGGAGTTTTGTTTTTTATTAAGGTTTGCACATCATAGGCAACTTTGGTGTTGTTCAACAAATCGTCCAGCTGTTTAAGAATGTCCTTTTCGTTAATCAGTTCATATTTGTAGCTGGGTTTTACATTATTGTCCGTCCATACCGGAGCAAGGTGAACAGTGCAACGGTATTCAGATATACTGCTATTTAAATCATCATAATAAGAAATGCTATAACGGCTCTGCGATCTCCCACTCCGGTCTTTGCTGATCTCTTTCCGGGTGATCTGCATCTCCTCAATAATGGCTGTTACCTGAGCCATCTCAGGCCCATCATTAATAACATATAGCTTGCCGTTAATTTGGTCGTTAATGATTATCTTGGCTGCTTCCTTCAATTGCTCTGTTCCTAGTAAATGTTGAGGATGCTGGTAGATGCTATAGCCCTGAAACTGATTAAAAACTAGTACCATTGCCAGTATAACAACTATAATGACCCCTACTAGGGCAACTTTGCAAGCCGGTCTTTTCAACATGGTTTTTCTGCTGGCGGACCCATTGCTGTTCATATTTAACCCTCCTCTTCCGTGGGATAAGCTGGGCGACCTTTTCTATCTATGTTGGTCAAAAAGAATTGGATTACCATTACCCATGTTTATCACCCTTTTTAGAATTAAAACGGATTATTGATGAAAAAGTATCTTTATATCCAATTATCATAGTTGAACTTTTCTGCTCATATGTCAATGCTAAAATGCTCGAAGCCATATTTTTATTGATTTGAGTTAACAGGTAATAAACTCACAATTGGATGCCGAGTTACTGTTATCTTTCATCTTATCTCGTTCACCTTCAACACAGGAGCCACGGCAACGCTGACAGTGACGATTGTGGACAATTATGTACCGAGCGACAACGCCGATTTAGCAAGCCTCTCAGTAAACGGGACGACGGTTAGCGGCTTTAATCCTGCTACATCTGCATCTTCCAGGATACGGCGGCTTTTGCCCCCGGACTTACTAAGTATGTTTTGAGTCCGGTTTTGAACCGCGGATCCTGGGTTATGGTTCCGGATTTCAGTTAATAAAATTCATGATTTCTTCATTCACTGCTCTTGGATTATCCAGGTTGGTACCATGGTGAGCATTATTAATGGTTCTTAGAGTTGAGTTATGAATACGGTCATGCATGTAGGGCTGGTGTCTTCTGGTCAGCGTATCATGGTCACCAATTAGAAGCAAAGTAGGACATTTAACTTGATGAAGATTATGCTTGCTTTCCATTCTGGTTACAGCATCCCAAACACGAATCCAGTTGTCTTTACTAATCATGGAAAATGCACTTATTATATAGTCATAGTTTTCCCGATTAAATTGGGATAGCATTTTTGCTTGTAGCTTGGCGCTGAGTTGCATGGAAATAATTTTGCTGCTAAACCGGTTAATGGGAACAAATACTTTTTCATATAAGTTAAGAGTATTACTGCAGGGGGTACCGATTAAAATAAGGGATTTAACCCGTTCAGGATATCTGATAGCCGTTTGCAGTGAAATGTGTCCTCCCATAGAAAGCCCGCATAGAATTGCTTTATCTAGCTTTAAATGATCCATCAAGGCTATAAGATCAGAACTGAAATCTTCCGAGTTAACTGGGCCATCAGGCAAAGTTGAGTATCCGTGTCCACGAACATCCCAGGTAATAACCTTAAATTTATCTTTAAAAAATTCTACTTGTTTTTTCCACTGCAGGTGATTCCAAGAAGCACCATGGGTAAAAATAATGGGAAAACCTTCACCCCTCACATCATAATATAATTTGGCTTCATTGCTTAATAATTCAGGCATAGAAATCCTCCCTCATTAAGGGTAGTATTTGGAACCTAGGCCATAATCATTCGTTTTATCCGGCCATGATCAGGGATCATAACCGGGTATGATAATTTTGGGCTATGTCCGAGCACGGTCAAAGACCGCCTCTACAAATATTTGGCGATTAGGAACATTGGGCAAATCCCCAGTAAGTATTTTCGTTTGAAGGTTTTGGTTCACCTTGCGTCATGTACATAATTATGCTATTATTATGGCATAATAAATGTGAGGTGGTTATAATGCCGCAAATAAGACCAATAACGGATTTACGCAATACAAACGAGATATCAGAATTATGCCACAGTAAAGATGAACCGATATTTATCACCAAAAATGGATATGGCGACCTGGTAGTAATGAGCATCGAAACCTACGAGCGTAAGATGGCTCTTGCCGATGTGTATAAGAAACTGGCTCTGGCAGAAAAACAAGTTCAAGACGGTGAATTGTTAGATGGACAGGAAGTGCTTGCCAAGCTGAGGACAAAATATGGAAGATAAGTTTCATCTTAAAATAACACCAGCCGCTACGCATGATTTAGATGAGATTTATTATTACATTTACAACAACCTGCTTGCATCACAAGCAGCAGATAATCTCCTGGATGATATTGAAAAGGCAATTCTATCTTTATGTAACTTTCCCTATCGCTGTGAATACTCGCACAATGAAATATTAAGATATAAAGGATATCGGAGATTGGTCATTCATAAATATGTTGTGCTCTACTCTGTTGATGAAGAAAATAAAACCGTGATCGTTATGCGTGTATTTTACGGGGCAATGGATTATGAAAAATATGTGTAGGGAGTTTAGCGCCTATTCTATTTAACCTGCGTAGAGATTTACAAGAAGCTATCCCGCTGGCTTTCTATCAGATGGAAGTATACCCGTCCTGCCACCAACATATCTTTGTTTAATACCACTGTCCTAGTTGGAGTTGCTGCTTGGGGCGAAAAAGAGAAAAGATATCAAAAGATTTATTTAGATTCAGCAGATTGCTGTCTATATTTAGCCCTCCTCTTCCGTGGGATAAGCTGGGCGACCTTTTCTATCTATGTTGATCAAAAAGAATTGGATTAGCATTACCCATGTTTATCACCATTTTAGAATTAAAACGGATTATTGATGAAAAAGTATCTTTATAGCCAATTATCATAGTTTAACTTTTCTGCTCTTATGTCAATGCTAAAATGCTCGAAGCCATGTTTCTTATTGATTTGAGTTTACAGGTTATAAACTCACAATTGGATGCCGTATTACTGTTTTTAACTTCTCAGGCGCAATCTTGCGCGGGTCACCAAGGTAAATTTCATGGTGTTGCCGCAAGCCAGTCATCTCTGTGCGGTATCCATTCTT